>CAMOXN010000145.1 GCA_946629175.1 uncultured Lachnospiraceae bacterium | reverse complement strand
GGTCCCGATCCCGGAGGGCCGCTGCGGCGACGGCTCCGAGTATCACATCTATATCCGGAAGGGCTGCAGCGACAAACTGTGCGTCTTCTTCTCCGGCGGCGGCATCGCCATCAACAAATACATGGCGGCGCGCCCGGTGAACGGCGGCAGCGTGGCCGCCTGGCTTCCCAACTACTATTGGAACAACCTGCGCCTGTTCACGCAGGTCATGAACATCGGTGTGGGGATCACGCGGAACGGCGCTGACAACCCCTTTGACGACTGGAATTTCATTGTCATCACCTATGCCACAGGTGATATGCATGTGGGAGACAGCAAATTTCTCTACAGAGTGTCCCGGGACAGCGTCCCTGAAGGCAAAAAACCGGGAGACAAGGCGGTTCTCTATTTTCACGGATATCAGAATTTCCTCGCTGCAATGCGCACCGGCAAAAGCCTGTTCCCTTCCGCTTCAAAACTTCTGATCGCGGGCGAGAGCGCCGGGGCTTTCGCGGTGCCGGCGCTGGCGGAGCAGATCGTTGGCGAGTTCTACCCCTCCTGCCGCGACGTGACGCTGTTCTCGGACAGCGCGCAGCTGCTTTACAAGGGCTGGAAGCGCACACTGCGGGATGTCTGGAATGCCAGGCGGGAACTGTGGATGGGGGCTAACAGCAGGAACATTACTGTCGACTGGTATCGCGGTGTCTGCACAAGGCAGGGAAGCAGATTCAGATATCTTTATTCGGGCTCGGTCCGGGACTACCTGCTCAGCGCTTTCTACAACGACGTCACGAACAAGATCTACGGCACGGATTCCGAGATCCAGGAGGAATACTACCGGCAGATGAAGCGCATGATCGCGGACCTGCGGCGGCTCAGCCCTGAGTTCTCATTTTTCATCCATGACTGGCACCGGCCGCTCTCCATGTACAAGGGCGGCACGATCCACACAGCTGTGCGGCAGCCGGAATTCACGCTGCGCACCCAGGACGACGTGACGATGGCGTATTGGCTCAGCGAGTGTGTTGAGGGAAATATGTTCGATGTCGGGATGCAGCTGCTGGTGTGAGGCAGGGGGGCGGTGAGCCTTGACTCCTAAAATCTGTGACTTCTTATTCTTAGGCGCCGGCTCAAGTCCTGAATGATGACCAAGGATCTGGATTTCCCGCTTCTACGCACTCACGGGGCGATCGAGCCACCTCGTTCGCCCCGTTTCCGCAACTTCCATCTGAATTTCCCACATTTTACTTCAAACTGACGGCACCTTCGCCCTTCATCCCCTCTTTCTGACGATTTCCAAGGCACTTTCGCCAATCATCCCCTCTTTCTGACGATCCCCGCGACAGCCTTCACCGCGCCGAAGAACACGCCCGCCACCGGCCACACGATCCAGCTGCGGTCCCAGCGCCCGGTAATAAAACTGTAAGCAAGATAGATCGCGATCACCGAGCACCAGTAAACTGTTTCCAGGAGCTCATTCTTCCTGTTCTCCTCCTTGCGCGCAGGCGTGAACTCGCCCTCCTGCAGCAGCATGTGGAATCCGTCCCACACAATTGAGCACCGGACGATCATGAAAACGCCGATCGCGACTAAGACGAGCAGCAGTGCGAGCGAAGCGATGTACACGAACTCCTCATTATCCCCCGCCGCGATCATTGTCACGAACAGCGGAATTGCCGACACGACGCACAGCGCGATGCCCGCGACCATTTGCCACGTGTACGTGCCCCGGAACCGCTCCCGCCGCTCGCGTGCCATGCCGTCCACACCGTAAGCCGTCTCGATCACTTCTTTTTCAAAATATTCAAACCCGCTTCCTCTGATTCCCTCCAGCACGAAGACCGCTACCGCCGCAGTCACCATAAGCAGCAGGACGACAAGCCCGATGCCGCCCGCCTGATTCTCCGACAATGCGATCATGCCCGCCTCCTGTGCTCCGCCCAACAGGATCAGCAGCACCGGTGACAAAATACAGACCATCACCCCGATCGACACCCTGTTCGCATGGTTGTTCCTGAAATCCAGAAATGAGACAGCTTCTTCCATAGAAACATTCCTGGCCTCAGGAATATCCGTTGCCCGCCTGGTCTCGAGGATCACTGTTTCCACCGGCCTCTCAGCGGGAAGCTCCAGATCATCTTTCAGAAGCTCGTCCGTGCTCACGCCGAACACTTCCGACAGCTTCAGGATCCGGTTCATATCGGGGACCGACTGCGCTCCCTCCCATTTGGATACCGACTGGCGGCTGACTCCCAGCATTTCAGCCAGCTCCTCCTGAGACCATCCGTTCTTCTTTCTGAGTTCTATGATCTTATCCGCAAGAATCATTTTTTCCGTCCTTTCCAATGATGATCGGCTGTGGCCCGCCTGCTGCGGCTGCTTGTTGCTTGTGCCGCCTGCTGTGGCTGCCAGCCATCATTATAATACAAGTTGTTCGTGGTTTCTGCGTTCAGATTACAGAAATATGCACTTGCATGCCATCAATCGGGCTTGGAAATTGCGCAACCGGCGGTTGCAAACCGTTGCGGACAGTCAGATTTTCCTTAACACATGCTTATTCTTGTAGAGTTCTGCCCATTTGGTTATAATTATTTTGAGAGAATCTGGAATTCTTATAATACCAGCCGAATTCAGCAATTTGCTTCGTCAGATTTTAAAAGATTGCCCGCCCGGAAGGCACTTGCCGGGTCGCCAAATCCTCCACCAAACTCTTCTATCTTAAATTTCCGGTGGAAGTTTCTTCCGAGCGCTTCCACTAAGTCCGGAATACTCCGGTTTATAGTGGAGCCCGAATCATCTTGAGCTCCACTAAGATTCGAGCAATTCCAATCTTAGTGCATCCTTTAGAGTCAAGTCCTCCACCAGGATTTATGATAATAGCTTCTTGGTGGAACACTCTTCGGAAAATGCTCCACCAAAATTCCAGGAAATGAATTCATAGTGGAGCACCGACCGGAAACTCTCCACCAGGATCTCGGGAAATGAATTCATAGTGGAAACTCACAAGAAAAAAGGAGCCCCCATGCCTCAATACAGCATTGACCCCAATCTCAAACAGCCCGCCTATCTGCAGCTCTATCTCCGGATCAGGGAAGACATCACGAGCGGGTTGTGCCCCTATGGCAGTAAACTTCCCTCCAAACGATACCTGGCCGCAGAGACCGGAACCAGTGTGATCACAGTGCAGCATGCCTACGACCTGCTCTCTGACGAAGGCTATATCAGGTCTAAAGAGCGCAGCGGCTACTTTGTCTGCTACAAAGAGGGAGAGACCTTTCCCGTCGCTTCCCCGGATATCATTGCCGGCTATAGTCTTTCTGATACCGGAATCGTTTCCGGTGGCGGCGCGATCCTCCCCGGTGCCGATTACGGAGCATCCGGCGCAGTCTCCGGCAGCACCGGCTTCCCCGGTACCGGCAGCAGCACCGGCTTCCCCGGTACCGGCGGCAGCACCGGCTTTCCTGATACCGGCAGGAGTCCGGCACCTGACACTTCCACTGAACCTCCAACACCTCTTGAAATCTCCGACATTCCCGTCCGGGGGCCGATCGTGACGCCGGAGCAGGAGCGGTTCCCGTTCTCTGTTTTGGCGAAAACGGCGAGAAAGGTGCTCACCGACTACGGAGAAGATCTTCTGGAACGCTCGCCCAACTTCGGTACTGCGCTTTTGCGGGAGACCATCGCGCAGTATCTGGCGCGCAGCCGCAGGATCAGCGTCCTGCCTGAGCAGATCATCATCGGGTCAGGGTCAGAGTATCTGTACAACCTGATCGTGCAGATGCTGGGGCGGGACCGGATCATCGCGCTCGAGGATCCTTCCTATGAGAAGATCCGCCTGGTCTACGAGGCGAGCGATGTCCGCTGCGAGATGCTGCCGATGGACCGCGAGGGCATAAAGCTCGGCGCGCTGTACAAATCGCCGGCCAGCGTGCTGCACGTCACGCCTTTCAACAGCTATCCCAGCGGTATCACCGCGAGCGCGTCGCGCCGCGCCGGCTACATCCGGTGGGCGGCCGGCGGTGACAGGTTCATCGTGGAGGACGATTTTGACTCCGAGTTCTCGATGTCCACCAAAGCAGAGGACACCCTCTTCTCCCTTGAGCCCGCGCGGAGCGTCATCTACATGAACACCTTCACGCGCACCGTCTCGCCGGGCATCCGCGTCGGCTACATGGTCCTGCCGGCCGCATTGGCTGCCGGTCTGCAGGAAAAGATCGCCATCTATTCCTGCACGGTGCCCGTCTACACGCAGTACATTCTCGCCGAGCTCATCAGGAGCGGCGACTTCGAGAGGCACATCAACCGCGTGCGGCGAAGAAGGAGGGTGTACGCCGCGGCAAAATAGAGAGCCTGCTCTCATCGTCCACCTGCCACACTGTCTGCGCATGGCTCATTGCTGTGCGCAAAAAAGGAGGCTCACGCCTCCTCTCCCGCCCATATATCCGTGGGCCTTCCGCC
>CAMOXN010000144.1 GCA_946629175.1 uncultured Lachnospiraceae bacterium | reverse complement strand
GCCAGCCCCTGCTCTTCGTCTCCGAGGATCACCAGCCGGTCGCCCGGGGAGATATCGAACAATTTTCTGGCCTTGGCCGGAATGACGATCTGGCCTTTGTCTCCGACCGTCACGATCCCGAATAAATGCTTGCCCTTCGGCGGCATTCCCAGCCCCATATTCTCTTCCGGCTCATAGTTGGCAAGGTCATCCAGGGAGACCTCGAACAGGTCGGCAAGAAGTCTGCACTTGTCCAGATCAGGCACGGTCTCCCCGGCTTCCCACTTGGCGACTGCCTGTCTGGTCACGCCGAGCTTTTCAGCGATTCCCTCCTGTGTCATCTTCTTCATCTTCCGAAGCTGGACCAGATTATCCTTGAACATCTTTCTTCTCCTCTCTGATCCCGAGCACCGCCCACCTGTAGTAAGGGATCCTCGAAATGACTGCGTACAGCCCGTATCCGAATACGAATCCCGCCGCCAGGCTCAGCGCGTAGGCCGCCGGCGCCGGAATCAGTCCCGGCTTCGCGATCAAGAGCGCGACCGACGAGATCCCGAGATAATGGAACACATACAATCCGAAGCTCTTCCTGCTCATCCACGCAGTGAGATCGTTGCGGAAATCTCCGTACCTCGCCATACCGGCCAGCATCGCCAACGCGCCGAAGTATGCAGCCGCCGCATACAGCAGGCCTCTGTTGACAGGCACATCCGCATAGTTCATCCCGCCGCCGATGATAAAGTACCGCACCGAGAAGGCAACGCACAGCACGACGCCTGCCGCGATCAGCGCGGGAGCGCATCTCTTGAGCTTATCCATCACCTCGTCATTGGAAAAGACATAGTATCCGAGGAAGAAGAAGGCAAAATAGAGCCCGAACCTGTACACTGACACGATCGGCGTGTTGAGGAGCTGCCCCGCTCCCCAGACCGGAATGAAGATCAGCAGGATCAGCCATAAAGGGGTGCCGGCGCCGAGCTTTAAAAGGCGGCCTTTCTCTATTTTCCTGAAGAAGACGAGCAGCATGCTGTAGATCCACAGAAGATGGATGAACCAGAGGACGCCGCTTCCGGAGGCGAGCATGATCAGAAAGATGACCGGCCCGGGAACGCCCGCTGCCGCGAGTTCCGCGAACGCGCCTCCGAGCGACAGGCTCACGTACCCCTGAATGAACTGGAACGCGATGAGGCCGATCGTCGACGGCACCAGCAGCTTCCGCGTCCTGCTCTTTACGAATTCTCTGTCCGAATGTCCGTCCAGAAAATAGCGGGAGCTCATGCCCGCCGCAATGAACAGCACCGGCATGAACCAGGGATAGACCAGATACATAAAGATGTCATAGTATTGGACGCTCAGATCCGTGATCTTGCCGAGCCCTCCCAGTATGCCTTCCGCGTTGTACATATAGAGCACGTGGTAGATCACTACGATCACCACGGTGACCCACCTGATGTTGTCCACGTAGTATCTTCTCATACAATTCCCACCTTTGCAATTAATTATAACATTATTTTAATTGCAAGGCCGGGTCTGTTCCACCAACTATAGATGACATTTTCACACGTTTTGTGTTAGGTTTCGTTGCGACCACAGGCCCGGGCTGCGGTCGAAGCCGCCGACCGCAAAGCCGCCGACCGCAGGCCGGGCCTGCGGTCGAAAAGCGCCGGACGCGCGTTCACGCAGCCACCAGGCCCCCGGAGAAAAAAGAATACACGAAATATACGATCACCGCGATGTAGCAGGCGGCTCGGAACCAGTTCAGGAACCCGGGGATCTCGCGGTACATCCTGCCCGCAAGCACTCCCGAGATGAGGAGCAGGAGCAGCATGGGCGAGAGCGCGCTAGCCGCCGCGAACGCGGACCCGACCGCAACAGCGTGAAGGGAAGGCAGTGCCGCGCAGTATCCCGCGATCAGGATGAGCGGCGCGCAGGGGGTGATCCCGTATCCCGCGCCCATGATAAAAATTGCGATCCCGCTCATTTTATAATCCCGAGCCGGGCTGCGGTCCTCACCCGCCGCGGATCCCGCGCCGCTGTGATCACAGTGCGTGCATTTTTTCCGTCCGGTACGCTCTCTATAGAGGTCATAAAGCATCCACGCCGCCATCGCAATCATGCACAGATCGACGACTTTCATCAGCGGGACCCCGCCGATATACCCTTCTTCATCCAGCAGCCGGCTGCCCGCGAGCGAAGAGACAAGGCAGATCGAGGCGACCGCAAGCACCTTGCCCAAATAGAACTTGCAAAAGCCGGCAAACGATTCGCGGAAGCTCCTGGCATGCGTCATGAGATACCCGGAAAAGAAGGCTCCTGCCGCCGACCCGCAGCAGGTCCCGCATCCCATTCCGATGCCTCCTGCCGCTGCAAGGGCAGTGAGAAGTGCCGCTCCTCCCATATCACTCGCTCCTTTCCCTTGCGATCAGCGCCGCGCCGATCGCGCCGTTGAACTGCGGATGATCCGCGACGAAAATGTCTTCCATCAGCTCATCCTCAAAGGCCCTCCTGAGGCCGATATTCAACGCTCCGCCGCCCGTCATGAGGATATCCCCGCGCTTTTCGCTCTTTTTCATCATCTTGACGATCCTCCGCGCCATCGACCGGTGCATCCCTGCCAAAATATCGCGCCGGTCGTATTTTCTCGCGATCAGCGAGATGACTTCTGACTGGGCGAAAACGACGCAGGTGCTGTTGATATCGCATGGCTCTTTGGCACCAAGGGAGAGCGGGCCGACCTGATCGATCGTCGTTTCAAGGATCTGCGCAATGACTTCCATGAACTTTCCCGTCCCCGCCGCGCATTTATCATTCATGGTGAAATTCTTCACCGTATAGCGCTCATCCAGGTAAATGATCTTGCTGTCCTGCCCGCCGATATCGATGATCATCCCCGGGCGGTAATCTGAAGGCGCCGTCATCCGGATCCCGTACGCGTGCGCTGTGATCTCGGAGATATCATCGTCCGCGGCTTCCAGGATCTTGCGGCTGTATCCAGTCGCCATGATGCCTCCGACCTGATCTCTTGAGACCCGGTTCCTCTCGCAGATCTCAGCGACAAGCCGCTCTGCCGTTCCGTTGTTGTCGATCCCGGTACTGTGCACGATCGTGTCGACCACACCGCGCCCGCTGATCATAGCGGCTTTCAAATAGGTCGAGCCCCCGTCCAATCCAATGTAATACTTTTCCATCCTCTCCTCCTTATGTCCGGTGCTTTTCCTTCACTTTCCGCAGCTTGATCATCTCTATGAACGCTTCGATCCGTATCCTCAGCTGTTCGATGTCCTCTTCGTTGTAATCCGTCTCCAGGCGGATCACCGGGATCCCCAGTTTATCGAGCTCCTCTTCCGTCTTCCTGTACTCAAAGTCATAGACAAGACATCCCCGGAGCACATGGTAAACGACCCCTTCGATCTGATGGTCGATGATCATCTGGCGGATCCTGTAAATGCGCTGTTTGTTGTCCGCAAATGTCGGGCATGTGCACGGCCGGATCGCGCGCACTGCCAGGGCGCGGATCAGCCCGTCGAAGCTGTCGTCGGTGGGAACAACGGGATCGGACATCCCGCGCTCTCCCATACATGTCTCGTCCGCCGCCACGATCCCTCCCATTTCCTCGATGAGGAGCGGGATCTTGATATTGGGAAATATGATCGGCGATCCCGTGATCATGATCCGCGGGAGCTGTTTTTTGGTAACGGTCTCTCCCATTCTGACCCTTCTTTCGAGGGACCAGTTGAGCGCCTTCAAATGGTCCGCCCATACCCCGGCGTTCATATACGCCGCCGCGTTCATGACCGCCATACTGTGGGTCCCGCGGATCAGATACGGCATCTGTTTTTTATAAAAGAGGAACCGGGACAGCTCATAGGCTGCGCGCCCGGTCATGCGCATGGCCGCCGTCAGCGATTCGTACGTGATCCTCTTTCCTGTCAGGTCTTCGAGCTTCTCCATGAAAAAATAGAGCTCTTCCATATACAGCTCAATATCGCTGTCTTCTTTTTTCACCGGCACATGCAGCGTTACGACCTCCTTCTTGTTGGAGAGCATCCCCGCGATCTTCTTTTTGCAGTCGCAAGTGACCGGCACGACCATCATTCTTGCGTCGCGGTACAGCGGCATCGTATCGGCGCTCATAAATCCTTCTGCCGCCTTCACCAGCGGGCAGGCGTCCCTGGGGACCTCGCCGTCTCCCACGGAAAATGCCGTGTAGCTGCCGCTGCACAGTTTGACCGGCTGCGCCCCGGCCGCATAGATCAGTTCCTGCGGCGCCATCACACAGTAAGTGCCTACCGCGGGAACATCCGCCGGGATATCCGCGCTTTCCATTCCTGTATATATTCGATCCAGCGTTTCCATAAAAGGAGTGAATTCTTCCGGCGCGCCGCCCAGTTCCTTCATCTTCCGCAAGTAGCGGACAGATGTATGAGACGATTTCCTCCGGAACCGCTCTTTCATCCGCGCTTCTCTTTCCCTGCTCCTCTGATCCGCCTCTGTCATAAT
>CAMOXN010000143.1 GCA_946629175.1 uncultured Lachnospiraceae bacterium | reverse complement strand
GCCTTCATCTGCTTCTCCATTGCTTCGCGGATCGCGGAAGGAGGAGTGATGTTCTTGAGCTCGACACGGGTCACCTTGATGCCCCAGGGATCGGTCGCGACGTCAAGCAGTGAGCGCATTTTCGTATTGATGATCTCGCGGGAAGTGAGGGTCTCATCGAGGTCCAGCTCACCGATGATATTTCTCAGTGTCGTAGCTGTCAGATTCTCGATCGCCATGATCGGATTCTCCACGCCGTATGTGAAAAGCTTGGCGTCCGTGATCTGGAAGAACACGATGGAGTCGATCTGCATCGTGACGTTATCCTTCGTGATAACAGGCTGCGGAGGGAAGTCCACGACCTGCTCCTTGAGGTTGACCCTCCTCGCGATCCTCTCAATAAAAGGCATCTTGAAGTGGAGGCCCACGCCCCATGTCGCGCTGTAGGCACCCAGACGCTCAATAACGTACGCATGTGCCTGCGGCACGATCTGGATGCAGGAAATCGCAAATATGATCAGAATGACAACAAGGATTCCAATTGTAATGATTCCGCCCATTTTATACCTCTTTCTTTATGATGAATAATAAACGTTCAAACAGTTCCGTTCTTCCGGCTTACTCGCCTTCCGTTTCGGGCTCGATGCGCTTGCCGACGATCAGCTTCACGCCTTCAATTGCCCTGACCATGACGATCTCGTCCTTTTCGATCGTGTGCTCCGGGTTGACGGACCTGGCCGTCCAGACCTGCCCGCTGACCTGCACAGCGCCGGTGCTGCGAAGGTTGTCGATCCTCTCTGTGACCACCGCTTCTCTCCCGATCAGGCTGTCAGCATTTGTGCGGACCGACCCTTTGTCCATGAACCTTAATGCCAGGGGTCTGGTCATAAAAAGAAGAACGATGGATCCTGCCACGAACAGGATCACCTGAAGCCACAGCGGTCCTCCAAAGAAGGCGCAGATCAAAGCGATCAGGGCGCCTCCGGCGAACCAGATCGTCGTGAGCGTTGAAGTAGCAAATTCAACCAATAACAGAAGCGCTATCGCGATCAGCCAAACATATATCATGTTCAATGACACTTACACCACCTCCTTTGATTTTTGTTTATGATTCACAATATATACACATATAGGGAAACTGTCAAATGACATTTATGTGAACGAACCGGGACCGGCTGAGCCGGTTTTAAACCGAATGATCCGGTGCCCTTCTCTGCCTTGACGCCTCGAACATCAGGATCCCGGCAGCCATCGCGGCATTGAGCGACTCGATCTGCCCTTTCATCGGGATATGGATCCTCGCGTCCGCCGCGTCTGCGGCTGCGTCTGTCAGCCCGTTCCCCTCGTTGCCGATCAAAAAAGCGCACGGCCCTGAATAATTGATTTCATCATACGGGCGGCTCGCCTTCAAATGAGCCGCGAAGATCCTGACACCGTAATCATCCCTGAGCGCCCGCATCTCCCCGATCAGGTCATCCGTATACAGGAACGGTACTCTGAAGATCGCGCTCATTGTTGCCCGGACAGTCTTGGGGTTGAACAGATCCACTGTATCCCTGCTCATCAGGACGCCTGTAGCGCCGGCTGCCTCCGCTGTACGCATCATAGTCCCCAAGTTCCCCGGGTCCTGAATGTTCTCCAGGATCAGGAGGAGCGGCTCTTCTCTATACTCTTTGCCTTCGGGATCAACGCATGACATATCATTTTGGGCTGAAACAGTTGCCGGGACAGGCAGTGCACCCAGCAGATCCTCCATCCTATACTGCGGCATCCTCGCCACACAGAGCACACCCTGGGGCGTCTCTGTATCCGACACTTTCCGCATGATCTCCGGCGTCAGGATCGTGCAGTACTCCGGCGCCTTCCCGCCGAGCTTATCATGAAGGAACTCATCTGTCATGTAGACTTCCTTCATAAATGCCGGTGGTGTATCCGTATAGAGCCGCTCGCCTTCCAGTAGAAAGACCTGCTCTTCCTTCCTCAGTCTCGCCTTTTTACACAAGGCTGCCAGTCTTTTGACACGTGCATTTGTCGCGGATGTGATCTTCTCGATCATTTCGTTTCTCCTGAATAAGCCAAAGAAAAGGCCGGGCGAAAACCTCCGCCCGGCCTGGATGATTGTGAGATTTTACAGATGCTGGCTGATCTGGTACTCGTATTCCGGAATTACCTTATCCATTGCAAGAGCTTCTTCGATGTCGAGATCGACGAACTGTCCGCCTCTGTAGCATACGACACGGTTCGTCTTGCCCTGCACAAGGATGTCTGCCGCATAGGCGCCCATGATCGACGCGTAATAGCGGTCCGTACAGGTGGGCGAACCGCCGCGCTGCATGTATCCGAGGATGGTCGCGCGTGTCTCGATTCCGGTCGCAGCCTCGATCCTTCTTGCCATAGAGGTGGAATGTCCGATTCCCTCTGCATTGATGATCAGGTGATGCTTCTTTCCGAGCCGTCTGTTGATAATGATATTGTCAACGATCTTCTGTTCGTCGTAGTCATACTTCTCGGGAATCAGGATGTTCTCCGCACCGTTCGCAATACCGCACCAGAGCGCGATATAACCCGCATGGCGGCCCATGACCTCGATGATACTGCATCTCTCGTGAGAGGATGACGTATCCTTGACCTTGTCGATCGCTTCCATCGCCGTGTTGACAGCTGTATCAAAGCCGATTGTATACTCCGTGCAAGCAATATCCAGATCGATCGTGCCGGGCAGGCCGATCGTGTTGATCCCATGGCGGGAAAGCGCCTGCGCGCCGCGGTAAGAGCCGTCACCGCCAATAACAACGATGCCGTCGATTCCGTGTTTGTTGCAGATATCTGCCGCCTTCTGCTGCACTTCCTCTTCCTTGAATTCAGGACATCTTGCAGTCCCGAGAATCGTGCCGCCCTGATGGATGATGCCGGAAACATCTATGGACTTCATTTCCTTGAACTCTTCGTTCAATAGGCCTTTGTAGCCTCTCTTGATCCCGACGACCTTGCACTTATTGAATAATGCTTCTCTGGTAACCGCACGTATCGCAGCATTCATTCCGGGCGAGTCACCGCCACTGGTCAATACACCGATCTTTTTAATTTCCTTCGCCATAATCGGAACCTCCGCACCTTCAGGTTTATTTCATTATTAAAACCTACCAATTAACATTTTATCCTAATCTCGTCCTCATTGCAAACATTCTCGCTCATGCCAGCACAATATTCTTCGCCCCGAACCGCTCCGAGAGCACCCTGACCAGCGCCTCATCGGCCCTGACGCCCTGTCCGGGCGGCAGCTCCTTCCTGAGCTTGTCTTTTTCGATAAAGATCACTACTTTGTCGCGCCCGCCGTGCTCGTCGATAATGCGCATGAGGTCGGCGGAACCGCTTTTCCAGGCCTCGATATCGGCAAAGCGTACCCACAGCCTGCGCGGGACTTCATCGAAGGTCACCACTCTCTCGCAGATCAGCTTGCCGTCTTTCTCCTCTTCGAGCGAGACCCGGCCGAACAGGAAGACCTTGCTGTCCTCTTCCAGCTTCGCGCTCTCCTTCTCGTAGGTGTTGGGGAAGACGATGACTTCCATGGTCCCCGTCATGTCCTCGACATCAAGGAAGGCCATGACCTTGTTGTTCTTCGTGTATTTGATCTTTTTGGCGGTGATCATGCCGCCAACGACTGCCCTGTCGCCATCTGTGACTCTCGTGCCGGTCTCCTCGTCCAGTATAAAGTCGGAGACCCGGTTCGTGATATTGCGCTTCCAAAGGCCCATGTACTCCTCGAGCGGATGGCCGCTGACATAGATACCGAGCACTTCCTTTTCGAACGCCAGCTTGAGCTCCTTGGGATACTCGCCGATGTCGGGCATCGAGACAATGTAGTCCTTTTTGTCCTCTTCGTCCGCGAAATCGAACAGGGAGAGCTGACCCGCCATGTCGTTCTTTTTGGAGTTCGTGAGGTCGTCCATCATGCGCATGTAGACGCTCATCAGCTGCTTTCTCGTCGCGCCGAGGCAGTCCAGGGCGCCCGCCTTTATGAAATTCTCGACGACGCGCTTGTTGACTTCGCGGTCCTTTAAGATCATCCGGGACAGGAAATCGTTGAGGTCCTTGAACTTTCCTCTCTCCTGTCTCTCTCTGATCACCGCGTCGATCACGGGCCTGCCCACGCCTTTGATGGCTGTCAGACCATAGCGGATCGCGCCGCCCGATACTGAGAATCCCGCCTCTCCCTCGTTGATATCCGGAGGGAGGAGTCGTATTCCCATGCTCCTGCATGTCAAAATATAGCCGGCCACCTTCGTCGGAAAATCGATGACGGAAGTCATGAGGGCCGCCATGAACTCTGTCGGGTAGTAGTATTTTAACCAGGCCGTCTGGTAGGCCACCACCGCATAGCACGCCGCGTGCGACTTGTTGAACGCGTACTTGGCGAAGTCCATCATCGTGTCGTAAATGCGGGACGCAACGTCTGCCCTGATTCCTTTGGCAATGCAGCCGGGAACGCCCTCTTCCTTGTT
>CAMOXN010000142.1 GCA_946629175.1 uncultured Lachnospiraceae bacterium | reverse complement strand
CATAGGTCAAAAGACCGTTCGTCTCCTCTTCTATGTCGGACACCTGTGTGTACACGGCGCCGCAGAGTCCGTCATTATAGAGCGCTCGGATCTTTTCCATGGTCTCCGCGAATGCCTTCGGGAACTCTTCTCTCGTCACATTGTGGTATCCGTACATCTCTTCGCTCATGGAGTGCTCCGAGATCTGGCAGTTGGTCCCGCCGTACTCGGAGATCACGAAAGCCCTGGCCCTGCGTTCCCCTGCGGCCTCATCGCCGCTCCGGCTGTCCCCCGCTCCGGCAGGAAGGCCGGACCGCCGGTCTTCCTCTACCGCAAGCGGTCGGAAATAGTTGTGCACACTGCGCACGTCCCCTCCGCCCTGGTCGAACCATCCGCTCGCGTGGTCGATCGGCCTGGACGGGTCCTCTTTCCTTATAATATCCGTGATCCGGAGAGCGTCGAACTGCCCCCAGCCCTCGTTGAAAGGGACCCACATCCCGATGCACGGGCAGCTGCCGAGCTGGCGGATCATGCGGACAAGATCTCTTTCGAACCGCTTTCTGGCCCCTTTGTCTTCTCTTTCCAGCAGCTTATAGTGGCTGTCGCGCAGGTGCGTGCCGATCGCGGGAAAGACCGTCGGCAGATAGGTCTCAAGGAGTTTAGGGACCGGGCCTCCGCCGTTCACCATGTCCTGCCAGACGACCATCCCGATCCGGTCGCAGTGGTAGTACCAGCGGGCGGGCTCTATTTTGACATGTTTGCGGAGCATGTTGAAGCCCAGCTTCTTCATCTGTTCGATGTCGAAGACGAGCGCTTCGTCAGCAGGCGGCGTCATCAGGGTCTCAGGCCAGTAGCCCTGGTCGAGGATCCCGTTGAAGAAATACGGCGCACCGTTCAGGAGAAGACGGGTCTTTCCGTCCTCGTCCGTCCCAATGCCGAAAGAGCGCATGGCGAAGTAGCTTTCGATCCTGTCGCTGTTCCCGCCGGAACCTGCCTCGATGCGCAACGGATACAGAACGGGGTGCTCCGGGCTCCACAGCGACGGATCCGGGACCGGGACGCGAGCTTTGACGCGGGACTGCAGCGGATATGTGACAGCTGCCGCAGTCGACTCTCCGACTGATGCCGTGGCGGGATCTCCGACCGTGATCCGTACCTCCTGCCCGTCCCGCGGCTCCCCGCAAAAGCCGAGATCCAGTTCGACCGCTTCCTCTTCGGGCAGCGGAGTGATCTTAAGGTCCTTCAAATAGACTTCCGGGACCGTTTCCATCCATACTGTCTGCCAGATGCCGCTCTGCGCGCGGTAGTACATACCTCCGGGCGAAAGGGTCTGCTTGCCGCGGCACTCATGCCCCTCGTCAGTGTCGTCGCGCACGAAGACTTTCAGTTCATTGGCGCCGGGCCTTACAAATTCCGTCACATCAAAGCTGAAAGCCAGATATCCGTTCCGGTGTGTTCCCGCTTTATGGCCGTTCCAATAGACTGCGCATCGCTCGTCCACTGCGCCGAAATGAAGAAGGATCCGTCTTCCTTCCGGCAGGTCCGGGATTTCGACAGTCCTTCTGTACCAGAGGATCTCACCCGGCCTCAGCGTCTTTCCAACACCTGAACGCTTTGTTTCCGGAGAAAAAGGCACCATTATTTTGCCGTTCGCACGGCCCCGTGATGCCCTGACAGCTTGCCCAGCAGGGCTGAACCCGTAGTCCCACCAGCCGTTCAGGCATCTCCAGTCCGGGCGACGCAGCTGCGGCCTCGGATATTCCGGCAGTGGTACCGCCTGCGGGCTGTAATCCGCCTGCTCCGACCAGACCGTGCTGAGTTCATGAATGACAGATTCTTTCTTCCTGCCGAGCTGCAGGGATGCGATCGCGTCTTTAAGTCTCATAGAATAACCTCACGCTATATTGTAATAAAAGGAACTGAATAAGGTGCAGTTGCCGCTCTGCTATTATAATAGCACAGAAGCGGCGGCTGCACCTTTGCATCCACACCCTTCGGGTCTCTTATTTTATGATCTTCACGGATTTCGTCAAACTGTAGGCGGAATAGTACCTGGTACCGTTTTCGAGCAGATACGTTCTTGCCTGCACATAATAAGTCTTTCCTTTTGTCAGGTTATTGAACGTCCTCGTTGTCGTGCCGGCTCCCGAGACCGTGATGACCTTCGCGTCGCTCATGTCGCTCTTGAGGCCGTAGCGCACGACATAACCCGTGCAGACTTCTCCGTAACCATATTTGACCGTCATCTTACCCGGTTCCGTGCTGGTCACCGATGTGATCCCGACCGGCCTGAGGCGGTACATCGTCGCTGATCTTGCTTTGGGACTGTCCCAGATCTTACTTGCAGTCGCATAGACTTTGTATGTGTATTTTTTGCCTATGTTGTCAACGACCTCCTGGTCCGTCATTTCAAGCTTGGAAGTCGTGGCCAGCAGCTTGCTGCCCCTGTAGATGCGGTAATGCGTCGCTCCCGCGACTTTTTCCCAGCTCAGCTTGATGCCGGTCTTGACGTTCTTGGCCGTGACCTTAGAGGTCGTGCCCGGGAGGATCAGGAACTTCTTCGTGACAGTCCCCTCGTAATCTCCCTTGCCGGTCACTGTCACGGAAGCCTCTCCGACGTTCACATTGCTGCTGTACGATACTGTGTAGTCCGTTCCGCTCCTTAGCGTGACGGAACCGATCTTCACAGTCAGCTCCTGCATGACATTGCTCCCGGTATAGGTCTTATCCGCGATCCCTGTGATCTCGGCGTTCTCGATCGACTGCACATCACTGCCGCCCCGGTCAAAGAACGAAAGGCCTGCATAACCGTCCTTGAGCTCGAACCCGGTCGTCATAAAGCCCCAGTGCGATCCGACATCGCCTTCTCCGTTCGGGCCTGCCTTCCACGGCTCGTCAGCGGCGTCAAAATACAGCACCTGCGTGCCTGTTGACAGCGACCATTCCCTGATCTGCTCAAAATACCGAGCCGCGTTCTCTTCGTTCGGGACCGCGCTGCCGTTCGATCCGCCGCCTGTCGGCCAGCCGGTCTCGGAGATCAGCACCTGCTTGCCGCCGCTCACCGATTTGAGCGCATCGATCGAATTCACGAAAGCTGCCGCCGCGTTGTCGATATGCGTCTCTCCCCAGAAGGGATAGCAGTTGGGCATGATCAGGTTGCATGCGTTCCTGACCGAGGAATTCGCGAGCAGAACATCTACGCTGTCGGAGGTCGAGACCGGAATGGAGCTGTCTGTCAGTCCTGCCCGGACATACTGAATATCCCTGACCAGCTGGCGGGCCGTCAGTTTAGGGCCGCTGCCCGTGTCCAGAAGCGTCTCGTTGCCTACGACCGCCACGTCTACCAAGCCATTGTTGCAGTGCTCGATCAGCGCGTCCATCTCCTCCTTGTCTTCGGCCTCATTGCCGCACAGATAGGCTGTACCGACGACGTTGAATCCCATTTTACGCGCGATGCCGTACGCTTTATATTCCTCTCCGCCGGCTTTGTAGAAGCGGACGGTGTCGGCAAAAGGCAGCACGGCCGTCAGCTGCTGCCGGATCAGCGCTTCGCTGAGAGGGCTGCCCGGCTCGCTCCCGTCGGTATAAAAACCTACGTCGACCGCGATCTTGTCCTCTGAGACCGGAAGCAGCACGTTGATCGCCGGCTCCGCGCCGGGCGGAGGCGGCGCCTCTCTTTCAGGCGTGACCGTGATGTTCCCGCTCTTCGTTCTCACCACCTTGACATAATCAAGCGCTGCTTCCCGTGTTGCAGGATACTCCCCGGGCGTATGATCGGACGGGACCAGCATGATATGGAAGATCTCTGCTTTCAGGTCGTTCCCTTCCGGATCTGTGTTGAACACAGCACTGAAAGTCCCGTCATCTCCGAGATCAGTGTACGGATGATCATAGGTCGGTTTAGGATAACACTGCGCGCCCTCCGAGGGCTGTACGAACAGGGAGATCCTGTAATCCGCCGGATCAAACGCGCTCCTGTCTTCTGTAAATACCACACCTGTGACAGGTGCGTTCTCGCCATAGGCCGGCACATAAGTCAGTGCGATGACCGGGGTGACAGCTGCGTCCGCTTCAGCCGCATACGTGCTGAGGAATAATCCCGGGACCGCCGCAGTGAGCATCAATGCGGCAAGCATGACTGCCAGACGTCGGTTCATCGATCTTTTCTTTTTCAAAATAGAGTTCCCTCCTATATTCACCCGCAGACATCCACCCATCCGGCGGCGCCGCTCAGCATCATGAGCTCATCCGGGGTGAGCCTCACGGCGCTGTGGTCATTGCCCGCAGCCGGATATACCACATCCCACCTGCGGAGGCTCTCGTCCATATACACCGTGACTTCGCTGTTAAGGCCGAACGGGCATACGCCGCCGGCCTCGTGGCCGATATATTCCTCCACTTTCTCTCGCGGGATCATCCTGGCCTTCTTACCGAACTGTGCCTTATACTTTTTGTTGTTCACTCTTGCCATACCCTCGGCAAGGATGATCACCGGCCTGTCTTCGATCAGGAACGACAG
>CAMOXN010000141.1 GCA_946629175.1 uncultured Lachnospiraceae bacterium | reverse complement strand
TGCACGAAGATGCACCCCATGGCCAACGGTCAATCGGGCAGGAGCATCCTAATCGATTCAACAGGAACGTGACGATAAGATGAACGGGAAAGAATCAGGAATGAAGAGCGCCGCTTCCGGAAAAGCGGTCAAAATAGTGAAGTGCCCCTACTGCGGCGCCTCTTTCGAGGAAGGGCTCCTGCGCTGCCCCTACTGCGGGTCCGTGGATGACCACCAGGACGAGACCGAGTTCCTGGAGGATCTGGACGAGATCAGGGACAAGCTGGAGGACCTGCCGGAGGAGACGATCAGACAGACGAACAGGATGCAGAGGAAAGAGGCCGTGCAGGATATGGGCCGCATCCTGAAAAGAATCGGCATCGTCGCCGTGATCGTACTTTTTATAATCGGCCTGGGGCTCTTTTTTGACCGGGTGGTCGAAGGGAACAGCCCGGCCAGAAGGGATCAGGAGAACCGGGAAAGATATCTGTGGCTCCAGGAGCACATCCCTCTTCTCGACGAAATGTATGAGAAGGGAGATTACGAGGGACTTCTTGAGGCTTATCAGAGCGGAGACGGGGCCTGGTACTACGAGTGGGAGCACTACAGCCTGCTGGAAGGGCTGCGGCTGCTCGGGAGAGTCAGGGAAATGGACATTCCCATCCTGGAGGAATCGGAGAAGACGTTCGGCGCTGACTCCAGGCAGGCCGCGGAGGACAGGTCCGTCCTGCTCGCCGATGAACTGGAGATACTGTATTTTGACAAACAGGCAAGAAATAAAGAGGACGCCGAAACGATCCGGGAACTGTCTGCGGACGTGCGGGAGGACCTGGAGGCCCGGTTCGCGCTCACGGATGAGGAGCTGGAGTACTTCCGGAAAAAAATGACGGAGAACTACGGCTATATATCGATCCGGGAGTGCAGGGAATTCCTGGATAAGAGATAGGGCGCGTCCTTATAAGCGCTCCGGAATGAGGAGCGGAACAGAACAGTCAATTTGCGCGGAGGAAAAAAGACCCTATGAAATGTAAATACTGCGGCGGCGACGTATCGCTTGACGACCACTTCTGCCAGCACTGCGGAAGGCCGGTGGACCAGGCGCAGCGCCACCGGATGGAGATGGAACAGTATGAGACGGAGTTCGAGGAGACCAAACAGGAGGCTCTCGAAAAGATCAGCGTGGCGAGCGGAGGGGGCTTTCCGGTCGGGATCCGTCTCGCGATCATAGGAGTGCTCATCGCGGCGCTCGTCTTCATGTTCGCGAATTTCGACCCCTATACAGTGCACGAGAGAAAAGAACAGAGAGCGGCGAAGAAGAACTACGACGCGTATATCGCGCAGATGGAGGATTACCTCGATAACAGGGACTACGCGACTTTCAGCGCCTTCTGCAGGAAACACCAGCTCGACTACAACAAGGATTACAGGAACTACCGCACGATCATCAACGCGTCGATGTACTACAACAGCATCTACCGGGCGCTGCAGGAACTCGCTTTTATGACCCGGGACAGAGCGGACAGGGGCTATTATGTGAAGGAACTGAGCAAATACGTCAACAACTTCTATGAGGGTGTCGGCGACGACCGCTACCTGGACAGAGAGGAGGACCCGGAGAGGGTGCAGGAAGTCACCGGGGAGATGGAAGCGGATCTCAAGGTCCTGTTCGAGAGATACCTCGGGCTCTCCAAAGAGGAGGCGGACTCCCTGCGGGAGCTGACGCAGAGCAAGAGGACCGTCCTGATCGAACAGGCCCTGGACAAGACGCTCAGCGATCTCACCGGAAACGGCGCGCAGGATACGTAAGGAGGCGGACATGGCAAGATATATCAGCAGGGCGCCCAAAAAGCCTAAGAGATCCAAAGTGATCATTTTTCTGAATGTGCTCATCGGGATCCTGACGGCGGCCGTCATCATCACGGCAGTGGGATATTGGAGCGGCAACAGGAACAGCTATTACGACCGGAAATTCGGGGACAGCACCACCCACTACAACGTGGAGAGAGGGGAGTACTCCGAACTTGTGTATGACTATAATTACGACGGCGGCTCGATCGGCATGGTGAACAAGGGATATGAGGACCTGGCTGCCGTGGCTGAGTACGCGGACGCCGCGTTCCGGCACAGCGCCTATGAGAAGGCGGGCGACGCGGAGGCCGCTAAGGTCCAGAGGGAGCGCATGGAAAAGGCCGCTTCCGAAGCCGGGATCTACAGCCCGGAGATGTCAAAGATCGACAGTCTGTTACACAGATAACGTTTACGTTGTCATTTGCCATTAAATGCGATAAAATATACTCTGTATCAATAGACTTAGACGGACGGTGATCAAGATGGGAATCAATGATCTGTATAACGCCGGAGAGGACCTTGTGGATGCCGTGAACGACGCGGTGAGACGCAACGACTATTCGGGACTGAGTGAAAGTATAAAAAAGACGGTGAAGGATGTCTCCGAGACCATCCAGAGGGATGTCAGGGAGTATGATGCCAGGAACCGGAAGGAGGACATCCGCAGAAGGAACTACCGGAACACGGCGGGCCAGGGCGGACCGCATCCCTACGACGACAACCCCTACCGGAGGTACAGGTCGGCCGCAGGACCGGCGTACGGACAGAGAATGAGCGGCGCCAAGCCGCAGCCGCAGACAACGAGGCGGTTCAGGACGCAGAAGACGCCGTTCATGCAGAAGCTCGTGAGCAAGTCGTCGGGATCCGGAAAGATGTTCGGCGGGATCTTCGGAATGATCATCGGGATACCGATGGTCCTGAGCAACCTGGCAGGCCTTATTGCCGGCGGTCTGGCCGGCGGCCCGCTGTTCGGGCTTTTGGCAGGAGCGATCATCGCCGCGGGATCCGCATACGCGTTCGTGACCGGCAAAAAGGACAAGGAGCTCGTCAAGCGGTACTATCAGTACGCGCAGGCTGTCGGAGACGCGGAGTATATTGAGATCGATAAGCTCGCGCGCAAGACCGGAAGGACCAGAAAGGACGTTCTCGAGGACATCAAGGCTCTGATGAACAAGGGACTTCTCGCCGAGGCCTGGCTCGATGACCAGGAGACGACGCTCATTCTCACCGAGGAGGTCTACGACCAGTACAGGCAGATCCGCGAGCAGAGCGAACAGCTCAGGCAGCAGGCGGAGAAGGTGCAGGAAGCTGACTCGGATCTTCCCGAGAGCGCGAGAGAGATCATCAAGGAAGGGCGGGAATACATCCGCACCATCCACAAGTACAACGATGAGATCCCCGGCGTGGAGATGTCCGAGAAGCTGTACCGGCTCGAGAGCACGATGGACCGGATCGTGGAGCAGGTAAGGAAGCAGCCCGAAAGCGCGGCGGAGCTCCGCAAGCTGATGAGCTACTACCTTCCGACGACCGTAAAACTGCTCTCCGCTTACAAGGAGCTCGATAAGCAGACGGTCAACGGCGAGAACATCGTGAACACGAAGAAGGAGATCGAGGACGCGCTCGATACGATCAACGACGCGTTCGAAAAGCTCCTGGACAGCCTGTTCCAGAGCATGGCGTGGGACGTCTCCTCCGATATCTCCGTTATGCAGACCATGTTCGCGCAGGACGGACTCACTGAGCGGGAAATGGCTGCCGAGAGCGGACAGACTACGGCGCAGATGGAAAAACAGGTCTACGGCACTACGCTGACCTGGGGAGACGGCGGCAGCGCCGTCCAGGCACAGATGCAGGAAGAGCAGAAGTGACGGACGGGATACCGGATGACCCCAAAGACAACTGAAGATACAGCTTTAATTAAGTAAGGAGAGAACAAAAATGGCTGAGGAGAAGATGGATCTGAATTTTGACCAGGGAGCAGCGGCAGGAACGGCCGCACAGGCGGATCCCTTTGCGGGGATGGCTGTGGCGGAGGCGCCCTCGCTGACTTTCGGCGACGAAGCGGAAACACAGGCGGCGCAGGCCCCGCAGGCAGCCATGGCCGAACCGGAAGAGAACGTGCTCACTCCGGAGGAGCTCCGCCAGGTGGAGGAGTTCGCCAAGAAGATCGATGTCACTAACTCGAAGGCTGTTATGACATACGGCGTCGGCACGCAGAAAAAGATGGCGGATTTCTCAGAGAAGACCCTCGAGAGCGTAAAGACGAAGGATATGGGCGAAGTCGGCGACATGGTCAGCGGCCTTGTCACACAGCTTAAGAATTTTGACCTGGACGAGAATGAGAAGGGCATCATGGGGTTCTTTAAGAAAAAGGGCAACCAGATGCAGGAACTCAAGACCAAGTACACGACCGTTGAAAAGAACGTCGAGGCCATCTCCAACGAACTCGAGAAGCACCAGGTGACGCTCCTTAAGGACGTGGAACTCCTTGACCGCATGTACGAGCTCAACCTCACTTACTTTAAAGAGCTGTCGATGTACATCCTGGCGGGCAAGAAGAAACTCAAGGAAGTAAGGGAGACCGATCTCCCGGCGCTTCAGAAAAAAGCGGCCGAGTCCGGGCTTCCGGAAGACGCGCAGGCAGCCAAGGATCTGGCTGACCAGTGCGACCGCT
>CAMOXN010000140.1 GCA_946629175.1 uncultured Lachnospiraceae bacterium | reverse complement strand
GCCGCGCGGTCCGCCCCGTCCGCGAACAGCGCCACGTTCTCGAGCACCGTCTTCCACGGGATCAACCGGTCCTCCTGAAACACTGCGGAGACCGCGATTCCCTCCATCCCTGTGATCCTGCCGCTCCCCGGCTTTGCCAGTCCCATGGCGAGACGCAGCACTGTGGATTTCCCGCATCCCGACTTTCCGAACAGGCAGACCCGCCCGCTGTCCGGCACTTCCAGGGAAAACCCGGAGAGCACATTGATCCCTCTCTTATAGCCGAAGGAGACGTTCTCAAATGCGATCATGGGAAACCTCCTTCTCTCTTTCATGACGGCCGGCGACTACGCCGTTTTCTGTGCTTTCTGCCGTTTCGGCTTTCCGGTCAACTCCGTTGCCGGCCGCCCCGCTCCGGCCGGCAGCCTCACGTGTTCCCGCCCGGAACATCCGCATCGCCGCTTTCTGGATCAGCACGCTCAGCAGAACGATCAGCAGCGTCACCGCGAAGACTTCGTCGTAGTCGATGCTGCTCTTTCCCGCCCACAAAAGGTTCCCCAGCGACTGCTGCGTGCGGCAGATGACCTCCGCCGCTACGCCCGACTTCCACGCGAATCCGATCCCGCTGGACACCGCCGAGGCAAAATAAGGCCGGATCCCGGGCAGAATGATCTCCCTCAGTATTTTGGCGCCGCTCATGCCGAAGACGCGGGCCATTTCGATCAGTTCCCTGTCAGCGGCCGTGATGCCGCTCTCGACATTAGCCCAGACCACGGGCAGCACGGTGAAGAACGCAATGGTCGATGGGAGCTTCCCGCGGGAGACCCACAAAAAGAGCAGGATCGTGAACGAGGCGACGGGGATCGCGCGGATCAGCTGCACGAGCGGCGCGGTCAGGACGCGGAACAGAGTGAAGCGCGCGCTCAGGACCGCCAGGATGGTCCCCGCGATAAGGGCGCACACAAATCCCGCCAGAATGCGCAAAACGGAGAGTCCCACCGCTGTGAGACTCTCCGTGTCCGTCATTATCCGTATAAGGGCGGCCGCGGTGCTGACCGGCGTCGGGATCGGGATCAAAAGCCCGCGGTTCACCACCGCGGCAGCGATCTGCCACACGATCAGCCAGAATATAGTTGCACCTGCTGCAATTGCCTTGGAACGGATCTGTTTGTTCATTTCATTTTGAATTCATGGGTGATAAAACCGGTGTTTTCCTGCATTCCGGCTGTTGCCGACGGTTGAACGCCGGTCCAGCCCCCTTGGCCGACGTCAAACCGGCCATTACTTGCATTTCGACCATCGCCGACGGTTGAACGTCGGTCCAGCACCCTGGACCGACGTCAAACCGGCCATTACTTGCATTTCGACCATCACCGACGGTTGAACGTCGGTCCAGCACACTGGACCGACGTCAAACCGGCCATTACTTGCATTTCGACCATCGCCGACGGTTAACCGCCGGTCCAGCCCCCCAGACCGACGTCAAACCGGCACAAAATCATTAATAATAGAAATCATCTCCCGGAAGGGCTCCGCCGACGCTCGCGGGCGCCGCGTCGAACATCACCTGCAGGTAGCCGCCCAGCTGCTCCTTCATCTCTTCACCGGAAACAAAGGTCAGGCCGCACTGCGGGATCGCTTTCTGGGCGATGGCCGCCTTGGGGATCAGTCCGTAGGACTCGCACAGCGCCGCTGTTCCTTCCACATCGGACTGGGCCTTCTCAATGGATGCCTGGTATTCGGTGAGGAATGTCTCGACAGCTTCCGGATTTTCCTCAAGGAATGCCTTGCGCACGACGACGCAGCCCTGCATCAGGCGGCTCGCTCCGCCGGAGACCGCGTCCCACTCATCCGTCATATCGAACAGCTTGGAAGCTCCCTCGTTCTGCATCAGAAGAGCGGTCGCCACGGGCTGGGGCGCCATGATCAGCGCTTCGGGGTCGTTCTGCCATACGGATAGAAGCTCGCTCCCCTCGCCAACGAACTGGATCGTCACGTCCGCGTCGGGGTCGACACCGTTCCCGCTCAGCACATAGCGGAGTACATATTCCGGATTCGCGCCCTGGCCGGGAGCATAGATGGTCCTGCCCTTGAGATCCGCTACGGATGCAACTTCTTCTGCCGTAACACCGGCAGGTGCCAAAATACTGAGAACGCCCAGTGTATTGACTGCCAGTACGGAAATTCCGCCCTCTGTCTTATTATACAGCGTGGACGCCAGATTGGTAGCGATCGCCGCTACATCGGCCTCGCCTTTTGAAAGGGCCGCGACGATCTCGTCGTTCGCGCCGGTCATCGTGATGTTATAGGCCTGAGCGGTCTCTCCCGCGTCCGCGGCTGCCCACAGGTTCATCGCGCCGATCCCGGTCGGTCCGGAAAGGACGAACAGGCGGAGAGCGCCATCGGCAGTCTCGGTCGCCGCAGCTTCCTGCTCTGCTTCAGCGGGCTCAGTTGCCTCGCCTGCGGGAGTTTCCGCTGCAGGTGCCTCAGCAGCGTCAGCAGCCGGCTCCTCTTTTTGCTCTTCAGCGGGAGCTTCCGCTTCCTCAGCGGGCTCCGCCGCTTCTTCCTGCGCCTGCTGCGCTGAAGAAGCGTCCGCCGTCTTGCCGCCGCAGGCCGCCAGAGAGGCGCCCATCACGGCTGCCATCATCAATGCAATCATTCTCTTTTTCATATTTTCCTCCTTGTCAAAGTGCTTCGCACTTATTGTCATAAAGAAACCGCAGTATCCCCTTCAAGATACTGCGGCAAAGTCTGACATATTTATTCTCATATGTAACGCTTCAGGCCGCCATACTTCCGCCGCAAAAGCAGTGACCGGCAGAACTGTCGGCCTGTGCCGTTTTGGTGTCAGGGGATCGATGTGATTCTTCCTATGCACAATAGCACACCCTGTTTGAAATAGCAAACGAATTTGCCCCCCGTTTCACCCTTTCGCGTACTTCCCCTGCGCCTGCCGCGCAAGGAACAGGATGCCCCTGCAGCACAGCTCGACGCACATTGCGATCCAGACGCCCGCTAGTCCGATCCGCGGAGCAAGGAACATCGCCGTCGGTATGCGGATCATCCACATCGTCGCAAGGCAGATCATGGCCGGCACACAAGTATCGCCTCCGCCGCGCATGACGCCGGCTCCGACGATGGATGCCGCGAACAGCGGCTCCGCGAACGCCTCGATGCGCAGCACCTTCGTTCCCAGGTCCACGACTTCGCGGACAGGACTGAAGAACCCGATCATGAATGGGGCGGCCAGATACAGCATGATCCCGGAAAGTGTCATGACCGCCATTCCGAACGCCGTTATGATCCAGCCGATCTTCCGTGTCGTCTTCCTGTGTTCTGTAACGGTATCCGGAGCTGAACGTCCGGCGCCTATACTTTGGCCGATCACCGCGGTGGCCGCCGACGCGATCCCGAATCCGGGCATATAGCACAGGCTCTCCGCTGTCACCGAGAGCGAGTTCGCCGCTACGGAGATCGTGCCCAGCGGCGCGACGATCCTTGTGGAGGTGATCTGCGCGCTGTTCATGATCAGATTTTCCAGCGCGACCGGCAGGGCGATCCTGAAGCCCTCGCGGATCTGGTCTTTTCGAAAGCGCACATGCTCGCCGGCCCTCAGATGCAGTGCCGGCGACTTTACGAGCAGGAAGAAAAGCATTGCAGCCAATGAACAGGCCCTCGCGAGTCCCGTCCCGAGCGCCGCGCCGGCGACTCCGAGCCCCGCGCCGGGGAGCGTGATCCCCATAAGCCTGCTCTCCGGAAAGATCAGGAACAAGTTAAAGACCACGTCCAGCATGCACATCCCGACATGGATCATGCCCGGTACGATCATATTCCCAGTCGACTGCAGGAAATTCCCCGCCGTGAATCCGGCTCTTTCGATCGGGAAGAAGATGGCAAAGATGAGAAAATACCGCGACGCGTCCGCGCAGATGCTCCTGTCTCCGCCTAGCCAGACAGGCAGGTATCCCGATCCCAGTATCCCTGCCGTTCCTATGATCAATGACACGGCCAGCGTCAGCAGCATTCCCTGCTTCATAAGGTTGCGGGCGTCCGCCTCATCTCCCGCGCCGATCCGCTGCGCGCACTGAACGGTGAACCCCATGCCCGCCGCCATCGCGATCCCGCCGAACAGCCATGTTGTGGACGAGACGAGGCCGATCGCGGCAGAACCTCCCGCGCCGAGCCTCCCCACCATTGCGGCGTCGATGTACTGCATGATGATCGTCGAGATCTGCGCGACGATCGCCGGAATACTGAGCGCAAGGATCATCCGGCACAGTTCCCCGACCGTCAGATCCTCGCCTCTGCGCAGCCGCACTAATGATTGATTTTCCGATAGGCCCATTTTGCAACTCCTTATTTGAGCCGGCCTACTTCAAGTTAATGACCAGCAGCCCGAGCAGGCAGATCACCGCCCCGGCCAGTTTGTTCCAGGTCAGCGCCTCGTGATACAGGAAGTACCCCACAAGGATCAGCGTGACGGCTAGGAACGCGCTCTGGACGATGAACCCCACGCTGACCTGCCATCCCGCCTTGTACGCGTAGATCCA
>CAMOXN010000139.1 GCA_946629175.1 uncultured Lachnospiraceae bacterium | reverse complement strand
TTCCTCCGTTTTTTTGGCCGCCTTGATGAGCGCCTTTCTGACCGCGTTGATGATCCCCGTTGAGCTGTAAGTCGCGCCGGAGACCGTGTCGACATCGGGAGAACCCGCCTTGATGATCTTCGGGATCACGCCTTTCGCCTTATCCAGATATTTGGGCGTCTCATCGGGGGCGCTCTTCACGGAGATCTTCGCTATTTTGCCTTTTTTGATCGTAACTTCGACTCCGATCTCTCCGCCGAATCCGTCCGCCGTCCCATAGTAAATGCCATCCTCGTATTCCGACGGCTCGTCGGGCAGGATCAGTTTAACGGCCGGACTTCTTAGGCCGGGTGACGCCAGGGCATCTGCCTGATAGACCGTCTTCCCGCTGCCGTCAGCAGCCGCCTGGCTGAGTGCCCGCTTGACCGCGTTGATGATGCCGGTCGAGCTGTAGGTCGCCCCGGAGACCGCGTCTACATTGGGGGAACCCTTGCTCAGGATCCTGGAAATAACGCCCTTGGCCCTTGACAGGTATTCCCCTGTCTCCCCGGAAGCGTCGATGACGCGGATGTCCGCGATCTTTCCGTCCCTGATGACGACTTCGACCCTGATGGAACCGCCGAATCCGCTGGCCGTCCCGTAATAGGTGCCGTCCTTGTAAGCTGCCGGATCCTTAAAAGAATCCTGCGACGTGGTCCCCACAGGCTCCACTGACGGCGGCTCTTCATTATCGACCTTCTCGCCGGTGAGCGCGTTCCTGATCGCGCCCAGGATCCCGCGCGAGCTGTAGGTCGCCCCGGAGACCGTATCGACTTCCCAGGTCTGTCTAAGCTTTACGGTATCGAGCAGCGATCGGGCCAGCGAATAGTACGGGTCTGTCTCGCCGGGAGCCGACAGGATACTGATATCGGTGATCTGCCCGTTCTCGACCGTCACCTGTACGGTGATCTCACCGCCGTATCCGTTCGAAGAACCTGTAAATACGCCGTCAGTGAACGCGCCTTCCGCAGCCGGGACCGCGCCGTTCCCGCCGTCATCCGCTCCTCCGGCCGCCTTGCGTTTTACCGGCTCTTTGGCCTCCGCCTCCGCGGCCAGCGCAAGCTTTTCGGGAATCTCCCGGAGCACCGCCTGCGTCTGGGGCAGCGCATGAAAGATAAGCGCCGCTGTCAGTACTGCCGGCAGCAAAAATGAAAACGGTTTCTTTTCTATGATCATGTCGTCCTCTTTCACGCAGAGACGCACGGACATCGCAAAATGCCCGTGCTCCCCTGCTGACTGTTTCAAACTAATGGCGAATTTTCTGATGTTTCTCTTATTTAGTGACCTTGATCTTTTTCTTCACGCCGAATGTCGTGTAATAAAGGATCCCGCCCACTTTCTTGCGTACGCGGATCTGGATATAGTAGGTCTTTCCTTTCTTCAGTCCGCCGATGACCTTGCTCGTCGTATTGGCGCCCTGGATGACGATCGTCTTCGCGCCGTTCATCGCCTCGTTATCGGCATACTGGAGCACGTAGCTGTCTCCGGTCGCTGACTTGTTATAGTTGACCGTGACTTTGCCGGCTGCCGTATTCTTCACGGACTTGATCGCGACCGTCTTAAGGCGGTACATCACCTTGGAGTAGGAGAGCGTGCTGTCTCCGCTGTCGTTGCCCTTGCCTGTCGTGGAGGCGACGATTTTATAAGTATACTTCTTGCCGTCCTCGAGTCCCGCTGTCTTGTCCCAGCCGACCAGTCCGGATGTGACGATGACGGGATCCTTGACGCCGGATCTGTATACCTTGTAGTACTTGGCGCCGGGTACCGCTGTCCAGGTGACCTTGACGTTGCCCGCCAGGTTGAACATGTCTCCCCTGGTGGTCTTTCCGGGGACGACACGGACAGTTACCTCTGCCGTTCCTTCACTATATGCGTCTGTCTCCGCAGCTGTCACTTTGATCGTAACGGTCCCGGGCGCTTTTCCCTTGACCTTTCCGTCCGCCGCTACTGTCGCGATGCTCTCGTCCGAAGAGGCAAAAGAGAGCTCTCCTTCCGCTCCTGTCACAGTGATCGCCGCTGTCGTGCCGACCGCGATCTTTTCCTTGTCCGCCGCCGCGCTGATGACCTGTTCCTGCTGATCCGGCTTCTCATATTTCGCCGTGATCTTGCGGAGGATGTAATTATCGCTGCTCAGTTCAACGGTGTACGTTGTTCCGTCGACCGGCTCTCCGTACGTCTTTGTGGTCTCTCCGCTGGTCGCTGTGCCCGGCTCGATCGCTATTTTGCCATCTGCCACATCCGCTGCTGCCGGGTCTATGTCCCCGTCAGCGGGATCAACGACGAGAGGAGTCAGGTAAGTCATGTTGGCGCCTCTGCCGGTATACACTTTCGCCTTGACATTTTCCGCGTCTTCCGGCAGTCCTGTCACGGTGATCTGCTTGGCACTGTCGAACGCTGCCGACATCGCGCCTGTGTAGATCGCGCCGACTTTGATGTTCACCGGGTAGTCGTATACATAATTCGCGTAATCCGGAGCGGTCGCATCCTGCGTGTCACTGTCTTTTACCATGCAGTAGAAGCGGATGTTCGTGATCGTCTTTCCGCTCAGTCCCTCTGTCACATCCGCCTTGAAGGCAAGCTGTGTGCCGCGCCAGATCTGGTCGAGATGATAGAGGCCGGCTTCCTTGCCGTCGTCCGCGGTAAGTACGACCGCGTCAACGAGCTTGTCAGAGACGTCCTCTGCAGTCACGACGATCTGCACGTCGCCCCAGTTGGAGCCGAATGTGACGGCAGGCTCATTCTCCTCTTTCTGAACAGCCTCTCCCTGAACAGCGGAGAATTTTCCTTCACTGAGCGTCATGTAATATGCAGGTGCTTCAGGGAGCACATAGTAGGAATAGGCAGGCTGCTCAACGAGCGCCTCATAGCCGACCATATTGAAGGTGCTGCTCTGGCCGTGATGGGCCTCCGCGATCGTCACCTGCGTCTCCGGCGTCACTTCCGTGCCGCCCAGAGCCGCGGCTTCCTCGATGGTCTCGACCTTAACGGGCCAGATCACGCCTGCCACCTTGGCGCCGTTCGCTTTGCCGGCCGCGGCGCCGGTCTCATCTGCCGTTTTTCCTGTATGGAACGCGCCGCCCGTCATGGTATAGTTGCCGACTTTGTCGGTAGCGGAAGTGACGACGTCCACATCCGCCACGGTCGCGTCCTCCGCGCCGTAGAACACGCTGTAAGGGATGTTCATGAGGACATATCCGGAATACGCGTACTCGAATGTCGTAATGACCGGCGCGTAATTGTCGCTGTTCACCGTCACGGTATACACAGCGTAGACCAGCTCATTTTCGGAGGTATCCAGCGCGACCTTGCCGTCGACGACGTCTGCGCCCGAAGCATAGGTAAATGTCTTCGCGTTTCTTCCCGTTCCTTCCGTACGGGTCACTGTCGCCTTCGGGTTTTCCATGCCGTCGAGCCCGGTGAGCTCCACGGACTTCTTATCTGCGGAGAGCGCCGCTTTGACCTCTCCGTCAAAAGAGGAAAGCACCTTGATGTCTGTGCTGACCGTGTTGTATCCTCTCGCGTAAAGGGTGACGGTATATGTCCCGGCCTTCAGCTCCTGTTTTTCACTGTTGTACATCGCCGCGTAGCGGCCCACTTCCGCCTGGTTGGAACCCTTGGAAGTGCCGTTGTTGACAGCGATCTCGACCTTGTTGTAGTGCGGGCCGGATGTCGCGCTCTCTCCGTAGAGATCGATCCACCACACCGCGCCGGTGGTATTCGTCCCGTCCGATACTGTCGCCGCGTACAGCGCATTCTTGTAATCCGACCAGACGAACCCTTCTACTGTATCATCCGGGTTGATGATGAACTCGCCGTCGCCGTACCTGCAGCTGTAGCCGTAAGAAGAATTCGCGACCGCGACTGTCTTGCCCGCCGCTTCGGGATCCGCCGAAGGGTCTTCGTTGAGCGTGACGGCGATCACCTTCTCCTGCTCGGCTGTCAGTGTTCTGCCCGCCGCCTTGAGGATCGAAGCCTCCGCATAAGCAGAAGCGTCAACTTCCACGCTGTCATAAATGCCCGTGATCCCGTCTTCGCTCCTTGCGATCAGCGGGGAAATATCCTTCGCATGGTATCCGGAGAAAGCCGTTGCGGAGGTGATGACGTCATAGTCCGCGCCCTTCGCGTTCACGCCTTTGCTGTTATAGAAATCCGTATAGCTTGTCACCTGTGCGGGATCCGTCCCGTACAGGGAGCCGCTCAGCGGATCAGCGGAATAATAGACGATACCGGTATCACCGATCGCCGTGAACTCCGCCGCCTTGTGCTCTTCTCCGTCGATCGTGATCGTGACATCGCTCCCCTCCGGCGCTTCGGAGACGTCCGCATACGCATAGGTCTTCCCCGCGATCTCGATCGCGGAAGCCGCAATGACGGCAGGTTCTTCCGCATCCAGGACAAGATCGTTCTGAGCGCCAGCTTCCGCCGGCTCCTCGATCACATCAGGCTCGCCGGCGTATGCTTCATCGGATTCCCCGGCAGCTTCGTCGGCGCTTTCGGCCGCACCCGCTTCGCTGTCCTCTTCTTCATCCG
>CAMOXN010000138.1 GCA_946629175.1 uncultured Lachnospiraceae bacterium | reverse complement strand
CATGGAAGGGTCGCCGAACCCGGCGTCCAGATAGCCGGCCTCAAATGCTTTCATCTTTGCCAGGCAGTCTTCAGCGGAATCCGTTCCGATCCCGCTGAGCAGCTCGTAGAGATACAGATATGCGAGTGATGCCGGGATCCTGCGGAATTCCCCCCTGCGCACACGCGTGCGCCATGAAAAATATCCCCTCAGCTGGTCTGCATTCAGGTCGTGGTAAGTCGTGAAATACCGCCTGCACTCCCCGGTCCATGGCGCGTTGTCCTCATAGTCCTCCATGAACCTGCCCTGCACATAGAAATTGCGGCATTTGTTCTCGAAAGAGCCGTCGCCGTGACGGTAGAGCTCCATCATTTCGCGGATCTTAAGAGGGATCTTGTCGTACCAGCTGCGGGGACCGGAAGTGTTTATTCTGACGCGCGGCCTGCTGTCCGCGGACGGCAGCGCAGTCTCTCCGTACGTCTTTCCGCTGCCGCGAAATCCCTTCAGTCCCTTCAGTTCTTCCAAAACGATGAGTGACGCGCCGCGCTCCTTTTCTCCGGCCTCGAACGCCTTGCGCTCTCCGTCTTCGAGCGCCGTGTCAAAGAGTTCAAAGACCACCTCAGGATCAGTCGTCTCGTCAAACTTCACTCCGACCCACTTGATCCCCTTCATGCGGAAAGGCGGCGCCAGATACGGCGCTTTCAGCTCGCCAAGGACCTCTCTGCCGCATTTGATGTCACACCGCTGTATCTCTGTTCCTGTCTCGCTGTCCCACTGGCGCATCAAAAGAGCGGCCCATTTCCCGGTGCGCGGATCGTTCAATACCGAAAAGCCCGGAAAATCGGCCCACTTATGCTGTTCTTCGATGTGGTATTTCTCCTCCGCATAGGCGGCCAGATCCGATAACTCCAAGACAGGTCCTCCGATCAGCTGTTTATCATTGTGAGGGAAGGTCAGAAGATTTCCTATTCCACAACAGATTCCGCAGCAACTGTCCCTTTTCCCGACTCCTTCTCTATTTTGTCGATCGTCCACGCGTCGATCAGCGCCCTGAACGCCTTCAGGTATTCGGAGAACTGTATGTTCTCCTGCCCGTAAGTCAGCTGCAGATCATATTCGAGAGGGAGCCATGTGCTGAGATCCGACTCGTTGTGGGAGATCAGCGCCTCCAGTTTGTCCAGAGCCTTATAAAGCTTCGCTTCCTTCGTCTCCAAAGCGTCCATCTCTTTCAGGAGCCCCCGCCATTCGGCCCGCTGCGGCTCCGGGAAAGACATCACCCAGTTCCGGAACAGATCATCCTCTTTCACTGTATCCGTGTCCGTCTTCTCAAACGTAGGTATATCGCCGGTGAACGACTCCCCGAGGTCGTGGATCAGGCACATCCTGATCACCTTATCCATATCAAGGTCGCGGAATTCATCGACGCCGGTAAGGAGCATCGCCATCAAGGCGATCCGCCAGCTGTGATCCGCCACGCTCTCTTTCCTGTCTCCTTCTGTATAACAATGCCTCATCGTTGTCTTCAGGCGGGCAGCCTGCGACAGGATCTTCAGGAATTCTTCCGGTCTCATGTGTTAAAACCTGCCTTTCGCTCACTCATTCATACAGTTCCAGGAACTCTTCCAGCGTCAGGTCGTGCTCCATAATGTAAGTCGCCGCCTCGACGCCGACGTACCGGAAATGCCACGGCTCATAAATGATCCCAGTCACATCCTCCTTGCCCTTGGGAAAGCGTACAATGAACCCGTACTCCTGGCAGTGCCTGCTCATCCACTGGTAGAGCTCCGTATTCTCCAGGTCCCAGCCCTTCTCGGCGTAGTACCGGTCCGTGATGTCGCAGCATAATCCCGTCTGGTGCTCGCTCGTCCCCGGCCTTGCGACGATCGTCTGCGCGACCGCCTCCCCGTACTCGTCCGCTTTGCGGCGGAACAGCCAGGACTGCGTATCGTAGCTTCGATAACCGGAGGACAAGAGTACGCTCAGCCCCTCGGCTCTCGCCGCCTCCGCGAACGCCTCCATGTCATCCACGATCCGCTCGTCGAACTGCTGCCCCTCTAAAGACGCAAGAACGGGCGTGTAATCGCCGATCTCATTCCATGGATTTGCCAAAATATACATCCAGTCATCTGTATCGATATCCGGTCTGTCTCTGTAGGGGTCCATCGCTGCTATGCGCTCTTCCGCCTCGACCGCGATCTCTTCCGCCATTGTCAGTATCTTATGGGACATAGTATCCCCGATCACAGACAGGTTGGATTCGGTGGCCTCCTCCTGTCCCCGGAAAGCGATCCTTCCGGTATCGGCGCTGACCGGTCCCATGGAGAATGCCATGGATATGGCCGTGATCAGACCTGCAAATGTGATAAGTCTCCTGCTCCGTTGACTCTTCATAAAAGAAACTCTTTCCGCCTTTTTTACGCCGTTATTTCCGCCTTTGTTTCCGCAGGCTGTATTTTCTACAGGACTCTCTTTCCCCCGATCACGACCTGCCCGATCTTCCAATCCTCATCGCAGACAACGAAGTCCGCAAGCTTCTCTTCTTCCAGGCTCCCGATCTCATGGTCCGCGCCGATTGCCGCCGCCGGTGTGATCGTCGCCGACATAACTGCCTGTTCGTAAGGGACCCCGAAATGAATAGCATTTACCATGTCGCTATAGAGGTCGGAGACATCTCCCGCCAGTGTTCCGTCTGACAGCCTTGCCTCTCCGTTCCGCAAATAGACAGTCTGACCTCCCAGATCATATTCGCCGTCCGGCATTCCGCAACAGCGAAGGGAATCCGATACCATGCAGATCCTGCCCGCGAACAGCTTAAATGCCAGCCGGATGACGCTGGGATGGACGTGCAGGCCGTCGCAGATCAGTTCCGCAGTGACATTGTCCCTTTCTGCGGCAGCACCGATCACCCCCGGCTTCCGGTGATGCAGGGACGGCATCGCGTTGAACAGATGCGTCACATGTAAAGCGCCCGCGTCAAAGGCGCGGACCGCGTCCTCGTAGGAAGCATCCGTATGCGCAACTGATACGCGGCAGTGCTGCGCTATTTTTCTAATAAAAGCCTCTGCGCCGGGGAGTTCAGGGGCGACGTCAACGATCCGTATGAGACCGCCGCACGCGTCCTGGAGCCGCATGACCGCAGCAGCATCCGGAAGCCTAAGGTAGGCGCTGTTCTGGGCGCCCTTCTTCTTTTCCGAAAAGAAAGGTCCTTCCATGTGGATTCCGGCCAGCCGTGAAGAAGTCCCATCCCATTCCTCTCTGTATCTCTTTGCAGTCAGGAATGCCGTTTCCAGCCTGTCATAGGGAAGCGTCATGGAAGTCGGCAGAAATGATGTGATCCCATGCTGCGCGTCGAATCTGCCCATGACCTTTAAGCCTTCAAGACTGCCGTCGGAAAAATCGTGTCCGGAATTGCCGTGCGAGTGGATGTCCACAAGTCCGGGGATCACATACATCCCATGAAGGTCCGTCTCCGGATCCCGGTCGGTCACATCCGGTCCGGTTTCCCCGCGGATCACCTGCGCTATTTTGCTGCCCGACACGCGAAGAGCTCCCTTAATAAATCCTTCTTTACCTTGGAAAATATAAGCGTTTGAATACAGCATCGCCCGCTCAGCTCCATTCTTTGAACATAACATGCTTTTATGAACATGCGAAAGTGCCGGAGAAAATGCTCCCCGGCGCTTTAACATTTTGTAAGTATTCCGCATTCACGGCACAGCCGCGGGCTCTCTAGACCCGGCAGCGCACCGCGGTCAGTCAGCCGGGCAGCGCCCTATGGGCCATTCAGCTTGGCAGCGCGCCTTGGGCCATATGGCCTCCGCTGCTGTTACGCCTCAGCGATGCACTCGATCTCGCAGAGCGCGCCTTTCGGAATGTCCTTCACCGCGACACAGCTCCTCGCGGGCTTAGATGTGAAGTACTTGGCATAGACCTCGTTGAAAGCCGCGAAATCCGCGATTTCCGCCAGAAAGCATGTGGTCTTGATGACCTTCTCCGCTCCGGAGCCGGCCGCCTCTAAAATAGCGATCACGTTCTTACAGCTCTGCTCTGTCTGCGCGGCGATGCCCTCAGGCATCTGTCCTGTAGCGGGATCTACCGGAATCTGGCCGGATGTAAAGACCATTCCGTTCGCAATATATCCCTGGGAATAAGGGCCGATCGCGCCGGGCGCGTTTGTTGTGCTGATGATTTTCATTGTTACGATCTCCTTTCACGACCACTGAGGTCCTTTTCCCATTATACACCAGAACTTTTTCTTCGCATGGAATTTTTCACGCTGATTTTATATCCGATCAGCGGTCACAGTACGATCCGGATCCTCGTCCCGAGGTCTTTTCTGGAGAGCACTTCAAAGTGCCCGCCGTGCTTGTCCACGATCCACTTCGCGATCGACAGGCCAAGGCCCGTCCCGGCGCTCCCGCGCGCCTCATCCGCCCGGAAGAACCTTTCGAATATATGCGGGATCTCGGATTCGCTGATGCCCTGTCCCAGGTCCTGCACCTGCAGGAAAGGGGCGCCTTTCCCGTTTTTGCCGTATGACAGAATGATCTCCTCTCCCTCCGGTGTGTACTT
>CAMOXN010000137.1 GCA_946629175.1 uncultured Lachnospiraceae bacterium | reverse complement strand
ACACTGAACCCCGTACTGGGCCGTGAGTTCGAGTACGGCGACGAGAAGCTCGTGAAGAACGGAGCGGGACGCACTGTGGCTGTTGTCGGCGGCGGACCGGCAGGTATGGAAGCTGCGCTGACGCTGGCAAAGCGGGGGTTCAGCACTATTTTGTTCGAAGCGGCGGATAAGCTGGGCGGAACAGCGAACCTCGCGGCGATCCCTCCCCACAAAGAGATGCTCGCGGAATTCGTGGAGACCATGGAGGCGCAGCTCAGGGAGGCGGGCGTCGACGTGCGGCTCGGCGTGAAAGCGGACCTCGCGGCTGTGCAGGCCGCCGGTGCGGAAGCAGTCTTTATCGCGGCAGGCGGGAAGCCGGTCCGCCCCTCGATCCCGGGCATCGAAAGAGCCGTCACAGCGGAAGAAGTCCTGCGTGGGGACGCTGTCGTCACAGGTGAGAAAATCGTCATCGTCGGCGGCGGTGTCACCGGCCTGGAGACAGCAGAATATTTCGCGAACGATCACAAAGTAACTGTAGTCGAAATGCAGGACAAGATCGGCGGGAACCTGTACCCGAGCATTGTCATGAACCTGACACAGGAGATCCTGAAGAACGAAGGAAGGATCCTGAAAGGCAGTAAGCTGACATCTGTCGACACAGACTCTGTGTGGATCGAGGATGTCCGCACAGGCAGCACGGAGCGCATCCCGGCCGATGCCGTGATCCTGGCGATGGGCGTCCGCTCCGAAAGACCTGATTACGAGGAATTCCGCAAGGCATTCGGGGACGATCTCATTCTGGTCGGCGACTCCATGAAGCCCGGACAGATCTACGACGCTCTTCACAGCGGACACGACAAAGCGTTTGTGTATGCGGCGCGGTAACTGAGAATGCCTGAGCAGGCCGGCTTACAGGCACAGGTCATAGAAAGACGGCAGCCCTTCGGAGAGCATCAGGAACGTGAGCAGGCGAAGGACTGCCGGCCGACCGCTGCTGCGCCTTTTGAGCCGGCATGGGGGTACTATGAAACTCGCACTTATTCAGATGGCGGCGCAGACCGAAAAAGAAGCCAGCCTGCAGCTCGCCGAATCCTATATCGGGAAGGCCGCTGCGGAAGGCGCGGACCTGGCCGTTCTGCCGGAAATGTTCTGCTGCCCGTACAGCACGGAGAACTTCCCTGTCTATGCGGAAACAGAAGACGGGAACTGCCGGGCGAGAATGGCGGCTGCCGCAAGAGAGAACAGGATCTTTCTCGTGGCGGGCAGTATGCCTGAACTGGACAGCGAGGGGCACGTCTACAACACATCTTATGTTTTTGACAGAGAAGGGAAACAGATAGCCCGGCATCGGAAAGTACACCTTTTCGACATCAACATTGAGGGCGGTCAGTATTTTCGTGAATCAGACACGCTGAGCGCCGGAGATCAGATAACGACATTTGAAATAGAGACAACTGAGAAGAGCAGAGACGGCCGGAGCGGCACACCTCTCCGCTGCGGCCTCATGATCTGTTATGATATCCGGTTCCCGGAGTTCGCCATGAAGATGGCACAGCAGGGGGTATCCCTGATCATCGTGCCCGCCGCTTTCAATATGACGACCGGTCCCGCGCATTGGGAGCTCCTGTTCAGGGCGCGCGCGCTGGATGACCAGGTATTCATGGCCGGCTGTTCCCAGGCAAGGAACACGGAAGCCGGCGGATACATCTCCTACGGCCATTCCATCATCGTATCTCCGTGGGGAGAAGTGCTCGCGCAGATGGATGAGAAAGAGGGAATGATCGTACAGGAGATCGACCTTTCCGCCACGGAGAAGATCAGGGAGCAGCTGCCGGTACTCAGACAGCGGCGGACGGACCTGTACGGATGAGATGACAGCGGGATCATTCTCCGGATCAAGTGAATCAGTATCAGTTGGAGGTACTCCACTTTGAAAACTCAGAATTCAAATGACGGAAGGCTGTCCCCGTCTGCCGGTTCCGGCCGGATGAAAGGGATCCTTTTCATCCTGATGGCAGCTTTCTTCTTCTCTCTGATGAGCGTATTCGTACGCCTGTCCGGCGACGTGCCGACCATGCAGAAAGCGTTCTTCAGGAACATCGTTGCCGCGTTCCTGGCAGCGGCGCTTCTGCTTCGTTCCGGAGCGGGTTTCCATGTAAAGAGCCAAAATATTCCCGCCCTCCTGCTTCGCTGCGCCTTCGGCACTTTGGGGATCATATGCAATTTCTGGGCCGTCGATCACATGCCCATTGCCGACGCGAACATGCTCAATAAGCTCTCTCCCTTTTTCGCCATACTGATGTCTATCTTCATACTCCGGGAAAGGCCTAAGCGGATCGAATGGGTCAGCGTCATTCTGGCGTTCATCGGCGCCGCTTTTGTCGCAAAACCCGGCGCAGGCCTGGCTTCTCTTCCCGCCCTGGTCGGCATCCTCGGCGGTTTCGGTGCCGGGACCGCTTATACGTTCGTGCGCAAACTGGGCCTTGCAGGGGAGCGCGGCCCCGTGATCGTCATGTATTTCTCACTATTTTCTACACTGGTGCTGCTTCCCGGCCTTATCTTTGATTTTCATCCTATGACTATGCGGCAGCTTGTCTTTCTTCTTCTTGCGGGCACGTCCGCAGCGGGAGGCCAATTGGCCATCACTGCTGCTTATCAGCATGCGCCGGCCCGCGACATCTCTGTCTTCGACTACTCGCAGATCGTCTACGCGGCGCTGTTCGGATTCTTCCTGTTCGGGGAGATCCCCGATCTATGGAGCTTTCTCGGATATGCGATCATCATCGGGACTTCTTTTGTCAAGTGGTACCTGGTGACGAGGCGCAAGTGAGCGCAGCGGATGAGACGTAAGCGAGAGGCGCAGGTGAGCTGGGGTGATATACCCCCGGACGATTTCGTCGGCCGGACTTTACGCGCCGTTTCGATAAGCTGAAGGACCACCGGAGACATTTCCGGTGGTCCTTTTTTCTGCCGTGTCTGCAGCAGCTAATGCAGCTTACGCGTCCGACCTTGCGTACGCGTTCTTCATATGATTACTTGTCTCTTTCAGCACCTTTCCCATCACATCCGTTGTCTGCTCTTTCAGCATCCCGGCAAGCGCCTTGTTTGCATCATCGATGACCGCCTGCACCTGTACGGATGTTCGCACATCGGTCTGTACATCTTCGTTGTTCTGTTCATCCAAGCCGGCATAGGACTTCAGATCGTCACAATAATCTTCGCAGGAGCCCGCGATCTCCCTGACCTTCCGGTCCGCCTCGCTGAGGATCCGGTGCGCCTCAGCCATCACCTTGATCTGATATCTCTCCACATGGAACTTGCAGGACATGAAATGCGCGTCCGCGAGGCCCGCCAGGAGCCTGCAGCTCCAATAGAAGCTGTCCGTGTCGACATCTTCTTCCGTGTAGGACAGATACTCCGGCACTTTGTCCGTGTTCGGATAAAATGGCACAAAGCTGTTGAACACATTGGAGCCGAAAGTCAGCCATTCCACCGCTTGGATTTCTCTTGGCATATAAGGCCGCAGCTGCAAAAGAGCGAGGAAATCCGTTCTGTTGACACCTATGCAGCGGTATGCTCCCCGCATCGAAGTGTCGCCGCACACATTATACGGATCGTAGGGTGTCCCCTGGAAATGGCTCGAGAGAATATACTTAAAATCTTCGACGGTGATCTTTCTTTCCGGCCTCATGCTCCAGGGCAGGTCGTTGCTGTGAGGAGTGAACTGCGCGTCCGGTCCGTCCCACTTAGCGCTGCGCGGGTTAAAATAGCGCAGCATGAACCACGCTCTCGGCGTGTTGTACACGTGGTCCGCGTCGCTCTGGGTGCCGAAGGCATGCCTGGGGTTGAAGACGGTGCCTGCATTCCCCTCCTGCAGCGGCCGCATCGTCAGGTCAAGACGATTCCGCTCCATGAACTGCTTGAGATCCGCGCTGCACATGTGATCCACACCTTCTCCAAGCGCATCTGCCAGATCGAAATTGTCGATCCCCGACTCATTGGGCATGACGACATACCGGTCGTCAGGAACACGCTTCGCGATCCAGTGGTGGCCGCCCAGCGTTTCCATCCACCAGATCTCATTCACATCGGCAAAAGCCATGCCGTTCATTTCGTATGTTCCGTATTTTTCCAAAAGTTCTGCAGTGCGGAGCACCCCTTCCCTTGCGCTGCGGATGTAAGGGAGAACGATCGTCACAAGATCTTCTTCGCCGATTCCTCCGGGCTGTTCGGGGCGCCCGTTCTCAGCGGGCCGACGGACGACCAGGGGGTCAGCGCCGAGCACCCGCTCATTGGATGCGATCGTCTCGGTGGCTGTCATCGCCACATTTGCGGCGTTGACTCCTGCGCCTGCCCAGATGCCTTCTCCTTCCAAAGCGTTCGGGACTGCGGAATAGCGCATGGGATCGCCCGGAAGGTCGATCTCTACATGGCTGATGACAGAGCGGTAATGGCGCGGCTGTTCCTGCGGCGTCACAATAATAAGTTTCTTGGGCGTATATTTTCCTGACTGGGAATCGTCGTTGCGCGCGATCATAGTGGAGCCGTCATAGCTCGCCTTTTTTCCTACGAGTAGTGTTGTGCATGACATGGTGCGGATACCTCGTTGATG
>CAMOXN010000136.1 GCA_946629175.1 uncultured Lachnospiraceae bacterium | reverse complement strand
CCGGGAAGATCTCTCCGTTGACCGCCGCCTCATAGATGCTCTCTGTCGGGAACCAGATACCGCCTTCCTTGGTCCCGATCACATAAGGGGACTCTGCCAAAAGACCGCCCCACTGCCTCTCCGTCATCTTGAACTGCTTGACAGGCCTCCACAGATGCCCGTTGCCGTTGATCAGGCCGTTGCCGGTGATGGCTATATTTTCGGCGTGTTCGGCGTAGATCGGTGATCTTGCGCGGATGTGCGCGATGCCCTCGAAATCAGTGACGATCAGGGGGTATTCTTCGGGATTCTTGTCGAACAGGATCACCGCGTTGTCCGCAAGGTGCAGCTCCACGCCGGAGAGAAGCTCGATGGGGCCCGTAAGCCAGATCCCGTCCGGCACGATGACCCGGCCGCCCTGCCGGGAAGCCGCTTCCATCGCTTTCCGGAAAGCGGCAGTATTCGATGTGCGCCCGTCTCCCGCGCCGCCGTAATCCCTTATGTCAAATTCCCGCGAAGAAAATTCAGGGACTGTTACATCAAATGTCTTGAACATGGCTTTTCCTTTCTGCTGGTCGTGGTGATGCAGAGCTGCTTTTATGATACCTTGTTGGTCATGGTATTGCTGCGTTGCTTTTATTATACCCTGCTGATGAAATCCTGCCACAGGAACGATATAATGATTTTGTGAAGACAGGTCCCTAAGGGATGCCGGGGATGCTTCTTCCGGAGAGGAATACACTATGAACGACTTAATGCGTGAGAGCCTGAGCTATTTTGGCCTTTACAGAAAGATGTTTCAGGTAAAGAAAAAGTTCAAACCGGAAATGGTCCGCTATGGTAAAGATAAAGACCTGTATTTCCTGTACTACGAGCCGGACCGGGCCGCGAGCGGCAAGATCATCGTCTGGATCCACGGCGGCGGCTGGAACGCGGGGAATCCCAAATACTTCGATTTCGTGGGACAGTGCGTCTGCGGACAGGGATACCGCTTCGTGTCGCTGGGCTACAGGCTGTCTCCCAAATACAAGTATCCCTGCCAGCTCAGGGATGTATGCTCCGGGTACAACACCGCGGTCAGCTACCTGAGGGAGCGCGGCATTGACACGTCAAGGATCGTCGTAGCAGGACCGTCCGCCGGCGCGCACCTCGCTTCCATCATGTGCTACTGCCGGAAGGCGCAGAAGAAATACAATGTCGACATCTCGAACATCATCGGCTTTATCGGCTCCGGAGGGCCCTACAGCTTCCGGGACGACCAGGGGCTGATGCTCAGGCTCCTCCTGGACCAGCTCTTTAAGAAGGGTTATGACCGCAGGAACGGCGAGCCGGTCTCGCTGATGTCAGGGAACCATATCCCCATGCTCCTGATCCAGAGCAGGCACGACGGCCTCGTCGAATACTCCTGCGCGGAGGACTTCGCGAGGAAAGCGGAGGAAGTCGGGAACTCCTGTGAGCTGTACAGCGTCACCGACAGGAAAGACACGCATTCCTGGTACACAGCCGGAATGTTCCTGGAGACCCGCGAGGAGAACAAGGGCCTCGACAAGTTCTTCTCCTGGATCGAAGCGCGCTGAACCGGGTCCTGCAGCCGCTGTATGAGCGGAAGCTTCTTACCGCAATCAGAAAGTCTGCGAGTGTACTTGTCGAATACAGTAATAAGTAATAAATAAGGCTGCCGCATCAGGAAATGTGCCCGATGCAGCAGCCTATTATAGTGTACGGATCTTAACAGATGCCTGCTCACGCGGCGGCAATCATCACCCTTTCACGAACTCCTTCACCTGCTTATACACCCCTTCTCCATCCAGCATGTACTTGTGCAGCAGCTCGCCGGCAGGTCCGGACTCGCCAAACACATCGCGCACGCCGATGCGGTACATCCTGGTCGGGCGCTTCTCGCTGAGGCACTCCGCGACCGCGCTGCCCAGTCCGCCGATGATGCTGTGCTCTTCCACCGTGACGACCTTGCCGGTCTTCACAGCTGTCTTCACGACGAGCTCCTCGTCGAGAGGCTTGACCGTGCAGATGTTGATGACTTCCGCGTCGATCCCGTCCTTCGCCAGCATCTCCGCTGCCTCGAGAGAGGAAGCGACGCACAATCCGTTGGTCAGGATGCTGACGTCCTTACCTTCGCGAAGGACATTGCCCTTTCCGATCTCGAACTTGTAGTCTTCGGGGAAGACGACCGGAACCGGAGAACGGCCGAAGCGGATATAGACAGGGCCGTCGTGTTCGGCGGCCGCCCTCACGCAGGCCTTGGCTTCAATATAGTCCGCGGGGCACATGACGACCATGCCGGGAATCCCGCGCATCAGCTCGATGTCCTCCAGGCACTGATGGGAGGCGCCGTCCTCGCCCACGCTGATGCCCGCATGGGAGGCGCAGATCTTGACGTTCAGGTGCGGATATCCGATGGAGTTCCGGATCTGCTCATAAGCCCGGCCTACGGCGAACATGGCAAATGAACTCGCGAAGGGGATCATGCCGGCTGCGGCAAGTCCCGCGGCGATCGACATCATATTGCCCTCGGCGATCCCGCAGTTGAAGAAGCGGTCCGGATAAGCCTTCTTGAACATGCCGGACTTCGTCGATCCGGCCAGGTCAGCGTCCAGAGCGACGATATTGGGGTTCTCGGCTCCGAGCTCGACGAGCGCGCTGCCATAGCCGTCCCGTGTAGCGATCTTTTTCACTTCACTCATAATGACTCACCAATCCTTTCCAGATCCGCCATTGCGATCTTGTACTCCTCTTCGTTCGGGGCCTTGCCGTGCCACCCGGCATTGTTCTCCATGAAGGAGACGCCCTTGCCCTTCGTTGTCTTGCAGATGATCACCGTGGGCTGTCCCTTCACGGTCCTCGCCTCGGCGAACGCCGCCGCCAACTGGTCAAAATCGTGACCATCCGCCACATTGATCACATGGAAGCCGAAAGCCTCGAACTTCTTGTCGATCGGATAAGGCGAGTTTACCTCCTCGAGAGTCCCGTCGATCTGGAGGTTGTTGTTGTCCACGATCGCGCAAAGGTTATCGAGCTTTTTGGCGCTCGCGAACATAGCCGCTTCCCAGACCTGGCCTTCCTCGATCTCGCCGTCGCCTAGCAGCGTGTAGGTGCGGTAGCTCTTCCCCTTGACCTTCGCGGCTGCCGCAATTCCTACCGCACAGGAAATGCCCTGTCCGAGGGAACCTGTGCTCATGTCGATCCCGGGCAGCATCCTCATGGAAGGGTGTCCCTGCAGGCGGCTGCCGACATGCCGGAAAGTCTTGAGCTCTTCCCGGTCAAAAAATCCTCTCTCCGCCATAACTCCGTAAAGCCCCGGGCAAGTATGTCCCTTGGAGAGGACGAACCTGTCTCTGTCAGGGCTCCCGGGATCGGCGGGGTCAACGTTCATCTCTTTCATGTAGAGGTAGGTGTAGATCTCAGCTGAGGAAAGGGATCCGCCCGGATGGCCTGCTTTCGCGTAGTACACGGCGGTGATGATATTTTTCCTCACCTGATTCGCTGTTCTCTTTAATTCCTGCACATTCATTTGGCACCTCCCCGGCCGCAAACAAGCAATCAGTCTCTTATACATTATAAACAATCCTTGTGATTTCAGCCATATCAATATGATATTCAGCTTGTACCCCGCCATTGTTTTTCTCTTTTTCAGCTGCCTTTCCGGGGAACCCACTGGCCCAGCGCCTTCTCCACCTGATCCGCGGTCGCCTGATCGCACTCCGCGGTGATCTGCGTCCCCTCTTCCTTGTACTCCGTGCTCAGGACGACCGCCTTCTCCATCAGCAGGGAGACGAGCCTGCCGCGGTCATACGGAATGAGAAATGTCTTCGTGACCCGCTCCGCATGGAGCATTTCAAAAATAGTGCTGCATAAGAGTTCGATCGAACTGCTCTCTTTTGCGCAGAGATAAAGGTTCACGTTGCTCACTCCCGCGACGCTCTGCTCTATGGCTCCCTTTATGGGATAAGCGGCAGGAGGATCCAGCAGATCCGCCTTGTTGAAGACTGTGATCATGGGTATATGTCCCGCGCCGATCTCCTGAATGATCTTCTTCGTGACCTCAATATGCTTGCGGCAGTAGGGGTCGGAACCGTCCACCACCTGCACGAGCAGGTCGGCCTGCGTCACTTCCTCCAGCGTCGACTTGAACGCCTCAACAAGGGAAGTCGGGAGCTTGTGAATGAAGCCGACCGTATCCGACAGCAGGAATTCCTGCCCCCGGGAGACGCTTATGCGCCTTACCGTCGTATCGAGTGTGGCAAAGAGCATGTCCGCTTCAAATACCTGACGCTTTTCCCGGCTCTCAGGCAGTCCCCGGTTCACCGGATTTCCTTCCTGCATTTCGGACGGGTACTGCGCGAGCATCGCGTTCATGATCGTAGACTTCCCCGCGTTCGTATATCCGACAAGCGAGACGAGCGGCAGTCCTGAACCCTGCCGCTTTTTCCGCTGCGTCGCGCGCTCGCGGCTGACGCCCCCGAGCTCCCTTGTGAGCTCGCTGAGCCTGTGGCCGATGGTGCGGCGGTCGATCTCCAGCTGCGTCTCGCCTTCTCCCTTGGCGGACATGGAGCCGGAGGCGCCGCCCTGGCGGTTCTGGGTCTCCCACATGCCGA
>CAMOXN010000135.1 GCA_946629175.1 uncultured Lachnospiraceae bacterium | reverse complement strand
ATCGAGCGCCTCAAGAAGATCGAGGCTATGTCCCAGGACGGCACATTTGACGTACTTCCCAAGAAGGAAGTTGCCAAGCTCAACAAAGAGTGGGAGAAACTCGAGAAGAACCTCGGCGGCATCAAAGAGATGACCCACATTCCGGACGCGATCTTCGTTATCGATCCCAAGAAGGAGAGGATCTGCGTAGCGGAAGCACACGCTCTCGGCATCACCCTGATCGGTATCGGCGATACGAACTGCGATCCCGAAGAACTCGACTACATCATCCCCGGAAATGACGACGCGATCCGCGCAGTCAAACTCCTTTGCAGCAAGATGGCTGACGCGGTCATCGAGGCAAGGCAGGGCGAAGAGAATGTAGATACTTCCGAGCAGGAAGCGCTTGCGCAGGAATCCGCCGCGAGCGAAGCTGAGCAGGAGCAGGAAGGCACCCTTTAAGGAACATCAACCGAGTCGGACACCGGTCCGGGTCCATGATCCGGTCCAATCCCGGTAAAGTCCGATGAATGAGTATATGTAAGGAGATTAGTATGGCTATTACAGCAGCACAGGTCAAGCAGTTGAGAGAAGTTACCGGATCCGGCATGATGGATTGCAAGAAGGCGCTGACTGAGACGAACGGCGATATGGACGCGGCGATCGAGTACCTCAGGAAGAAGGGACAGGCTAAGGCCGAGAAGAAGGCCAGCAGGATCGCGGCTGAGGGTATCTGCTTCATCGCTCAGGACAATGACAACAAGGCGGCGGTCGTAGAAGTGAACTCCGAGACCGATTTCGTCGCGCAGAACGAGAAGTTCCGCACTTATGTCGCGCAGGTCGCTAACCAGGCCCTGAACAGCGAAGCGGCAGATCTTGACGCTTTCATGGCTGAGGCATGGGCAGAGGACGCAAGCAAGACCGTTAAGGACGCTCTGGTCGACATGATCGCGGTGATCAGCGAGAAGCTCAGCATCCGCAGATTCCAGAGGATCGAAGAGAACGAGGGATGTGTCGTCAGCTATCTTCACGGCCAGGGCAGGATCGGCGTTATCGTCGACGCCAAGACCGATGTCGTAAATGACGATGTGAAGACCGCTCTCAAGAACGTTGCGATGCAGATCACTTCCATGAATCCCAAGTACATCAGCGCAGCGGATATCGACGAAGCCTACAAAGAGCACGAGAAGGAGATTCTTCTTGCTCAGGCGATCCAGGAGAACGAGCAGCTTCCCGAGAACAAGAGGAAGTCTCAGAACATCATCGAGAAGATGCTGATCGGCAGACTGAACAAGCAGTTCAAAGAGATCTGCCTTCTTGACCAGGTCTATGTCCGCGCTGAGGACGGCAAGCAGACTGTAGGCCAGTACCTCGATCAGGTCGGCAAGGCGAACGGCACGAAGATCGTCATCAAAGATTTCGTACGTTTCGAGACCGGCGAAGGCATCGAGAAGAGACAGGACAACTTCGCTGAAGAAGTCATGGCACAGGCAGGTGCGGCTGCGAAGTGATAAGTTGAATCCGAAATGCGCTGTGCGGATAAGCACGGCGCATTTTTTGTGCGCTGCAATGAGCCATGCATGGACGGGATGGCAAGCGGACATTGAGAGCCTGCTCTCAAATGGACGTTTGACAGACCGGACATATACGGCGAATGCCGCGACATCGAGCAGGAGCGAAGCGGATGCGAGATGTCGGCATGGGTCATTGCGGGACAGAGCCGGGGGGCACATCTCGTGCTCGCACGAAGATGTACCCCATGGCCAACGGTCAATCTAGTAAGAGCATCCTGCTCGATTATGTATGGATTAGACAGATTCTCTGTTGTATAATGATATGTCAGAGGATTATCACTCTGAGTCATTCTATGATAATCTGTTTAATAATCTGTTCCGATACGGAGGAATACATTGAAGTTCAGAAAGATCAATGAAAAGACGATCAACTGCATCATCACGCAGGACGATATGAAAAAACACGGGATCAACCTCGATGATCTCTTCGACCGCAAGAAAAACGCGGTGGAGTTCATTAAAGCCATCATAGCTAAGGCGGCGCGTTCCGTGAATTTCAATATAAAAAATGAATACACTTCTATGAGGCTTTCCGTTCTTCCGGACCACTCTGTGAGCCTTACGATCTCCCAGGACCCGTTCGAAAATGAAAAGATCCGGAAGGAAGCCGACATTGAGAGCCCCACTGTTTCATCCCGGGGAACTTACCTGTTCAGGTTCTCATCCCTTCGTGAAATGGCACCGTGCTGCCGCGTACTTTCGGCAGAGAGTGGGATCGAAAGCTCTGTGTATTTTGACGCGAATACGGGAACCTACTATCTGATCCTCAAAAAGGGACCGGATGCCGACGAAAGATATGACAGCTGTATGCTGAGCGCCAACGAGTTCGGAAGAATGGTCAACTGCAGCGACAGGACACTGAGTTATCTCACGGAACACAGTGAATGCATTGTAAAGAGAGGCGCGCTGCATACGATCGCGGAGCTTTTCAGCTGATGGCCGGGGAACGGCCGGGAATGCGCCTCAATCAGTTCATCGCGTCCTGCGGCATCTGCTCCCGGAGGGAAGCGGACCGCATGATCGAGGCGGGAAAAGTATTTGTGGATAATAGGCAGGCCGTGCCCGGTATGCGCGTTTCGGGCAGGGAAGAGATAACCGTCAGCGGAAAGCGCCTGATCGGGGCGCAGACGAAGACGGTCGTAGCGTTCTATAAACCGTACGGCGTCACATGCACGCAGAAAGATCCGCATGCTGAGAAGACGCTTTACGACGTCTTTTCCTATCCTGTAAGACTTACTTACGCAGGCCGTCTCGATAAGGATTCGGAAGGCCTTCTTTTAATGACGAACGACGGCACGCTGATCGACGCGATGATGAGAGGTGCCAACGGCCACGAGAAGGAATACATCGTCCGCGTGAAGAGCCGGATCTCAGACGCTGACCTCGAGAGGTTCAGAAAGGGAATCCGTCTCGCGGAACTGAATGTGACGACACGGCCGTGCAAAGTCGAGCGCCTCGGCGATTTTACCTTCCGGATCATCCTCACACAGGGACTGAACCGGCAGATCCGGAGGATGTGCAGGGCAGTCGGGAACGAAGTGAAAAAGCTCAAGCGCGTGCGCGTGCTCAATATCGAACTGGGCGCGATGAAGCCCGGAGAGATGAGAGAGATCACCGGAAGCGAGTTCGAAGAACTGTACAGGGCTGCCGGACAATATCACAAATGATCATGCGGGCGTATGAACTGCCCGGGGAGAGCAGTATGGACCAGGTGAAGATGAAGGAGCGGATCAGTGAACTGACCGAGCTTCTGAGCCGCGCGTCGGAGGCATATTACAACGAGAATACCGAGATCATGCCGAATCTCGAATATGACAGGCTTTACGATGAGCTGTCAGATCTTGAGAAAAAGACAGGGATCGTAATGGCAGGTTCGCCGACCGTACATGTCGGCTACGCGGCCGCCGATGAACTGCCAAAAGAGCAGCATGAGACCCCCATGCTCTCCCTCGATAAGACCAAGGACAGGGAGGCGCTTGCCGCCTGGCTGAACGGGCACGACGGGCTGCTCTCATGGAAACTGGACGGGCTTACGGTAGTCCTCACCTACGAGGGAGGGACTCTTGTAAAGGCGGTGACCAGAGGAAACGGTGAGATCGGGGAAGTGATCACGGAAAACGCGAAGGTGTTTAAGAACCTTCCCGTAAGGATCCCCTTTCAGGGCACGGCTGTCCTGCGCGGTGAAGCGGTCATCCGGTATAAGGATTTTGAAAAGATCAACGCCGAGCTGGAAGCGGAGGCTGCGGCGACAGGCGATCTGTCTTTTGTCAGATATAAGAATCCCAGAAACCTGTGCAGCGGCAGCGTGAGACAGCTGAACAGCCGCATTACCGCGAAGAGGATGGTGCGCTTCTATGCCTTTTCCCTTGTGCGCGCGGACGGGCAGGATTTTAACAACTCCAGGCAGGCGCAGATGGAGTTCCTGAGAGACCAGGGATTTGAGACCGTCGAATACATCCGCGTTACCCCGGAGGATGTCGCGGAAAAAGTCAGCCTCTTCGAAGAAAAGATCTCCGGCAATGACATCCCTTCAGACGGCCTGGTCCTGACGCTGGACGATATCGCTTACGGCGAATCCCTCGGGACGACGGCGAAATTCCCGAGGAACTCGATCGCCTTCAAATGGGCGGACGAGATGAGGGAGACGACGCTCACTGCAGTGGAATGGAGCGCGAGCCGCACGGGCCTTATCAATCCCATCGCTGTGTTTGAACCGGTCGAACTTGAGGGAACTACGGTGAGAAGAGCGTCCGTTCACAATGTGAGCATCGTCAGGGAACTCAGGCTCGGCATCGGCGACAGGATCACTGTCTATAAAGCGAATATGATCATTCCGCAGATCGCGGAGAACCTGACAAGATCCGGAACGCTGGAGATACCTGCGGAATGTCCGGTCTGCGGCGGGAAGACCCGGATAAAACGGGAGAATGACACCGAGGTCCTTCTGTGCCTCAATCCTGACTGCGCGGCGAAAAAGATCAAGTCCTTTTCACTCTTTGTGAGCAGGAGCGCGATGAATATAGACGGTCTGTCCGAGATGACGCTGGAAAAGCTGATCGCGGCGGG
>CAMOXN010000134.1 GCA_946629175.1 uncultured Lachnospiraceae bacterium | reverse complement strand
GAGATCCTCAGAAAGGGCGACATCCCTCACAGCATCGCGTACAGCTGGGAGGACATCATGAACGATCCGCAGGCGCATGCAGTCGGCGCTTTCTACGATGTCACCTGCCCCAACGGCGTTGTCCGCAAGGCGACCCACACACCTGTCCGTTTGGAGAGCGAGGGCGATATCGACGGCCGCACCGCTCCGATGATCGGTGAGCAGGGACGCGAAGTCCTGAGGGAGATCGGCTACAGCGACGAGAAGATCGACGCGATGGTCACTGACGGCTCCCTCTACATCTGGAATGAGAAGGATTTCGAGGGCCGCTGATCCGGTAAAACAGCGAAGCCGCTGCGCCGGTATCAGACCCTTATGACCGCAAGTAAGCAGTAAAGATAAACAAAAGTTACGTTAACCCTGCATATGCAAGACAAATGCCGGGTGCCGGCACCCGGCAGGAAAGGAGCGACATGGCAGAAGCAGTAAAGAAAAAACGCCCCCCGATCGATCCCAATTCGGCAAAGGCAAGACTCGGAAAGATAGCCGCTGAGGCATACAGTTCCGCACAGGAAGCCAAGGAGCGCGGCGAAATGGTGGGCTGGTGTTCCAGCAACTTCCCGGTAGAGATCCCGGAGACCCTGGGCCTTGCGGTCGTCTATCCGGAGAACCAGGCAGCAGGCATCGCGGCGCGCGGCGCCGGCGAGCGCATGTGCAATGTCAGCGAGGCAGACGGCTACTCCAATGACATCTGCGCCTACGCAAGGATCAGCCTGGCTTACGCCAAGATAAAGAGCGCGCCGGAGCAGGATATGCCCCAGCCGGATTTCCTTCTCTGTTGCAACAACATCTGCAACTGCATGATCAAGTGGTATGAGAACCTGGCCAAAGAGCTGGACATTCCCATGATCCTGATCGACATCCCTTTCAACCCCGATTACGAGGTATCCGATGCGGAGCTCGCCTATGTGCGCGACCAGTTCCGTGCTGCGATCGCCCAGCTCGAGGAGCTGACGGGCAAGAAGTGGAGCGAAGAGAAGTACAAAGAGGTCATGGAGATCAGCGGCCGCACCAGCCGTGCATGGCTCAAGGCTACCGCCTGTGCAAAATACACCCCTTCTCCGTTCAACGGATTCGATCTCCTCAATCACATGGCAGTCATGGTCACCGCCCGCGGCAAGCTCGAAGCTGCGGAGGCTATGGAGAAGCTCTACGAGGAGTATGAAGAGAATCACGAAAAGGGCGAGAGCACATTCCGCACCGAGGAGAAGTACCGCGTCATGTTCGAAGGCATCGCCTGCTGGCCCTGGCTTCGCGTCACTGCCACCGGCCTCAAGAGCCGCGGTATCAACATGGTCACCACGATCTACGCGGACGCTTTCGGATTCATCTATGAAGACTTTGACGACATGTGCCGCGCGTACTGCAAGGTCCCCAACGCGATCAACCTCGAGTATGCACGCGACAAGCGCGTCAAACTGGCAAAAGACAACAAGGTCGAGGGACTTCTCGTGCACACCAACCGCAGCTGCAAGCTCTGGAGCGGATTCATGCCCGAGATGAGCCGCCAGATCGGAGAGGCGTGCGACATTCCTGTCGTCAGCTTCGACGGCGACCAGGCGGATCCCCGCAACTTCTCTGAGGCGCAGTACGACACGCGCGTACAGGGCCTGATGGAGATCATGGAGACGAGGAAATAAGAGAGGAGGACAGATATGAACGTAAAGGAATTGCTTGAGCGCTTCCACAAAACGGCGACGACTCCGAGAGAGCAGATGGACAGCTATCTTGCGGAAGGCAGGAAGATCGTTCTGACAGCGCCGGTCTACACACCTGAAGAGATCATCCATTCCATGGGCATGGTCCCGATGGGCGTCTGGGGCGGAGATATCCAGCTGGCTGAGTCCAAGAAATATTTCCCCGCCTTTATCTGTTCCATTGTACAGAGCATCGTAGAGCTTGGCATCGCGGGCACTTACAAAGGCGCCTCCGCGATCGTGATCCCGAGCCTGTGTGACTCACTGAAAGTGGCCGGACAGAACTGGAAATACGCAGTTCCGTCGATCCCCTTCATTCCGATGACGTATCCGCAGAACCGCAAGCCCGGCTTCGGCCACACATTCACCAAGGAAGGCTATCTGCGCGTCATAAAAGACCTGGAAGAGGCGACCGGAGAGAGATTCGATGACGAAAAACTTGCCGCGTCCATCGAAGTTTACAACGCACATAATGCCGCTATGCGCGCCCTGGTGATTGCTTTAGCAGCACATCCCGAGATCACGAACGCGCAGCGCAGCGATATTTTCAAGAGCGCGCAGTTCATGCGCAAGGAAGAGCACACAGCGCTCGTCAACGAGCTCATCGAGGCACTTGCCGCGCAGCAGCCCGGAGAGGCGAAGACCCGTGTCATGACGACCGGCATACTCGCGGATGCGCCTGAACTCCTCGCTATTTTAGACGAAAACAAGATCCAGATCGTCTGCGACGACATCGCCGCGGAGAGCCGTCAGTACCGCACGGACGCACCGGCGGAAGGCGCCAGCGCTCTGGACCGCCTCGCTGCGAAGTTCTGCGAGATGGACAACTGCAGTGTGCTGTATGACGTCGAGAAGAAGCGTGTCGCCAAGATCGTGGAAGACGCGAAGACAGCGGATGCCAAAGGCGTCGTGGTCCTTCTGACCAAGTTCTGCGATCCCGAAGAATTCGATTATCCGCTGATCAAAAAGGCTTGTGACGAGGCCGGCATCCCCAACGTCCTGATCGAGATCGACCGCCAGATGATCAACTACGAGCAGGCAAGAACAGCGATCGAGACTTTTATGGAATTATTATAAACCTCCATTCATCTGAGCGGATCCGAAAGGCGCGGTGTCTGAAGGACATTCGGAAGCCGGACGCACTGCGCTCTTTCGGGCCCGTGAACATACACGCAGGAGGACGATTTTAATGGAACTGGTTCAAAAAACAATAGGCAGATGCCTTAAGGAGACAGCGGAACGCTATCCGGATCAGACAGCGATCGAATACGGGGACTGGACCTGCACATGGTCCGACCTGGATGCGGTGACGGACTACCTGGCTGCGCGGTTTTTTGACAGATACGGGATCCGGACCGGCACACACGTCGGGATCTGGAGCCTGAATTCACCGGCTTTTGTCCAGACCTGCCTGGCGCTCTACAAACTGGGTGCGGTGGTCGTGGTACTAAACGCCGCGAACAGCGTGGATGAGATGGCGGATCAGCTGATCCGGTCCGATATGGAGGTCCTGTTCTACGGCGCAGGCTTCAGGGAGAATGTCTTCGACGCCATGATTCCTGAGATACGCGCCAGGGCAGCCGGTGTGCGGCACTTCCTGCACATCGAGGAACGGGAGTCCGGAGTATGGATGACGCCGGACAGCTTCACGGAAGAGGAGAAGAAGACGCTCCCTCTCAAAGAAGCGGGCGCGATCCTCGAGGATCTGCCGGCAGAGTCACCGGCGTGCATTATTTTTACATCCGGAACGACATCCAGGCCCAAGGCCGTGGTGCTCACGCACTTCGGGATCGTCAACGTCAACCTGCATGTGCAGAAATGCATGCGCTGGACACACGAGGACAAAGCGATCGTAGCGGTCTCGATGTACCACGGGTTCGGCCTCAACACAGGCCTTGCAGGCAGCGTGGTCGTCGGCATGACGATGCACGTGATCCCTTCTTTCAGGACGGAAGCGGTGTGGGACGCGATCGACCGCTACAGGTGTACGGTAATGCTCGGAGTCCCCAGCATGTATCTGGCCCTGGTCCGCAAGGAAGGCAGTGAGACACGGGACGGCTCCTCGCTCAACTCCGGCATTGTCGGCGGAAGCGTCATCACGACGGAGGAGTATCTGGAGATCAGCAGAAGATTCCCGCAGATGCACCTGATCCCCTCCTTCGGCATGACCGAGGCATCTACAAGCGGCTCCTTCTCCGACTACGACGATCCGCTCCGCAGCGGACAAGTCACGGGAGGCACCTTCTACGAGGATACCATGGCAAGGATCAGGGACGTGGGGTCCGGCGAGGTCGTCGGCTGGAACGAAGCGGCTGCTCCGTTCTGCGCGGAGACGGCAGCGGCCAAGGCCGGCGGAAACGGACACAATAAGGCCGGCGAGCTGGAACTGATGGGTTTCAACCTTTTCAAAGAGTACTATGGGATGCCCGAAGCGACAGCGGAGACTTTCACTGATGACGGGTGGCTCAAGACCGGCGACATCGGCTATTTCAATGATTACGACGAGATATGCCTGACAGGAAGAAAGAAAGAACTGATCATCCGGTCAGGGGAGAACATCTCGCCCCGCGAGATCGAAAAAGCGATCCTGGAAAGCGGCATGACGAGAAAGGTGAAGGTCGTTGGAGTTCCGAGCAGCTTCACGCAGGAGGAGATCGCCGCGTGTCTGATCATCGAAGACGGGCAGTCTTGTGACGCGGTCAGGCTCCTGCAGTTCTTAAAGCCCAAGCTCTCATATTTCAAGATGCCCAAGTACATCTTCGCTTTCCGGGAACTGCCCAGGACAGCGAGCGGCAAAGTGAAACTGGGAGAGCTCAAAGAGATCGCGGCGCGCTGCGCACAGGACGAAGCGCTGCTGACAAAGATCATCGGGGCGGAGAAGAACTTCTACTATTACCGCGATCTGCGGTGAGC
>CAMOXN010000133.1 GCA_946629175.1 uncultured Lachnospiraceae bacterium | reverse complement strand
TGTCGCGCTCACGGAGTTTATTGCTGAAAGACCGCAGCAGCATGTCCTCGAGAGTGACGAGGCGGTATTTGGGTGTCATATACTCTTTGGGGAAGAGGGCGGTCCGCCCGGGCACGATCACGCTCACGTTGGACGGTGAGGCAAATGGATCCCCCTGCACATGGTCAATACTGAGGATGTAATTCCCGTAAGACCATCTGCCGCGTGTATCCTTGTAGGCCGGGTAGCCGCGGTGGTCGATCGAGATAAGAAGTCTGTGGAGATCTTCGCTGGTCTTCATAAAACAATTCCTTTCAGTCATTTATTTTCAAGCTGCCGCAGCTAAGCGCTGCAGTCTGTTTATTATAGCACATGTTTGCTTTTGCCCCGAATCTATGTCTTCTGCTAAGATGAACAGACGAAATCAGAGCATCCCGCACTTTTCGTCTGTAAAGTTTACTTCTCAGGCCTCTGGCAGAACAGGATGCAATCGGTATGATCACAGATCATACGGATGAAACCGGTCATTTTGTGATTTTCGTCTGTAAGACAGATGATTCTTACCCATAGCAGGTCAGAAATACTCCCAAAAACCCACAAGTTTTTTTGATCGAGCCATTTTTTGAGTGACGTTTCACTATGAATGTGTTTTAATTTAGGAAAGTGAAAATAGCAATAGAACGGAGGATAGTTCATTGGGCAATTCTAAAAATCTAATTCTTCCTATGGGAACGCAGTACGCGGATTATCTTCATGACGAGAGCCGTCAGATGGGTCAGGCGGAGAGCATCTCTTTCCCGACTACGGAGGAAGAGATCTGTGAGATCATGCGGATCATGAGCGCAAGGGAGACGGATGTGACGATCCAGGGATCCCTCACCGGCCTGGCTGCGGGCGCGGTGCCGAACGGCGGCCATATCATGAACGTGCAGAAAATGAACCGCGTGCTCGGCATGCGTATCGGCAAGGAAGGGAAAAAGAGAGATCCGCGCTGCCGTTACAGGCATGACCCGGACAGGGAAGCGGTCTATGTGCGTGTTCAGCCGGGTCTGACCCGCGATGAACTGCGCGGCTATATCAGGATGCGCGAGTTCCCTCATGAGGGATGGGATGATCTGTCCCTTGCGGCGCACGAGATTTTTGAACATATGCCGGAACAGTATTTCCCTCCGGATCCTACAGAGGGCAGCGCATCCATCGGAGGGATGGTCGCCTGCAACTCCTCGGGCGCGAAGAGCTTCTATTACGGCGCTACGAGAGGATATATTGAAGGTTTCCGCCTTGTCCTTGCGGACGGGGATGTCATAGCCCTGAAGAGAGGGCAGTGTTTTGCCGACGGCAGGAATTTCAGGATCAGGACGGAAGGCGGCCGGATCATCGAGGGCAAGCTCCCGAGTTATGAAATGCCTAACTGCAAGAACGCGGCCGGTTATTATTCCAGAGACAACATGGATCTGGTGGATCTCTTTATCGGGTCGGACGGGACGTTCGGTGTCTTTTCCGAGATCGAGCTCCGCATGATCGCAATGCCGCAGGTGCTCTTCGGGCTCAACTGCTTCTTCTGTGAAGAATCCGAGGCGGTGGCTTTCTCGGGGATCATCCGCAAGTCATGTCCTGAACTGGCGGCAATGGAGTACCTGGATGTCAACGCGCTGAACCTTCTGCGCGAGGACGAAGGCCAGGACTACAGGATCCCGGATGAAGCAAAGTGCATGCTGTATCTTGAGATCCACGCGTCAGAACATGACAGCGCGATGGAACAGGTCGACGCGATCATCAATGCGATGGAGGTCGTCGGAGCAAATCCTGATTCCGCGTGGATCGCCGAAGGCTTTAACGAGCGCCAGAAGCTGCTGAACATGCGCCACAGAGTACCGGAAAAGGTCAACGCGAAGATCGCCGCTTACAAGCGCGTACACCCGAAGATCGCCAAGACCGCAAGTGATATGGCGCTTCCGGATGTCCACTTCCTGAACCTGCTAGAAATGTATGAGACGGACCTCAAGGCACACGGATTTGACTTCGCTGTCTGGGGACACTTCGGAGACAACCATCTCCACGTCAATGTCCTGCCCCGTACACCGGAGGAGATGCAGAAGGCCAAGGAAATGTATGAAAAGTGGGCTGTGACTGTCACCACTCTCGGCGGAACAGTCTCCGCGGAACACGGTACCGGAAAGATCAAGGCGATCCTGCTGGCGATCATGTACGGCGGACAGGGGATCCGCGAGATGGCGGCAGTGCGTCGCATCTTTGATCCGCAGGGCATGCTGGCCCGCGGAAATCTCTTCCCGCTGTAATTTAGTTTGGAATGAGGAAGGAGAATGCAATGGCGACAGTAGACGAACTGGTAAAGCAGTACGAAACAGACGAGGCACTTCAGAAAGAGGTGGCCGATATACTGGCAGATGGAAAGATCACGATGATGGAGTTCCTGACTTTCGTCAATAGGCACCATGTAAATGTTACTCCGGCGGATCTTCCCAGGCTCAGGGAACAGGCCAGGAAAATGGGATTTATAGAGTGACGGAGAAAATCCGTGTAAATACAAAAATCCGGCAGGTCATGCCGGATTTTTGATTCTTTTTTCGTCTGCACATGTATACTTACGGAAGAAGGTGTCTGTTTCCACGCGGGTCATGCCATGAAAGGAAGGCGATCATGGATCTGAAGTACATGACAAGAAGGATCATGGAAGAGAATAAGCGGAGGGGGAAGAATGAATACAGGGATCGTACCGAGGCGGATCCTGACCCGAAGGAGATCAGGGAGGTGACTGAAAAACCCCGCGTTTTCTTTGACTGTCATCCGGACGATTTTGAAAAAGCCTTTCCGCTGATCACGGAGGATATACTTAAGCAGGTGAACTGCACGATCTGGTATGACGCGGATACGGCTGCAGGCGTCAATACCGGTGAGGCCGGCGCTTCGGGCGGCGGCGCTCGCGAGACCGGCTCGGCGGATACGGCAGCAGGCACAGCAGGCCCGGCCGGGGAGGAGACCGAAGAACAAAAGGACCCATTCCTCGCTGCCATTAAGAGGATGCAGCTGATCGTTCTCGCGGTGACGGAGAAGTTCATCAACTCGCCGAACCGCGCGAAGGATGTCGTGTTAAGGACGGCGATCAAAGAGCATATCCCGATCCTTCCGGTCACTTTGGAAAAAGGGCTGGGGAGCGCGTTCAGCGAGAACTGCGCCAAGATCCAGATCGTCCCGCGTTATAACAATGACTCCACAGCGACGCCTTACGAGGAGGTCCTGAAAACATTCCTGAACTCCGTGCTCGTGAGTGACGAGCTGGCGAGAAAAGTGCGCACGGCCTTCGACGCCTATGTTTTTATGAGTTACCGCAAGAAGGACCGCTATTACGCGCAAAGGCTGATGCGGCTGATCCACGAGAACCCGGAATACCGCGACATAGCGATCTGGTACGACGAGTTCCTGGTCCCCGGCGAGGGCTATAATGAAGCGATCAAAGACGCTTTCACAAAGAGCGGGCTCTTTGCGCTGTGCGTCACGCCCCACCTTCAGGAAGAAGGCAACTATGTAATGGTCAATGAATACAAATGGGCGCGGGACAGGAACAACGAGGAGGAAAAGTTCCGGATCGTTCCGGTGGAAATGTATGACGATCCCAAATGGCGCATTGACCAGAAGGAACTGGAGGAGTTCCCTTACAAGTCCATCGACGACCTGGAAGACGAGCACAGAAGGCCGGAACTTGACAGCGCTCTTGTGGAAGCGCTGGACAAAATAGCGAAGACCCCGCACGAAGAGAATCCGCAGCACACCTTTTTCATCGGCCTTGCGTATCTTGCGGGGATCGATGTGCAGGCGGACCATAAAAAGGCAGTCTCGCTGATCAGGGAGGCGGCTTTGGGCAAAAAACAGCGCCGCGGATCTGGAGTCCGGGCACCGGAACAAAGCGGCCGGGCAGACAGACAAGTGGGCAGCGGAGCGGACAGACAAGTGGATGGCCGGGCAGACAGTAAGTCGGAAGATCAAGCCGGTGGCACGGAAACAGAACCCTGCACCGAAGCGGCGGAGAAGCTGGTGGATATGTATTCCACCGGGGAGGGCGTCGAGCCGGACAGAAAGGAAGCGATCCGGTGGCAGAAAGAGGCGGCGGATCAGTATTTTGACAAATACGGGAAACACCACGACCCGGACGAGCACAAGGGATACGGGACAAGATATTTCAAAGCGCTCATGCGGCTCGCGGGCCTTCAGCGGGACGACGGGGACATCGGAGCGGCGATCCGGACAGCGGAGAAAGCACTGGAGTTCTCCGGCGAGCTCGAGGAGGAGGTCGGCATCCGGGAGAAGTCGCGCGATACTGCGGTGATCTACAATCAGCTCGGGAATATGTATAAGACCAGCCGGGATTACGATCGGGCTGAGGGGTACTACCAGCGGGCGAGGGAGATCTATGAGCGGCTGGCAGCTGAGATCGGGACCGATCGGGCGAGAAGGGATCTCTCGATCAGCTACGAGCATCTGGGAGATATCCGAAGGCGCCGGAAAGACATCAAGGCTGCTGACGGCTACTATCAGAAGGCGGAGGACCTTCGCGCGGAGCTTGTGGAAAATGCTCCGGAGTCTCTTGGAGCAAAGAGGGATCTGTCCGCTATTCTGACAAAGATCGGGAATATCCGGAAAGATGTCAGGAAATATGGGGAGGCAGGCGGGTTATACCGGCGCGCGCTCGAAATGGAC
>CAMOXN010000132.1 GCA_946629175.1 uncultured Lachnospiraceae bacterium | reverse complement strand
GGAGAGGTGGATCAGGTCGGAGGAGATGAAGACGCCGCCGCCTCTGGCCGCGGTCTCGATCAGGTAGATCTCGTCTCCGTCCATGATGAATTCGCTGTGCGTGATGCCCTGCTTGAGGCCGAAGCCCGTGATGATCCGGGTGTTGAGATCCAGCACGCGCTGGCGCAGCTCGTCATCGACGACAGTGGGGAAGATGCGGCTCTTGGCCGCGAACGCGTCGGGCAGGTCAAAATACAGCGTATCCCCGATACATGCATTCGCGAACTCGTAGTCCACGGCGATGCCTTCCACGACGAACTCGCGTCCCGTGGCGAAACGCTCGACGATGACCTGGCGGTTCGAGGACCAGCGTGCGGCCTCTTCGTATTTTGACTCGAGGTCCGAAGCGTTATGGCAGATCTGCACGCCGCGGCTGCCCTGGGTGTCCAGGGGCTTGATGATGACGTCGCCGCCGAGCTCGCGGTAATAGTCGAGAGCCTCTTCCAGGGAACCGACAGTCCGGTTGGGAAGAAGCTTGATGCCGAGCTCAGCCATGCGCGTCCGCATCTGGCTCTTGTCGGTGAACAGGCAGCCGGTCTCGTAGCCGATTCCGGGAAGGCCCATGTTCTCGGCGACATAAGCGACGGAGCGGACGGCGATGTCCGTCTGGTCGGTGATGACGCCGCAGATGTCGTTCGCCCGCGCGTAGGCGAGGATGTCATCTTTCTTCCTCACGTCAATGAGGAGGGAATCGCTGATGTAGGGCCGGAACATATCGGAGATGACCGGCGCCGCGAGCAGCACGTTGTAGTCTTGGGAAGCCCTTTGCACAAGGGGGAGCTGGAAATCGCCGGCTCCTATGATCAGGATGTTTTTCATTTTCAAAACCTCTATGTAATTAAATGGGCACACCGGAGGGGACATCCCCGCAGGCGCACCCGGTCTTTGAACAGGGAACTGTCCCCCGTTCAAGTTTTCTTATCTTTGTCCTGTCCGTAGATCTTACGGATGACGAACTGCGGCGAGTTGTTGAGCGAGATGTAGATCCTTCCGATGTATTCGCCGATCAGCCCCAGCATGAACATGATCATGCCGCCGATGAAGCAGAGCATGGACATCAGCGAGCTGTAGCCGATCGCGACGCGCGGATTGACCAGCTTGTGGATGACCGTATAGACGACGAGAAGCATGCCGATGAAGGCGAACACGATGCCGCAGGTCGTCGCGATCCGCAGCGGTTTGACGGAAAACGCCGTAAAACTGTTCATCCACAGCGCGAAGGACTTCTTGAAACTGTAGTGTCCGACGCCGATGGTGCGCTCGCGCTCCTCCATCTCGACGTTGACGACGTTCTTCGTGGAACGGAGCATGAGCCCGGACAGGTAGGGATAGGGATTGCTGTATTTGATCACCTCATCCTTGACGAACCGCTTCATGACCGAGAAGTTGGAGAACTTGAGGTCCTTGTCCTTGCCCAGGAGCCAGTTGGCGACGGTGTCGTTGACGGCAGACCCGAAATTCTTGAAGCGGGACTGCGTCTTGTGGGGATATTTGGCGATGGAGACATCCGCGTCCCCGTTCAGGATCGGATCCATCAGGTCCCAGAGCCGGTCGGCCGGGCACTGCTGGTCGTCGTCGATGAAGACGATGTAGTCGCCGTCCGCATAGTGGCAGCCGCAGATCAGCGCGTTGTGCCGCCCGCCGTTCTTGGCCAGGTCAATGGCGAGGACCTGCGGGTCATTCTCCGCCTCTTTTCTGATCACTGCCAAAAGATTGTCCGGCGAACAGTCGTTGACGGCAATGATCTGATAAGTAAAATCAGGCCGTTGTGCGACGACCTGACGTATTTCATCGATGACGAGTCCGACGGACCCTTCGCTATGGTAACACGGGATGATGAAGCTGATCAGCTGTTTCCCGCTCTCATGTATAGCATCAATATTCACAAAATAACTCCTATCTTCCTGTTGTTATGCCTCGTCCCTGAAGAAAGAGAGGACCGTGTCGATCACGCGCTCGCGGTCTTCCGGTTTCATCCCGTAGTAGAGAGGGAGCCTTGCGAGCCGGTCGCTCTCTCTGGTCGTATAGACGTCTTCACCGCAGAACCTGCCGAACTTGAGGCCCGCGGGAGAGGAGTGGAGCGGGATATAGTGGAACACGCTGCTGATCTCCCTGTCGCGCAGATACTGGATGAACGCTGTGCGCTGCGCCAGATCCCGGAGCTTTACATAGAACATGTGCGCGTTATGGACGCAATCAGCGGGGACCGTGGGAAGCTCGATCTTCCCTTCCTGAGCGAGCGGGCGGAAGGCTTCCGCATAGGCGTTCCAAGTGGCGAGCCGGTCTTCGTTGATGCGGTCCGCTTCCAAAAGCTGCGCCCACAGATAGGCGGCGTTCATGTCGCTGGGGAGATAGCTGCTGCCGTACTCCACCCAGGTGTACTTATCGATCTGGCCGCGGAAGAAGCGGGCGCGGTTGGTGCCCTTCTCCCGGAGGATCTCCGCGGGCTCGACGTCCTCTTTGTGCGTAAGAATCAGCGCGCCGCCCTCTCCCATGGAGTAGTTCTTGGTCTCATGGAAAGAATAGCAGCCGAAATCGCCGATCGTGCCGAGGGCCCTGCCCTTGTAATAGGACATGACGCCCTGCGCTGCATCCTCGATGACCTTGAGGCCGTGCCGCTTAGCGATGTCCATGATCGTATCCATCTCACAGGCTACGCCGGCATAGTGGACGGGCATGATCGCCCTGGTCCTGTCGGTGATCGCCGCTTCGATCTTCGTCTCGTCCAGATTCATGGTGTCCGGGCGGATGTCAACGAAGACGGGGGTAGCTCCCGTAAGGACGACCGCGTTCGCTGTGCTCGAAAAAGTAAAGCTCGGGAGGATCACCTCGTCTCCCTCTTTCAGGCCGCACAGAAGAGTGGCCATTTCCAGAGCGGTAGTGCCGCTCGTAGTGAGGAGGGCGCCTTCTCCGCCGAAGCGGTCTAAGAGCCACTTATTGCATTTCTTGGTAAACTCTCCGTCGCCGCAGATCTTGTGCGCGTCGATGGCCTGCTGCACGTAGGACAGTTCTGTTCCGATATAAGGCGGAATATTAAAAGGTATCTTAGCCATTTGAAACTCCTTTTTAGGTATAATTCACAGTTATTATACTATCATCGGCAGGATTTTGACAGCCTGTTTTATTGCTTTCTATAAGATATTGGGATAGAATTAGGCTGATATTTCAGGCTTTGATGCTCAACATGGAGGGAACCATGAACAGAAGAGAAAGAATCATAGATATAAAGGCCCTGCTGAGATGCACGCTGGAGAAATGGAGGCTCCTCATTATTGCGGGCCTGATCTGCGCCGCGGTCATGGGCGGCATGGAGGGATACACGCAGTACAAGGCTTACCGGAAGGGAGTGGAAGCGGAGGCGGCGCAGGCCGAAGAGGCCGCGGCGTCCGCGGGATCCCAGGAGTCAGCGTCCCTTAAGGACCAGGAGCTGAAGATGATGAGCGACCGGCTGGAGGAGAAGAACCGGTATTACTCGGAATCCATTCTCGGGAAGATCGATCCCGCTAACGAGGGCTTCGCGTCAGCCGACCTGATCATAAGCGCCAGACCCGCGCAGACCGCGGACCAGGCGGAATCGGACAGCGAATATAATTACATAAGAAGCAGGGAGTTCAATATTTTGAACTTTTACACGAACGCGGCGCTGTACAGGACAGACCTGACGGAAGCCGCAGAGGCCCTGGGGACCAAGGCGCAGCTCCTGGGCGAATTGATCACGGTCACGGACAGCAACAAGTCCGACTCCATGATCACGATCAAGGTCATCTATCCCACGCAGGAAGGCGCCAAAACGATCCTGGATTCCGTCGTCGGGCAGGTCTCGGACCTCTACGCGGAGGCGCAGAGGACCTACGGGGAGCATACTTTCACGATCGCCAACGAGGTCTCGTCCACGATCGTCGACACGGCCATGTATAAATGGTCGAACAACCGGGCGGCGGAGATCACAGCGCTGATCAATTCCAGAAAGACGCTGGACAAGAACCTCTCCTCCGGGACGACGACAGCGAAGAAGGCAGTCACGATCAGTAAAAAGAGTGCTGTAAAGGCAGCTGTCAGGCGCGGCGCCATCGGGCTGCTCGCGGGCATTTTCGGCGCGCTCGCACTGGTCGCGCTGTATCTGATCATGACGGGCGTCGTGCTTTCCGGCCGCGAGCTCAACCGGCAGTATTCCCTCAGAAGGATCGCCTGCATACCGGGAAGGAAGTACGGGAGCCTCAAGGGCCCCGATAAATGGGTGGCCTCGATCGACTCCGCCTATTACAACCATCCGAACAGGGCGACATGCGTCCAGGTGGCGAACGCCAACCTCGAGACACTTCTCGGCGCGGCCGGCAGGGACGCGCAGGTCGCTATGGTGGGTGACCTTTCGGACGAGTACCTGGAGAAGGCCGCCGCTGAGTTCACAAAGACAGCGAGAGCAGCCGGAAGCAGGGTCCGCTACTACGCGGTACCCTTAAGCAGCCAGACGCCCGAAGGCGTCGAAGCGATCCGCAGATGCGACGCGGCTGTCCTGGTGGCGAAGGCGGGCCGCTCCACCTACAAGGGTGTCGGCGACGTGCTGGATACGGCGGAGCTTCTCGGCAGAGATGTGGCGGGCTCCGTAGTGTTTGTATAGGAACGCGGGCCAAGCGGTTTTCGTATGGGAACGCGGGCCGAGCGGT
>CAMOXN010000131.1 GCA_946629175.1 uncultured Lachnospiraceae bacterium | reverse complement strand
ATTCCCGACCGGCGGTATAGCCCGCGAGCCGAAAGGCAGGATTTGGTGAGATTCCAAAGCCGACAGTACAGTCTGGATGGAAGAAGTTTCTGTGATCCTATGGATCTGTTTCAGGCAGCAGTTTTTCAGCTGTGTGAAATGGGTCTGTTCCGGTGTATCAGAGGGCCCTGTGGAGCGATCCGCAGGGCCTTTTCTATGATCGGGCCCCCTTTTGGGGCCGGATTCTCTTTCATTTCTTTTGTTTCAGCCCTGATCTGCATTTAGAACGACTCTGAGGATGAGTGTATGAAGGAACCTATGACAGACCGCGACTTTATGCTGCGCGCCATCACGCTGGCCCGCTTAGGAGAGGGGTGGGTGAACCCCAATCCTATGGTCGGCGCCGTCATCGTGAAGGGCGGCCGCGTGATCGCGGAGGGATGGCATCACAAGTACGGAGAACTGCACGCGGAGCGGGACGCGCTGCGGGCGCTCACGGAGCCGGCGGAAGGCGCGACGATCTATGTCACGCTGGAGCCGTGCTGCCACTACGGCAAACAGCCGCCCTGCACGCTGGCGATCATTGAGCACGGGATCAGCCGCGTCGTGATCGGTTCACGCGACCCCAACCCGCTGGTCGCCGGAAAAGGCGTGCGGATGCTGAGGGAGCACGGCATCACGGTGGTGGAGGACTTTATGCGTGAGGAGTGCGACGCGCTCAACCCGGTCTTCTTCCACTACATCACGACGGGCAGGCCGTATGTGAAGATGAAGTACGCGATGACAGCGGACGGCAAAATAGCGACGAAGACAGGCGCATCCAAATGGATCACGTCTGAAGAGGCCAGAAACCTGGTGCACGACTGGCGAAATGCCTGCAGGGGCATCATGGCGGGCATCGGGACAGTCCTCGCGGACGACCCGCTGCTCAACTGCAGGAAGCCCGGCGGCAGGGACCCGGTGCGCGTGATCTGCGACTCGCGCCTGCGCATCCCGGAGGACGCGCAGATCGTGAGGACAGCTAAGCAGTACGAGACCATCGTTGCCTGCGCGCTTCCGGAAACGGAGGCTGACCGGCCGGAAGACATGCGCGCCAAGGCGGAGAGGCTGCGGCAGAGGGGCGTAGAAGTGTGGAGCGTCCCCGCACAGGACGGCACGGTAGATCTGCGGGAGCTGGTAAAGCGGCTGGGCGAGCGCGGGATCGACAGTATTTTGCTCGAGGGAGGCGGCACGCTCAATGAGAGCGCGCTCCGGGCAGGCATCGTGCAGGAGGTGAACGCCTTTGTCGCGCCCAAGATCTTCGGCGGGAAGGCGAGGTCGCCCGTCGAGGGCGCCGGCGTGGAAACGCCGCAGGAAGCGCTGCAGATGAAAATGGAACAGGTCAGGCAGGTCGGTGATGATCTGCTGATCACGTACCGGATATCGGATGATCAGAAGTGAACGGAGCAAAACAATGTTTACGGGAATCGTGGAAGAAAAAGGAACAGTGGGACATATCAGTCTCGCCGGCATATCCGGCAGTATTGCGATCAAGGCGCGGAAGGTGCTCGAGGGGACCCGGATCGGGGACAGCATCGCGGTCAACGGCGTGTGCCTGACGGTCGTCTCGCTCCGGCCGGACGGCTTCACGGCCGATGTCATGGCGGAGACCATCCGCCGGACCAGCCTGGGGAGCTGTCAGCCGGGAGACCCGGTCAACCTCGAGCGCGCGATGGCGGCGGACGGGCGCTTCGGCGGCCACATCGTGGCGGGGCATATCGACGGCGTCGGGACGATCCGCTCGGCTGTGCCGGAGGGAAACGCGGTCTGGATCACCATTGACGCGCCGCCGCAGATCCTGCGGTACATCGTCGAGAAGGGATCCATCGCCATCGACGGGATCTCGCTGACGGTCGCCTATGTCGACGAGAGCGTCTTCAAAGTGTCGGTCATACCGCACACGGCGGCGGAGACGACGCTCCTGTCCAAAAAGGCGGGAGATATCGTGAATCTGGAGAATGATATCGTGGGCAAATATATCGAGAAGCTGATGAGACCGGTAAGCGCGTATGGCGCGGAACCGGCTGCCGGGAGCGGAACGGGGGCCTATGGGGCAAAAGACCGCGCGGCGCCGTCTTCCTCCTACACGCTGGAGGACCTGCGCGAGATGGGATTCTGAAGAAGAGATCCCGCGGGAACGGCTGTATTTTGACACGTAACAGGGCTTAACATAACGAACATAGAAGGGAGCGGAAATGGATACTGTACAGAGTTACAAGTACAACACGATCGAAGAGGCCGTCGAAGAGCTCAGAAAAGGAAAGATCATCCTTGTCACGGACGACCCCGACCGCGAGAACGAGGGCGACATGATCTGCGCGGCCGAGTTCGCGACGCAGGAGAACATCAATTTCATGGCGACGCACGCCAAGGGCCTGATCTGCACGCCGATGAGCGCGGAAGTGGCGAACCGGCTGGGACTCCCGCCCATGGTCGCGGAGAACACGGACAACCACCACACGGCATTCACCGTATCGGTGGACCACATCGACACAACGACGGGCATTTCCGCGGACGAGCGCTCCCTGACGATGATGAAATGCGCGGACGCATCCACGAAACCCGGAGACCTGAGAAGGCCGGGCCATGTTTTCCCGCTGATCGCCCGTTACGGCGGCGTGCTCGTGCGGAACGGCCACACGGAGGCGACAGTCGACCTGCTGCGGCTGGCGGGCATGACGGAGTGCGGCGTCTGCTGCGAGATCATGGCCGAAGACGGGACGATGATGAGGACGCCGGCGCTGTGGGAGCTGGCCAAAAAGTATAATATGAAATTCATCACGATCCGGGAGCTGCAGGATTACCTGAGGGTGCACGAGAAGCACGTCATACAGGAAGCTGCCGCTGACCTGCCTACAGCCCACGGCCGTTTCCAGATGTTCGGCTACATCAATGATATTACCGGCGAGCATCACGTCGCGCTGGTCAAAGGAGAGATCGGGGACGGCGAGGATGTCCTGTGCCGCGTGCACTCGGAGTGCCTGACCGGAGACACCTTCGGCTCCCTGCGCTGTGACTGCGGCCTGCAGCTGCAGAAATCGCTGGAGATGATCGAGAAGGAAGGCAGGGGGATCCTCCTGTATATGCGTCAGGAGGGCAGAGGGATCGGCCTCATCAACAAGATCAAGGCCTATGCGCTGCAGGAGCAGGGGCTGGATACGGTGGAGGCCAACATCCGGCTCGGCTTTGAAGCGGACCTGAGAGAATACTGGGTCGGCGCGCAGATCCTCCGCGATCTCGGCGCGAGATCCTTAAGGCTTCTCACCAACAACCCCGACAAGGTCTACGAACTGGGCGCGTTCGGTCTCCGCATCGCGGAGCGGGTGCCCATCGAGATCGAGCCGCAGAAATTCGACATGAAGTACCTGAAGACCAAGAAGACCAAAATGGGGCATATCCTGAATAAATATGCGCTGTGAGGCGGCGCGTGGCAGAGCTCGGAGGAACAATGCGGAGCAGCGCGTGGCGCTGGGTAAAGCGGCGCTGAGTGGAGCTTACCGGGGCAGAGACACGCTATGCGGGATGGCGCAGGCCATCTTAAAAGTGAATAGTGAATCACTATTACAAAAAGACAGGAGGAACGAAAATGAGAGAGATCAATCTGCTGGAAGGAAAGGTAGTCGCGCCCGAGGGGATGAAGGTCGGTATCGTCGCGGCGAGATTCAATGAGATCATCGTGAACAAGCTGCTGGGCGGCGCTGTGGACGGACTGGTGCGGCACGGCGTTGAGGAATCCAATATCACGGCGGCCTGGGTGCCGGGCGCGTTCGAGATCCCGCTGATCGCCAAGACAATGGCGGAGTCCGGCAAGTATGACGCTGTCATCTGCCTGGGCTGTGTGATCCGCGGCCAGACATCCCATTACGACTATGTCTGCAACGAGGTCTCCAAGGGGACCGCGCAGGTCGCCCTTTCCACCGGCGTGCCCACTATGTTCGGTGTTGTGACGACCGAGAACATCGACCAGGCCATCGCGAGAGCGGGCAGCAAAGCGGGGAACAAGGGATATGACTGCGCGCTCGGCGCGATCGAGATGGTCAACCTCAAGAGGCTGATGTGAGAGTCGGAGACGAAGGTGAGCGCCGGAAATCGATATAAATACGGGAAATCGATGTGAAAGGGGAATCTGTGAAACCTGTTCTGGTCTTTGATTACGACGGCACGCTCCATGAAACGATGCGGGTCTATAAGCCCGGGATCGAAGGCGCAGTCAGATGGCTGCGGACCGAACACGGCGTTGAGGTCAGCATGCCGTCCGATCAGAGGATAAAAAAGTGGCTTGGAATGAATACTGCGGAAATGTGGGAAGATTTCATGCCCGGGCTTTCGCCTTCGCTCAAAGCTGAGGCGGGAAAGCTGGTTGGCAGGATCATGCAGGAAGAGATCCGCGCGGGTCATGGCCGGTGGTATCCCGGCGTCAAAGAGAAGCTGGATCTGCTCAGGCAGAAGGGCTATACGATGGTCGTGCTCAGCAACTGCGAGCGGGAGTATGCAGATCTCAACCGGGAAGTCTTCGGCATGGATCGGTGGTTCGACGCTTTTTATGACTGCGCATCCTACGGGTATATCGCCAAGGAAGAGATCATGAAGCTTGTTGCGGCAGATTATGGGGAGAGAAGCGGTGAGCAGAAGAACAGTGTGCAGAAGACAGGCTTTGTGGTGATCGGCGACCGCGGGAGCGACTATGCCGCCGC
>CAMOXN010000130.1 GCA_946629175.1 uncultured Lachnospiraceae bacterium | reverse complement strand
CGCCTCCCGGCGCCGGCAGCTCGACGCTTCCCGTCAGCGCGTCAAATGTGCCGCATGCGGGATCGAGATCGTACAGTTCCCGGATCACCTCGTCGCTCAGCACTTCTTCCGGCATCCCGCAGGCGAAGATCTCCTCTCCCCTCACGCAGAGGATGCGGTCCGAGATCTTCATGGCGAGATCGACCTCGTGAAGGGACATGACGACCGTGATCTTCTGCTCTCTCGCCATCCTGTGCAGGATGGACAGCAGCTCCAGCTTGTGCCGGATATCCAGGAAGGAGGTCGGCTCGTCGAGAACGATGATCTCCGGCTCCTGGCAGATCGCCCGGGCCAGCAGGATCCGCTGCCGCTCGCCGTCACTGACCGCGTCAAAAGACCGCTCAGCCAGGTGCTCAGCGTGTACCTGTGCGAGCGCCTCGTCGACTTTGCGCTCATCCTGCTCAGACAGGATCCCGAGACGGCCCGTATAAGGATACCGCCCCATCGCCGCCACATCGCGGCAGGTCATAAGCTCAGTCTGAAGCCGTCCGGTGAGCACAACAGCCATCTGCTCTGCCAGTTCTTTCCGGCTGTATTCCCGAATATCTTTTCCGCTCAGCAGGGCCTGCCCGGAGATCCTCTCCAGCTGGCTCGTGATCGTCTTCAGGATCGTGGATTTCCCGGAGCCGTTGGGGCCGACCAGCGTCACGATCTCCCCGCGCTTCACCCCGATCTCAATGCCGTGGATCAGCGCTTTTCCGTTATAGCCGACAGCGAGGCCGCGAAGTTCAAGATAAGGCGGATCCTCATGGGTCTTCTGTGTTTTGGCCGGCATATTCATTTCCTCCTCATCTGCACAAGAATGCATTTTGTCCGGCATGCTCACCTCCTCCGGTTCACAGATCAGGTCCGCTGCGCAGACCTTCTCACAAGCATGAAGATCACCACCGGTGCGCCGAAGACCGAAGTCACAGTGCTGATATTCAGCTCCGTCGGTGCGAAAGCCGTCCTCGCGATCAGGTCGCAGATCATGCAGAATACTGCCCCTCCGAGGAAGGAAGCGGGGATCACCACCAGGGGCCTGGAGGTGCCCAGCGCCTGCTTGACGAGGAAAGGGACCGCGATCCCGACAAAGGAGATCGGCCCCGCGAATGCGGTGACGCAGGCAGAAAGGATGCCCGAGAGCAGGATCAGCTCCATCCGGAACCTCCGGACGTTGACGCCCATGCTCTGCGCGTACGCCTCTCCCATCTGGTATGCGCCGATCGGCTTGGAGAGCAGAAAGACAAGGAAGAACGCCGTGAACGTGATGAGCGCCGCAGTGCCGGTGCTCCCCCAGTCCGCCCCGGAGAAGCTTCCCTGTGACCAGCCGTGAAGATTGACGATATCTGCGTCTTCCGCGAATGTCACGAGGAATTCCGTCACCGCGCTGCAGATATAGCCGATCATGATGCCGGCAACGAGAAGAGCCGCCATATGCCTGACCGACCTCGAGACGATCAGGATAAAGCCGGTGGACAGCATGGCCCCCGCGAAAGCGGCAAGGATCAGCGTCCACGACGAGACCGCTCCGAATTTCCCGAGCAGCAGGATCATCACGATCGCGACGCACATCTTCGCGCCTGCGGAGATGCCAAGCACAAAGGGCCCCGCGATCGGGTTCCCGAAGAACGTCTGCAGGAGGAAACCGGAGAGAGAAAGGCCCCCGCCGAGCACCGCCGCGAGAAGGATCCTCGGCATACGGATCTTCCAGATGATGCTGACTTCGTTCGCTTCGCCCTGCCGCGTCAGCAGGATCCTCAGGATCCTGTCCGCCGGGATATGGACGCTTCCCGTATTGATATTGAGCATCACGACTGCCGCGAACGCGGCTGCCAAAATAGCGAAGACCGCCGTATACCGAAGCCGCCGCCCGGCGTTTACCTGTTTGTTCTGCATAAGATACTCCCCAGTGTTTTGAAGCCTGCACGCCTCAGACCGCTTTTAAGGAATCCGTGTCTCCTGATCCGCTCTTCAGGATCCACGCTTCAGGAACCGTTCTCTACTCCGGCACTTTCTCCAGAAATACCTTCCCTTCCTCCTGCGCCAGCATTTTGTGCACGTCCTCGATCATCTGCGCCGCGATGTCCGGAGACTGGTAAAGGCTCTTACTGACCTGCCATACGTTCCCGTCCTGCACTGCCTTGAATTCGCTGAGCAATGCGAACTTCCCGCAGAGTTCCCTGACGCTGCCGACCGGCTTTTCGATCGTCGCGTTGTAGATCAGGTAGTCCGCATCCTTGGCCGTATTGTAAAAGTCCTCCATGGAGAGGCGCACGGAAGCGCTGTTGCCACTCTCGTTCACCAGGTCTTCAAATATATAATGCCCGCCTGCCAGGCTGATCATCCGCGGAATATAGTCGTCAGACGCGCGGACGATCACATTTCCGCTTGAAGAGATGGAAAAGAACGCGACGCTCTTCCCTGTGTCCGCGTACTTCTCAGAAGCTGCGAACTTCTCCTTCTGCGAAGCAAAAAAAGCTTCCGCATCCTCTTCGTGCCCCGTCAGGACGCCGTAGAGGCGGATCCACTCCGTCCTTCCCATGGGGTGGCTCTCCCTGCTGGACGTGTCGATGAAAACGGGGATCCCGAGTTCCTCCAGCTTCTCCTTGACCTCCGGCGTGTGCAGGATCATCATCGACTCTACCGCAAGGTCGCATCCCGACGACTGCAGGAGTTCATAGTCCGGCGCGCTGTATTTTCCCGCATAGAGCATGGCGCCGCTCTCCAGCGCCTTCTTGGGGGCGTCGATATACCAGCCTTTCACATCCGTGCCCGTCAGTTTCACAAGGTCCAGCGCCCCTGCGGCGTCGAACAGCGCCATGGAAGAAGTCGCCGCCACATACAGATCCTGCAGCGGCATTTCCAGAACAGTGATCCCCTTCGGCAGGTCCGCCGGCACCTCCGCGCCTTCCGGCACGAGTAGATAGAGCGCGCTGTCGTGCACGTCGATCAGGCGATAGGAGGCCTCCACGCCTTGCGCCTTGTATTCATAGATGTCAAAAGCTTCCGCGTATTCCGGCTCCATCGCGGAGCGGAAAGTCAGTCCGGGAAGCAGGGGCGCGCCGTTTCCGTCCCGCTCGACTGCGCTCTCAGCCCGGGCACTTTCTCCCCCCGAGCCATACGCCTCCTCATCGGAGAATTCATCGTCGGGGTTTTCCTGATCCGCAGCCGTGCTATCGCCTGCCACACCATCACCTGCCGCGCCATCCGCGTCCGCTTCACTGCCGGCTGCTCCGCCCTCTTCCTCCGTCAGGCTGACGAAGATCGTGTATTCAATTTCATGCGGCTGCGACATGGCTGTGGTCAGTGCGCTGATCACCTGCTTCTCATCAAGCAGGACCGGAATGCGGAAGCGGGAGGTCTTTCTGCCCTCTTCATCGGCGTTCTCCGGCTCATAGGTGACATCGTCTTTTTTCACCCACTCATAGTGAGGGCTGCTGAATTCGATCACCGCTTCTGCAGCGCCTTCCTTAACCGTGATTTCCTCACAGGTGATCTTCACCTTTCCGGTTCCGCCCTCCGCCCGGAATAAGGAAGGCTGAAATGTGCCGTCCTCCGCGACCGGTTCCTGTCCGGCGCTCCCGGTCGCCGGTTCCTGTTCGACGCTATCGGTCACCTGTCCTTGCCCGCTGCCCTCTCTTCCGGCGCACCCTGCCGGGAAAACGCCCAATAAAAGGACCATGGCGAGCAGGAGGGCTGTTGTCTTCATGATTCTGCTTTTCTTCATGCCGCTGCTTTCCTCAGTATTGATCTTATTTGTGCTGTGACCGTTCTTCATTCTGCTGCGCCTGTGCCCGCCTTACGTCTGAGCGGGGTCCGCGTAACCTCTGATCCCCAGCGCAGCCGTCACACCGCCGCCGCTCTCTTTTCCTGCCAACAGCCTCCCGTTCTCCCCCGCGAGCAGGACCGCGCTCCGCTCACAGACATTGTCGACGCCGGTCACTTCCCTGACAAAGGCGGACGATGAGAACTGCCCGCGGGCAGACGCCAGCTCATCCGCTGTAAAGAACGAAAGCGGAAGGTCCCAGTCTTTTGCAAAAGCGAGCAGCCCCGCTTCGTCCCGCTTAAGGTCGATCGATGCAACACCCGAAAGCGCTTCGCGGAACACACCGCTGCGCTGCAGAAGCTCCTGCGCTGCTTTCGCGACAGCCGCGGCGGGTGTCCCTCTCCTGCAGCCGATGCCGAGCGTCACAGTCCGCGGGATGAGGTAGAGCGCCTTTTCCGGGTCTCCCGGCTCTCTTCGGACGGAAAGGATGATGTCCGCGCAGGAGCGCTCTCCGGACTCCGTTACTCCTTGTCCATACGCAGAAACCGGAACGCAGAAGCGGCACCCGTTCAACTTCGCAGAAACCGGAACAGGGAAGCGGCACCCGTTCAACTTGTCCGCGTAGAGACTGACCGTCTCCCCCGCAAGCAGGCGGGCCGAGATCTCTTTGGCGAGGGCCCTGTCCGAGAGTGCAAGGCCATTTTCTGAAGCATAGGTGTCCACAGAGAAGAGTCCCCTGCCGTCCGTAGCCGTCGTGATGACCGGCGCGGCATCCAGCGCCTGCGCGAACAGCCTGCAGAGCCTGTTGGCCCCCCCGGCGTGCCCGGAGAGCAGGGAGATGACGAACCTCGCATTCTCGTCGATCACCAGCACGGCCGGGTCGCGGAATTTATCCCGTACATAAGGCGCGATGCAGCGCACCGCGAT
>CAMOXN010000129.1 GCA_946629175.1 uncultured Lachnospiraceae bacterium | reverse complement strand
CTGTAGTTACTATACAACATGGGAATGAGGAATGAAATCAACCGCCGGTATAAATTGGCCACGCGACCTTATGCCACGCCCCCCAGGCCACGCGACCTCAGCGGCCACGCGACCTCAGAGGTGAAATGCCCACTGAAATGACCTCGAAGGGGGCAATGAGGTCAAATGACCTCAGAGGTCAAATGACCGGTGAAATGACCCGGCCTCAAGGCCATCACCCGATCTCCACCACATCCACCTTGTTCCCGTGCTCCCCGATGACCCGCACCAGATCCGCCGCTGCGATCCACACCGTCGCCGTGTTGTCGTTGGGGTGCACGCCGACGAGCCCGTCTCCGAAATCCGCGTCCAGGAACAGCGTCACCTTCCGCTCCTCATCGTTCAGAAGTCCCAGCGGCGTGACCGCGCCCGGGATCAGCTTCATGATACTCATCAGGTCATCCGCCGAGGCAAAAGACAGCCTCTTCGTACCGTGATCCTTCTGGAACTGTTTGAGGTCCACGCGCTTATCGCCTTTGACCGTGATCAGGTAATAATTGCGCTTCTTGTCGTCGCGGACGAACAGGTTCTTGGCATCAGCTTCAGGGTACGGCAGCTCCACTGCCTTCAGTTCCTCCATGTTGAACACCGCTTCATGCTCGGTGACCTCGTAGTTGATGCCGCAGTTCGTCAGATAGTCACAAGTCTCCTGTTTTGTCATCTCAATTTCCCCCAAAAAAACGGCTGCGGTGCCACCGGGGCTGTCCCGATGGTCCCGCAGCCGGGCCCTCCTATTATATCATGCCGTCATTCCGCCGTCCACGATCAGGGTCGTGCCGCAGACATAAGATGCCTCATCGCTGGCCAGGAATGCAGCTGCAGTGCCGATCTCCCTGGGCTCGCCTCCGCGTCCCATAGGGATCTTGGCGATCGTCGACTCCGTAAATTCACCGTCGCGGGGCATCATCTCCGAAAAGATCGTCCCGGGCAGGATCGCGTTCACGCGGATCCCCTTAGGAGCCAGTTCGACGCCGCTTGTCTTGGTCAGTGAGATCACGGCTGCCTTGGATGCGCCGTAGGATGCGATCATCGGGCATGCCGCCAGTCCGCCGATCGAAGCAATGTTCACAATGCTTCCGCCGTCCGTCATCGCTTTCGCCGCGTACTGTGTCGCGACAAAATAGCTTCTCAGATTCAGTGCAATGACAGCGTCCCACTCTTTTTCCACGTCCACTTCCATGAGCGGTTTCATCTTCATCACACCGGCGTTGTTAACAAGAATGTCAATGCGGCCGTACGCAGCCTGCGCCTTCTCGAAAAGATTCTTAACATCTTCATCGACGCTCATGTCCGCGCGCACAAATGTGATATCGGCACCTTTCGCACGGTATTCCTGCTCGATTGCCTTGCCTTTCTCCTCTCTCCTGCCGCAGAACACTATTTTGGCGCCTTCGGAGATAAAGACATCAACGATACCGAGGCCGATCCCTGCTGTCGCGCCGGTCACGATCGCGACCTTATTCTCAAGTTTTCCCATCAGAATCCTCCTTTCTGAATCCGTGGTCATCAACCGGTTAACATTTGTTGTGATCAGATCTTATTCATGATCCCGATTATGGCTTCCATAGACCGGATCAATTCTTCCTTGTCTTCGCGCGAAAGACCTCCTGTCACCTCCCGGAAATGGCGGTTGCTGCTCTCTATGTGGCTGCGGACGAGTGCCCTGCCCTGTGCGCTCAGTGTCAGGCTCCGCACTCTTCTGTCGGACGGGTCCGTCCGCTTCTCCAGCATCCCCTCTTCTTCCAGGCGCCGGATGATCTTGGACATGTGCTGCTTGGGCACATTCATGATCTCAGCCATCATGACCGCGCTCGTTTCCTCATGATCGTAGAGATAACTGAGCACCTCCGCCTGCACTTTTCCGAAGCTCCCCTTGAAAGAGTCAAAATAGTACGAAGTGATCTTCTGTTCAAAAAGTGTCCGCATCTTACAGGCGAGTTCAACTTCGGTCATTCTCATCTTTTCACCCGTCAATTAGTCATATTTTTATTACTAAAATAGCTTAGCACGCTACCCAGCCCCATGTCAAACAGAACCTCCGGGACCACCCGGCGGGCCATTTGACCTCTGGGGTCATTTGACCTCTGAGGTCAAATGACCTGTTTGCCCCCTGGCTGGGCCATTTCACCTCTGAGGTCATTTGACCCTTCAGGGTGGCCCGGGGTCAAATGCACCACTACTCCTCCAACAGCCTTCTCAGGATCTGCTCCCTGTGATTGATGAACATCGATGTCACCTGGTAGCTGTCCGTCTCCTCATACGCGCACGGATGGATCTTCCCCTCGTCGAAGCTGAGGATCTCCGCCCCCGGCATCCCCAGCAGGATCGGCGAATGCGTCACCACGATGAACTGCGACCCCTCCTTCGCGCACCGGTCGATCTCCATAAGAAGCGTCAGCTGCCGCTGCGGGGAGAGCGCCGCCTCCGGCTCGTCCAAAAGATAGACCCCGTTTGGTCTGAAGCTGTTCTGCGCCAGTGTCAGAAAGCTCTCGCCGTGGGACCGCTCATGGAACCGCAGCGAAGGGTGGTCTCCGTCCGCGTAGTCCATCTCCCTGGTAGCTACATTGTAGAAGCTCTCCGCGCGCAGAAAGTATCCATACCCGGCGCGCCGCACGCCCCTCGACAGCCGGATCGCATTACACAGTTCCGAGTGCGAATCATAGGTCGAAAAGTTGTAGTTTCTTGTCCCGCCTTCCGGATTGAACCCGTACGCGATCGCGATCGCCTCCAGCAGCGTCGATTTCCCGCTACCGTTCTCTCCCACGAAAAAGGTGACCGGCTTCCTGAACGAGATCTGCTCAACGCCGTTGATCGCGGGGATATCCCTCAGATAGCTTTCGCTGCTGATCCTGTTCCAGTCGATCAGGACGCCGTTTATAAGAAGTGAATTCCACATTGAATTCTGCATGTCAGATCCCCCGCGCACATCACGGCAGCTTGTTCCCCGCCGCCTTGTACAGCGCATACCACTTGCTTTTAGTCAGCACAATGCCGGCCGCCTTCGCCGCGCCCTTTACCCGCTCCGGATTCGTCGTTCCCAGGACCACCTGCATCCTGGCCGGATAGCGCAGCAGCCATGCGTACGCGATCGCGTCCGCTGTCACACCGTACTTGCGGGCCAGCTCCCCGAGCACCCGGTTCAGTTCCGCGAACTCGCTGTCTCCCAGGAACACCCCGCCGAAGAACCCCTTCTGCAGGGGCGACCAGGTCTGCACCACAGTCCTGTTCAGCCGGCAGTATTCCAGCGTCCCTGCGCTGCGCATCACTCCGCCCTCGAACTGCGTGTTCACATTGATTCCCTCGTTGATCAGCGCCGTATGCACCAGCGCGTCCGCATCGCGGGCGCTCATCCCGGAGATCCGCATACAGCCGATGCCGATGCACGAGACCTTCACATTATTATCCATGCCATTTCACCTCAGAGGTCATTTGACCCCTTTGCCCCCCTTTGGGGCCACTCCACCGGCCATTTCACCTCTGAGGTCATTTTACCAAAATCGCCCCCATCCTACCATTTTCCTGAGCACCATTTTCTAGTAATATTAAGACATCAGAGCAAATATCCATCGGTCCATCTGACCGAACAGTTCTTAAGGAGTACATCCATGGCAAATGATCAAAATATCGGCAGCTTGATGTCCGTCGGCTACCTTTCATACCTGAACGACGATCCGGGCAAAGAATGGGAGCGTGACCTCCTCACATACCCTGCCGGCGCAAATCTGTACGGCCGGCAGCAGGCGAGAGAAACGCTCGCGCTCCTGTGGAACACCGGCGACCTGACCGCAGTTTCCGGCCTGAACGCGGCTTCCGGCCTGACATCAGTCTCCGGCCTGACCACACTCTCCGGCCTGACATCGGTCTCCGGCCTGACTGCGGCTCCTGAGCAGACTGCGACCTCCACTCTGTCCGCCGCTGCCGCCGGATCCGCAGATTCCGAGGATTCGCAGCCCTTTTCCGCGTATAGCGGCACGCGCCCGGCATCTTCCCGACCGAGTCAAAATAGTGCCCCTCTCCGCACAGCCGGCAACGCCCGCACCGGATCAGGCACTGCTGCGGCTTCCCGCTCAGGCACACGCACCCACAAGTACAGCACTTACGGTTCCACCCGCACCGGATCCGGAACTGCGTCGGCCTCTCGCTCGGGCAGCAGCGCAGGCTCCGCGACGATCTCCCGCTCCGGCACTGTCTACCGCACAAAAGCCGGGGACAGACAGGAAAAGAGCGCTGCCACTTTGTTGAGGGTCATCGCTCTTTTGATCATCATGTATGTTCTGGTCACCATTGTATCTTTTCTTCTGATCAGAAGATCTTTTGTCAGCAACCCGGTCCCCGATTTCAAGAGTTTTGAGGTCCCCGATATCGAGGATCTTCCGATCCCGGACATAGAGAATTTCCCGTTTCCCGGACAATAAAAGGGTCATTTGACCTCAGAGGTGAAATGACCCCGAACGCATCTTCAAGGGGGGCAAAAGGGCCATTTGACCCCAGAGGTCAAATGACCCGTGTGCCCCCTCACCACTCTCTCCGCATCTCCTCGAAGTCGATCGTCCCCATGACCTTCCTCCAGACCAGGGCCGCGATGACCAGCTCGATCACGAAATCTACGAGCAATACCACCGCCGCAAGCAGCCCTTCGTTCCCCTCGAGCACATAAGTCCCAACCTGATGCAGGTCCCACCTGCCG
>CAMOXN010000128.1 GCA_946629175.1 uncultured Lachnospiraceae bacterium | reverse complement strand
GCGGTGTCATGGGTTCGGACTACGGCGCGTATTACCGCGTTCCCCATGACGGTGTTGCGATCGAGCATACCGCTTACACGGATTCCGATAATGTCAATGAAGCGATCGACCGCGCAGGTTTTGAGAGAGAACACCGTGAAGAGTACTACAAAGAGAAACACTTCACCTTCGCGAAGGACGGCGAGATCAATACCCTCGAGCAGTATCCCGATGCCGTGGATGCCTATGAGATCGACATGGAGGGCTCTTATCCCGTCACCCGTTCCGCGCTCTACTACGACGAGGACGACCACCTGTATTACAAGACCCTTTACGGAAACGACCAGTGCGATGCTGTGACCGGTGAACAGATGGCTTTCACCAATATCTTCATCCAGCGCTGCGACTGGACGCACGTCACGGATGACAGCGCGTACCTCTGGTTCCGCATTGAAGAGCCTCGTGAAGGTATCGACGACGGTTTCTATATCACGAACGGCAAGATGATCCACGTTACCTGGAACAAAGAGGACGACTATGAGCCTACCCTCTTCTACGACGACAACGGTGACGAAGTCGTAGTCAACCAGGGCCGCACAATGATCTTCATCATCCGCGATGACACCGACTGGTTCGAGATCGACGGTACCTACTACGATCCCGATGACCACCACACCATCATCGAAGAGGAAGAAGAATCCGACGAAGGCGATACGAGCCACGAAGTCTCCGAGGTCGAAGAGCCGGAAGAAGAAGAGATGTAATTAACGAGAAAAACGGGTGCCGCCCTAAGAATCATTTCTTGGGGCGGCACCCATTTTATTTCATTCAGCTGCGAAGCACGATCCCGTGCGCCGCATTCAGTTTCTTCAGTATCTTCGCCACAAATCTGTCCACATCTTCGGAGGTGAACTCCTCCTCTCCTGCCCGGAAGGTGACCGTGAAGGCCATGCTCTTCATCGTGGGCGGGATCGGCACTCCCTCGTATACGTCGAACAGCTTGATATCGCGCACATACCTGCACGCCGCGCGCATCTCTTCTTCTACCTGCGCGCAGGTGATCTCCTTATCCATGACCAGCGCGAGGTCGCGGGTGACGTCGAGGAATTTCGGCAGCGGCTCAAATGCCGGCGCCTGTCCGCAGAGCGGATACAGAGAGGCCAGATCCAGTTCCATGAGGTACAGGTCCGCGCGCATGTTCTCTGCCTCTGCGATATCGTAGGCGAGTTTTCCGATATAGCCGACTTTCTGCTCTCCGCAGAAGACATCCGCCGTCTGGTAGGGATGCGTAAAGGGTCGTGTCCCCGCCTGATATGTGAATTTCACGTGAAGTGTATCCGCGACGGTCTCCGCCGCGCCTTTTAACGTATAGAAGCTCTCGTCTTTGCCAAAATATGCCACGACCAGGTGATCTCTCTCGTCCGGATATTCCGTCAGAGGCAGGGACTTCGGCACGAAGACCTTGGCGATCTCGAACAGCCTGCCGTCGAGACGGCCGTTCTTCTGGTTGCGCACGACCGCGTGGATCATGGAAGCGGTCAGTGTGGTCCTCATCAGGGACAGCTCCTCGCTGATCGGATTCAGGATGCGGATCGCTTTGCGCTCCGGCGCGTCCTCGGGATAGCGGAGCAGATCCAGGTCTGAAGGCGAGAAAAAGGAGTAGTGCATGCACTCGTAAGCGCCGAGGCCGCACAGAGCTTCCTTCACGCGCATCTCGCGGCGCTGCGTCGGGTTCCAGCCGCCGGTCGTGACTTCCGCGCTCTTAAGGAAAGTGGGGACCAGGTTGTCATAGCCGTACATGCGGATGACTTCCTCCGCCACGTCCTGATAGCCTTCCATGTCTTCGCGGTAAGCGGGGACCTGCAGGACCAGCATGCGCTTTCCGTTCTCTTCCCTGATCACGGGTTCCATCGCGAGGTTCGTCATGATGCGGACGATGTCCTCATCCGGAACTGTAATACCCAGCACTGCGCTGACGCGGTCGATCTCAACGGCCAGCTCGCGGGGCTCCACGCTGTTGCCCGTATTGACGTCAAAGTGCGTGGAGGAGACTTTGCCGCAGCCGAGCTCTTCCACAAGGTGCAGGGCGCGCTTCATTGCCATGACGGTCGTGTATTCGTCGACGCCCTTCTCAAAGCGAGCGCTCGAATCCGTTCTCTTTCCTACGCTCTTGGAAGTGCGGCGGATGTTGTCGCGCGCGAACTTCGCGGCCTCGAACATAACGGCCTCGGTCGTGTCAAGGATCTCGGAATTGAGACCGCCCATGACACCTGCCAGCGCGACCGGGCGCTCGCCGTCGCAGATGACGAGGTTAGCGCTCGTAAGGGTCTGTTCCTGCTCGTCAAGGGTGACGATCTTTTCTCCGTCCCTCGCTGTGCGGACGTTGATGGCGTCTCCGCGCAGGTATGCGTAGTCAAAAGCGTGCATAGGCTGTCCGAGCTCTGTCAGGATGTAGTTCGTGATATCGACCATGTTCGAGATCGCGTTCATCCCGACGAGCGCCAGACGGCGGCGCATCCAGGCGGGGGACGGCCCTATTTTTACATCGTAGACGTAGTGGCCGATGTAACGAGGGCACAGCTCGGGCGCGTCGACAGTGATATTGAACTTGTCGAGCCTGACATCTGTCTCGGTGTAATCGAGAGCGGGCGTCTTCAGGGGCTTCTCGAGGACAGCCGCGACCTCGCGCGCGATGCCGAAGATGCTCTGGCAGTCGGGGCGGTTGGCCGTGATGGCGATGTCGAAGAGCCAGTCGTCGAGGCCCAGGATGGGCTTTACGCTCGCGCCGACTTCCGCGTCATCGGGAAGGAGGAGCAGTCCGTTGTAGCCCGCGCCGGGATACATGTCTTCGCTCACGCCCAGCTCCATGCCGGAGCACAGCATGCCCTGGGATTCATAGCCGCGAAGCTTGCCTTTCTTGATGGTAATGACACCTTCGGCAGCGGTGTGCTCGCGGTTGGTCCCGTAAACAGTCGCGCCGACGAGCGCTGTGGGGAACTTCTTGCCCGCTTCCACGTTGTCCGCGCCGCAGCAGATCTGGTAGGTCCCGAGCTCGCCGCAGTTGACGGTGCAGACATGCAGATGCGTGTCCGGAATGGCCTCGCAGGTCTCTACGAGACCGACGACGACGTTACTGATGTCCTCACCGACTTCGTGGAGCTCTTCCACTTCGAAACCGCAGGAGAACAGCTTGTCTTCCAGTTCCTGCGGTGTGCAGTCGATATCTACATATTCTTTTAACCAGCTAAGTGGTGCGATCATAGTAAGATTCCTCCTTTCCCCGCGTCAGGCGTCGTTGATCTGCTCAAGGACGCGAAGGTCGGACTCGAACAGGAGCTTGATGTTGTTGATGCCGTACTTGAGCATGGCCGCGCGCTCGATACCGATTCCGAAAGCGAATCCGCTGTACACATCGGGGTCGATGCCGCAGTTCTCAAGCACCTTGTTGTTGACGACGCCGGCGCCGAGGATCTCGATCCAGCCGGTGCCCTTGCAGAGCTTGCAGCCCTTGCCGCCGCAGACAAAGCAGCTGACGTCCACTTCCACGCTGGGCTCAGTGAAGGGGAAGAACGAAGGGCGCAGTCTCGTGCGGGTGCCTTCGCCGTAGACCTGCTGCACGAACTCGTCCAGCATGCCCTGAAGGTCGCAGAGCGTGATGCCCTTGTCCACGACAAGTCCTTCCATCTGGCTGAACATCGGGGAGTGCGTCGCGTCGTCATCGGAACGGAACACCCTGCCGGGAGAAAGGATCTTGATCGGGGGTTTCTGGTTCTCCATGACGTGGATCTGCCCCGAGGAAGTCTGTGTCCTGAGCAGGAATTCGGGAGACAGGTAGAAGGTATCCTGCATGTCTCTGGCCGGATGATCCATAGGCGTGTTGAGAGCTGTGAAGTTATAGTAGTCGTTCTCGATCTCCGTGCCCTCATAGATGTCAAATCCCATTCCGGCGAAAATATCGACCATCTGGTTCTTCATCTGCGTGATCGGATGGAGATTGCCGCGCGTCTCTTTTTGTGCAGGGATCGTTACGTCGATCTTCTCCTTCTCATAGCGGCGCTGCAGCTCGGCTTCCCTTGCTTCCACTTCCATCTTCTCCAGGTTCTCCAGAACCCAGTCCTTGAGGAGGTTGACATTCTTGCCGAAGTCGGCTTTCTCCTCCTTGGGAATGCTGCGCATTTCCTTCATCAGCGCGTTTACTTCGCCCGCCTTGCGGTCCAGATACTTCTTGCGAAGCTCATAGATGCTGCGGGAGTCTGTGCGGCCTTCTGCCTCTTCCAGGAATTTCTTCCGGATCTCTTCAAACCTGTTCATGATGACTCCTTTTACATTAAATTAATTGTTTTGACGATTTAGTGCGCGCGGCTTCATTGCTTACGCAAAACGTCCCATATCCGTTCCCTCAGGAATCAGATATGGGACGAGAAAGGACAGATCCCGCGGTACCACCCACGTTCAGACGTTTCATAAAATGTCTGCGCTCAATTTGTGCTGCTCTCCGCTGCCGCAGCGGCATCCGCTTATCGCACTCTCAGCCGGTCCTGCCCGGTATTTCCGGTTCAGTGTTTCCATCAGGTATTTCCTGCTCTCATGCGCTTCGCGGAGGACTCCCATGCTGAAATTCACGATTGACCGCCTGCACTCCCGCCTTTCAGCCGATGAACGGGTTCTCTGTAAGTGCTTGTGACCGGCCTGCTACTGACACATGTTCAGCGTCCGCCATCTGTCCGGGCGTCTCGTGCCGGCAGCTTCAGGCTTCCGGTCCGTGACCCAAAC
>CAMOXN010000127.1 GCA_946629175.1 uncultured Lachnospiraceae bacterium | reverse complement strand
GCGATATCCCTGTCCTTGGGCTCGACATCATTCATGAGCTTGCCGTCGATCCTGAACTCACCGGAAGAGATGTCTTCCAGACCGGCGATCATTCTCAGGGTAGTGGACTTTCCGCATCCGGAAGGACCTACGAAAATGATGAACTCCTTATCAGCGATCTCCATGTTGAAGTTCTGGACCGCCTTGAATCCGTTGGGGTAAACCTTGCATACGTCTTTCAAAGATAAACTTGCCATTGTACAACTCCTTTTTAATGCTATTGTCGGCATGATGCTCAAAGCTCATACATCTTTACTACATTGACCTAAGTATAGACAAAAATGCGTCTTTACACCATGCCATTAATTCACAAAAGATTTTTTGTGACTTCGTGATGATTTGCGGACAGAAAAACAGATGACCTCGGTTTTCGTAAATTTGTACAGAAATCCGGCGTTCCTTTGGGCATTTTTCAAAGGTATGGTTTAAGGCGGGATATTCGTCCTTCGGATGATTCACAATAACAGGCATGGTTTAAGGCGGGATATACGCCAGTCGTCGGCACACGTTCCTAAAAGCCTCCGACTGGCGTATATCCCGCCTTCTCCATGCCTTAATGGTTATTCCGACTGGCGTATATCCCGCCTTCTTCATGCAATAATAACTATCTACTCCTCTTCCTCCTCCCGGTCGAGCTCCGCCTGCCTCTCGATCTTACGAAAGACCGGGTCATAGACCATCGCGCAGGCATATCCGGGAACGGACAGGCCGAACAGAACGAGGAAAGGTAAAAAGACGGATGACCGCAGAAGCAGGATCGCGGGCACAAGCGTGATGACCAGCATCTCAAAAGAGCGAAGGAGTTCTCCGAAGACCAGAGAAACAGCATTGAACAGTGTATGGTATACGCTGTTGTCATATCTGGACAGGAGCGCGAACGCATAGATCATCACCGTCAGGAGCAGCAGAGCCGTGACCAATATAGCGCTGGGAAGCCAGATCGGATAGTTCGCGCCTCCCTGAATGACCATGGAAAGAGTCGATATCATGAGCGCCCACAACGCTCCGAAGATCACCCACAAAGCCGTCGCCTGCAGAAAATTACGCTTAAAGGAACGGAAATAGGACTGTACAATGTATCCCTCCTCATCCCTGACCAGTTTCAGAAGTACATAGTGCATCGCCGTGAGCGAGGCGCCGGCCGTCACGACCGGCAGGCACATGAGAAGCGTCAGAAAGTTCAGGATCAGAAGGTCCGCGACGCGGTTCAGAAATCTTATGAAAGGACTTTCCTCTTCAAAAACATTCAAAGATCACTTCCCCCCTTTGCCGCTGAACACATTGAGACCGGTCTCGACCAGGCCCCCGAGCGTACTCAGGAACCCGTTCCAAAGTCCGGAGAAGAACTTCTCCGTGCTTTTCCGGACTGTCTTTTCCGCGTCTTCGATCAGCGTATTGCCCGGCTTTTTTCCGTTCTGGGCAGGTTTCGTCTTATTCCCGATCCCGAAGAGGTCCCGCGCGACGACAGAAGGGGATATCCCCAGCTTATCCATCTCACGGAGCGCCTCGCGGATCTGCCTGCGCAGAGACTCCTTATCGAGGCCGCTGACTGCTTCATCCATTTTTTCATACAGATCCTGTCCGATCCCGGCGCCCTGCTCCAGTATCCCCTTGTCCTTGTCCTGCGCCATGGCATAAGAAGCCGGGCCCAGCACACCTGCCAGGCCCAGCATCACAGTCATCAGGATCACGAATGCTCTCTTTGTCATCGTATCCCTCCTTAATTCATCTCCGGATCACAGGACCGCTGTCAGCCGATCTCCGCGCCGTCCGGAATTTCCCTGCCCGCTTCCGGCGTCATGAGCGCCAGCGTCCCGTCGGGGCCTTCCGCGCACAGGAGCATGCCCTCGGACATAAGGCCCGCGAGCTTGGCCGGCTTGAGATTCGTGATCACCATCACTTTTTTGCCGACCATTTCCTCTGCCGTGTAATACTTGCGGATCCCGGATACGATCTGGCGGACTTCATCGCCGATCTTCACCTTGGAGCAGAGGAGCTTTTTAGACTTCTTGACCTCTTCGCACGCGATGACTTCTCCCACCTTGAACTCCATCTTCGCGAAGTCGTCGATCGTGATCTCCGGCTTTTTAACGACTGCTTCCGCAGTGTTCTCAGCCTGCTCTGCGGCAGCGGCCTTTCCCGCGTCCTCAGAGGCCTTCTCTTCCGCTTTGCCGGTCTTTTCCTTGGCCTTCTCCTCGAGCTTGGCCTGCTTCTCGGCCTCCTTGCGCTGTTTGGCCATGATCTTGTCGACTTCCTTCATTACGTCAGCTTCCTTGAGGCGCGCGAACAGGATCTCGGGCTTATCCGTGACCTTCGTCCCGGAAGGATACAGGCCGAATGTGCCGAGCGTATCGAAATCGCGGATCTCAGTGTTCAGCATCCTGACGATCTTATCCGCTGTATCGGGCATGAAAGGCGCCATCAGCGCGGTACCGATCGTGATGCCCTCGATAAGATTGTAAAGGACGGTCGCGAGCCGGTCCGCCTTGGCCTCGTCCCTTGCCAGCACCCACGGCTCGGTCTCATCGATGTACTTGTTGAGCCTCTTGAAGACCGAGAAGATCTCCGTCAGCGCGTCCGCGGCGCGAAGCTCGTCCATCTTGGCCTCGACCTTGTCGTAAGCGGCCGTCACGAAAGCCTTGAGATCATCGTCGACGGGCTCCGAAACGCCCTTGTCGGCAACTACGCCGTCAAAATACTTATTGCTCATCGCGATCGTGCGGTTCACCAGGTTCCCCATCGTGTTGGCGAGGTCGGAATTGATCCTCTCCACCATGAGCTCCCATGTGATCACGCCGTCGTTCTCGTAAGGCATCTCGTGCACGACAAAATAGCGAACGGCGTCAACGCCGAAGATCTCCACCAGGTCGTCCGCATAGATGACGTTGCCCTTGGTCTTCGACATCTTCTCGCCGCCCTGCAGCAGCCAGGGATGGCCGAACACCTGCTTGGGAAGAGGTTCGCCGAGCGCCATCAGGAAGATGGGCCAGTAGATGGTATGGAAGCGGACGATATCCTTGCCGATCAGGTGAAGATCCGCAGGCCAGTTCTTCTTGTAAAGCTCGCTGCTGTTACCGTCGGCGTCGTAACCGATGCCGGTGATATAGTTGCTGAGCGCGTCGAGCCACACATATACCACATGGCCGGGCGCGAAGTCGACCGGGATCCCCCATGTGAAAGAGCTTCTGGAGACGCACAGGTCCGTGAGGCCCGGAAGCAGGAAGTTATTCATCATCTCGTTCTTTCTGGAAACGGGCTGGATGAACTCGGGGTGCGTGTTGATGTGCTCGATCAGGCGGTCCGCATATTTCTTCATCCTGAAGAAGTAAGCGTCCTCCTTGGCCTGGTGTACTTCGCCGCCGCAGACGGGGCAGTATTTCTCATCTACCACCTGGGACGACGTATAGAACGCCTCGCACTCCCTGCAGTACATTCCTTCATAAAACCCGAGATAGATATCGCCCTGCTCATACAGTTTCCTGAAGATCTTCTGAATCTGGATCTCGTGGTCGGGATCCGTCGTGCGGATAAAGCGGTCATAGGACGTGTTCACAAGATCCCAGAGCCTCTTGATCTCGGCCGCGACTTCGTCCACGAATTCCTTCGGTGTTTTGCCGGCGGCCGCCGCCCTGGACTCGATCTTCTGTCCGTGCTCGTCACTTCCGGTCTGGAAGTGCACGTCAAAACCGTCCGCCCTCTTATATCTCGCGATACAGTCGGCGAGGATGATCTCGTACGTATTGCCGATGTGAGGCTTGCCCGACGTGTAGGCGATCGCTGTTGTAAGATAGTATTTTCCTTTATTCTGCATAGGTCTTCTCCCCCTGTTGTATGTTCGTATTTCGTTTCATAAAAAGCAGCGCGTGCTGCCTCGGCTTTTCCTCGCTGCTTTTTATGAGCATAATACCTCGTGCCCCGTCTCGGTCACCAGCACCTGGATCTCCCACTGCGCGGAAGGCTTGCCGTCCCTTGTGTAGATCGTCCAGCCGTTCTTGTCATCCTGGTAGATCTCGTCCGTCCCCATGTTGACCATGGGCTCGATCGTGAACACCATGCCGGGCACCATGAGCATCTCCTGCCCCGGCTTGGAAACATAGCTGACGAACGGATCCTCGTGGAACTCGATGCCGCAGCCGTGGCCGCCGATCTCCTTGACCACGGTGTAGCCGTTCTTCATAGCGTGCTCGTGCACCTTGCTTCCCATGTCGCCGAGGAAAGTCCACGGAATGACGTTCTCAAGGCCGATCTCCATGCATTCCTTCGTGACCTGCACCAGTCTCTTCTTCTCCTCAGAGACCTCTCCGATACAGTACATTCGGGAGGAGTCCGAAAAATACCCTTTGTAGATGGTGGAGCAGTCCACGTTGATGATATCCCCCTCTTTGAGGATGTGCTTGTCGTCCGGGATCCCGTGGCAGACCTCCTCGTTGATGGAAGTGCATACGCTCTTGGGATATCCCTCGTAATGGAGCGGCGCCGGGATCGCGTTCATGGAGACTGTCGTCTCGTATACGATCTTATCGATCTCCTCCGTGCTCATCCCCGGTCCGATCACGGCTGCTACCGCGTCCAGGCACGCCATGTTGATCTTCGCGCTCTCCTTGATCCCTTCGATCTGCGCAGGAGTCTTGATGATGCTCCTGTCGGGCGTGATGTGCCCCCTGAGCTGGAACGCCCTGATCTTCTCGTCAAAGCGCATATGGCAGCTCTTATATTTCTTTCCGCTTCCGCACCAGCACGGATCGTTCCTCTCAATTTTGGC
>CAMOXN010000126.1 GCA_946629175.1 uncultured Lachnospiraceae bacterium | reverse complement strand
GAAGACCGGGTCGCGATCTGGTGATACCGGACAACAAAGAACTGACACAAGTGTTACGTGGCAATGATCAGGAATTCCATTCCGCCTCTCCATCCGTCCGGATAGCGGTTCGTAATGATCTTCGCGCTTCCGATGTCTGCGAACCGCACCGGCGTGATCACATGGAACTTCTCTGTCGTGCACAGCACGAAGCATTCTCTCGAATTTCTCATCGCGCTTCGTTTCGCCATGGATTCCCCTATATCCGGCGTCGTAAAACCGGCCTCGTGATCCACGCCGTTCGTTCCCATAAAGCACTTGGTAAAGTTATATCTGAGCAGTTCTTCACAGGCAGCGCTCCCGATCACAGCCTCCGTAGTGGCACGCAGCTCCCCGCCGATCAGATTGACGCGGAAGCCCCGCCGGATCAGTTCCAGCGCGTGGGACACGGCATTGGTCACATAGATCGCGGAGAACTCCGAGATAAAGGGGATCATGGCGCCTGTCGTCGTCCCCGCGTCAATATAAACAAAATCATTCGGCTCAATCAGGGCCGCTGCATACCTGCCGATCTGCTGCTTCTCCTCCGCAAAGACTTCCATTCTGCGGGCAACGCTCTCCTCCGTAACATTCTTGCGGGAGCCGATCGCCACGGCGCCGCCGAACACCTTCCGCAGCGCGCCATTCCGGTCCAGTTCCGTCAGGTCCCTGCGGATCGTCGACTCAGAGGTGCCCAGTTCATCCACCAGCTCCTTAAGAGTGACGCTTCCCTTCTTTTCCACGATCCTTATGATCTCGTCCTGCCGCTGCCCTGCAAACATCCCGTTCCCCTTTCCGCCGTGATCCCCCGCAGGGATCTTCGGCCTGTTCTGTCAAAATAGTTCAGCCTGTAAAACAATCGTAATCTTATCTGTACTGAATTGCAATCCATTTTGTCAAAATCGTTCACAAGCCGTTACTTCTCTTCAAAAACCGCCAAAAACTGAGTGAGAGGGAGCGCCCGTTAGAGCGCGCCTATGGCACGCATACCGCAAACAGGGACGGCGCCTCTGCGCCGTCCCTGAAAAGGAGGTCTGTCCGCTTATTATTCCGCTACAGGCTTCTTGAGTGTTCCGAGAAGGAACGCTCCGACGACTGTGCCCACAATGAGGGCCAGAAGATACATCAGCGCATGTCCGACGACGGGGAACACGAAGATCCCGCCGTGAGGGGCCATCAGCGTGCAGCCGAAAGCCATGGAGAGCGCGCCTGCGATCGCGGAACCGATGATGCATGAAGGAAGGACTCTTCCGGGATCGGAGGCCGCGAAGGGGATCGCGCCTTCTGTGATGAAAGCAAGGCCCATGATGAAGTTGACGGGACCGGACTCTCTCTCTTCCTTGGTGAACTTGTTCTTGAACAGAATGGTCGCCAGGGCGATCGCGCAGGGGGGCACCATACCGCCGATCATAACTGCCGCCATGATGTCATAGTTGCCTGCGGCGATCGAGGCTGTACCGAAGACGTATGCCGCCTTGTTGAAGGGGCCGCCCATGTCGATGGCCATCATGCCTGCCACGATGATGCCGAGCAGGATCTTGCTGGTGCCTCCCATGTTGGTCAGCGCCGTGTTCAGGCCGGTGTTCAGAGCACCTACCGGAGGCTCGACGATGAAGGTCATGATCAGTCCGATCAGCAGGATACCGCACAGGGGATAGAGCAGCACCGGTGCGATCTTCTCAATGGATTCGGGAAGCTTCGAGAAGACTTTCTGCAGCCACAGTACAAGGTAGCCCGCCACAAAGCCTGCCACCAGAGCGCCCAGGAAACCGGACTTGCCGTTCGCCGCGATCATGCCGCCGACAAAACCGACTGCAAGGCCGGGACGGTCCGCGATACTCTCCGCGATATATCCGGAGAGAACGGGAAGCATGAACCCGAACGCGACGCCGCCGATCGATTTGAGCAGCGCTGCCACGGGCGTGATGGAACCGAAATTGCTTCTCTCCGCCTCAGCGAGCGAATTGAGGTCGACTGCAAATCCATCGATCAGGAATGCAAGGGCGATCAAAATACCGCCGCCCACGACGAACGGAAGCATGTGCGAAACGCCGTTCATCAGCTGCAGATAGACCTTGTGGCCGGCGCCGCCGGAACTCTTCTTTCCTGCAGAGGCAGCTGCTGCTGCGCTTCCCGCGTTCCATACAGGCGCGTCGCCTGCCATCGCGCGCTTGACCAGTTCAGGCGCTTTGCTGATGCCGTCGGAAACAGGCACTTCGATCAGTTTTTTGCCATGGAAACGGTCCATCGGGACCTTCGCATCCGCAGCGACGATGATGCAGTCCGCATTCGCGATCTCTTCATCGGTCAGGACGTTCTTGGCGCCGCCGGAACCGCGGGTCTCCACCTTGACCCAGCATCCCTCTGCCTTCGCGGCTTTCTCGATGCCTTCCGCCGCCATGTAGGTATGCGCGATACCGGTCGGGCAGGAAGTGACCGCGCAGATCTTGACGGCATCTTCCGCGAGTGTCATGAACACCTGGGGCGCGCCGTTCTCGATCGCTTCGTCTTTCTTGTCGGCCGCGTCGATGATCGAGAGGAACTCGTCCACATCCTTGGCATTCTTGAGGTCTTCGCTGAATTTCTCATCCATGAGCAGGCGGGAAAGCTTGCTGAGTACGTCCAGATGCACGTTGTCCTTCGTGATCGGCGCGGCGATCAGGAAGATCAGGTTGACCGGCTCCCCGTCCAGAGAATCATAATCTACGCCATCCTTGACGACCATAGCCGCAAGGCCGGGCTTGATCACCGCGTCGCACTTGCCGTGAGGGATCGCGATGCCTTCACCGATACCGGTCGTAGACTCTTCTTCTCTTCTGTATACTTCTTTCCGGTAAGCCTCTTTGTCGCGGATCTTCTCACTCTTGAGCATCAGGTCGACGACCTGGTCGATCGCTTCGCTCTTGGACCCGGGCTTGCCGTTCAGATCAATACTTCTCTTGTCCAGAAGATCTGTAATATACATTTTTTATCCTCTTTCTTTCATTCATGACTCGTATGCAGCTCATATATCGAGTCTTCCGTAAACTTCCATTACTTCTTCTCTCGTGGCGAGAAAATCGGAGAACGCGCTGGCGCTTCCGGTCGCCACGCCCATGCGGAACGCGTGCTCGTAGGAGTGCTGTTCCTCCCAGCCTGTCAGGAATCCCGCGACCATGGAATCGCCGGCTCCCACCGCATTGACCAGATTCCCTTTCGGAGCGGGCAGCATATGTACTCCCCCCTCTTCGTCCAAAAGGACTGCTCCCATACCGGACATCGAGATCAGGACGTTCCTTGCTCCCATCTCCTGCAGCTTCGCCGCATAGGGGACGACAGACTCACGGGTGCGAAGCTCCACACCGAAGATCTCTCCGAGTTCGTGGTGATTGGGTTTGATCAGGAACGGGCGATACTGAAGGACGTTCAGCAAAAGGTCCTTGGTCGCGTCCACGACAAAGCGGATCCCCCTTCCCTGCAGCTTCTCCAGAATGTCCGAATAGATCGTTCCCGGCATACTCTCCGGAATACTTCCCGCCAGCACCAGTGTGTCCTGATCCGTGAGCAGTGTCAGCTTCTCCATTAGTGCATCCAGGCCTTCCTGATCGATCACAGGGCCCATGCCGTTGATCTCCGTCCCGTCAAAATCCCTGATCTTAACATTGATTCGTGAAAAACCATTGCCGATACGGATAAAATCGTTCTTCAGGCCCATCTCTTCCATTCTCCGGACCAGTTCCTCACCGGTAAAACCTGCGACATAGCCGAGCGCGGTGCTCTCGATCCCAAGGTTTCCAAGGACTGTCGTGACATTGATGCCCTTGCCCCCCGCCAGCATCTGCTCATAGACTGTGCGGTTGGTCTTTCCCATTTCAAATCCCGGTACGGAAACGATGTAATCCAGAGAAGGATTAAATGTGACTGTGTAGATCATTCATTAACCTCCTTTCATTTTTGATATGTTAAGCATACATTCAAAATAGTTCAAAATCAATCGTTACAATCCACAAACATGCACCGTTTTCTTTGTAAAACTTCCATAAACAACCAAAATATTGTCACTCTTCTCGGTCTGTTGGCCGTTTATGGCTGTTTTCTGATCGTCTATGACCCGGTTTCAATGTGGCATCCTGCAGTCCTTTCATAAGTCATCACAGAACCGCGGCAGAGACCGGGCCGGTCTTACCTGCCCTTTTTGAAGGAAAGAGCCCTCCTGAACAGTGCCGCTATCCGGCTCCTGTTCTGAAGGGCTCTTTTCTTTTACGCTGTTTTTACTCGGCGCTCTTGTTCCCGTACTTTTCCTGCATATACACGTCCATGTTGTCCGCGATCTGTTTGGCTGCGGCAACAGCCGCAACTACCGTCTTGGCGCCCGTCACGACGTCGCCGGACGCAAAAACCCCTTCCATCGTGGTCTCGCCCTGTTCATCGATCTGCAGTGTACCGCGCTGATTCATCTGCAGCTCATGGTCCCTGTTCACGAGCCTGTCCCTGGGGACCTGGGAAACAGAGATGATGACGCTGTCCGCCTCGACAAGCTGATCCGTGGAATGGTCGTCCACGAGCTTACCTGTCTCCGGGTCCTCTACCCTGTCGCAGAAGACCGCGCCTTCGTCGACTATGCGGACAATATTCTTCCTGAACTCGAAATGCACGCCGTCGAGCACCGCATAGTTGTACTCATTCTCCGAGGCCGCCACCTTGTCTCTGCGGACATAGACCGTGACATCCCGGCTGCCGTGGCGGATCGCGGTGCGGGCAACGTCCATAGCCGCATTGCCTGCTCCGATGATCGCGACCTTATCGCCCAGCTCATATACATCCGGGTTGTTGAG
>CAMOXN010000125.1 GCA_946629175.1 uncultured Lachnospiraceae bacterium | reverse complement strand
GGGGCAGGAGCCTTCCCCTCCAAACAAGCTTCTCTTACCCTCCCGGCAAGAACCATCACGCCCCGGAAGAAGAATAAATCACACCACACCATGCTTTATTCTCCGATGCTGTGTTACAATGGCACTGTATCAGGTGCCAAGGCAGCCGGCGGTTCATGCTGCTTCACAATTTTTTGACAGAAGCCCGGAAGGAGGAATACTGTAAAATGCGCAAGACTAAGATCATATGCACGATAGGCCCTGCAAGCGAAAGCGAAGAGATGCTGAGGAAGCTGATCGAAGCAGGCATGAACGTCGCGAGGTTCAACTTCTCGCACGGAACGCACGAGGAGCACGAAGCCAAGTTCCGCAGGCTTGTCCGCCTGCGCCGCGAAATGGGGCTTCCGGTCGCGACACTGCTCGACACCAAGGGACCGGAGATCCGCCTGCGCGATTTTGAAGGCGGCAAAGTGATCCTGGAAAAGGGACAGACCTTCACGCTCACTACCGATGAGGTCATGGGCGATACTGAGAAAGCATCTGTCACCTACAAGGACCTGCCTTCCGACGTCGCGGTGGGAGGAACTATTCTGATCGATGACGGGCTGATCGGGCTGCGCGTCGATTCCAAGACGGACACCGAGGTGGTCTGCACCGTCATCAACGGAGGTCCTGTCTCCAACCACAAGGGCGTGAACCTGCCCGGCGCCGACCTGTCGATGCCTTTCATCAGCAAGCAGGACCGCGCTGACATCGAGTTCGGCTGCCGCATGGGCTATGATTTCATCGCCGCGTCCTTCACGCGCACGGCTAAAGATGTGCAGGAGATCCGCGAGATCCTTACCGCCAACAACAGCCGCATGAAGATCATTGCCAAAATAGAGTCCATCCAGGGTGTCAACAATATCGAGGAGATCCTGGAAGCAGCGGACGGCGTTATGGTGGCGCGCGGCGACCTCGGCGTGGAAGTGCCGCTCGAGGACGTGCCGGTCATCCAGAAGCACATTATCAAGATGGCTCACAGGATGGGCAAGATCGTCGTGACTGCGACCCAGATGCTCGACTCCATGATGAAGAACCCGCGTCCGACGCGCGCGGAGGCGACAGACGTCGCGAACGCGATCTACGACGGAACGACAGCGATCATGCTCTCCGGCGAGACGGCAGCAGGCGCCTATCCGGAAGAAGCGGTCCGCACAATGGCCAGAATAGCGGAGCGGGCCGAGTCCGACATCCACTACAGGCAGCGCATGAAGCAGCTGGATGACGACATGACGGACATCACAACTGCGATCTCGCATGCGACCTGCACAGTTGCGGGCGATATTAAGGCGGCGGCGATCATTACGGTCACTATCTCCGGATTTACGGCGAACCGGCTGTCCAGGTATCAGCCTCTGTGCCCGATCATCGCGTGCACCATCAGCGAGTCGGTGGCGTGCCAGATGAACATTCTTTTTGACGTCTATCCGCTCAACATCCCGCAGGAAGACAGGGAAGAGATGCTCTTCGACGCGGCGGTCGACGCCGCCAAGAAGGCGGGATATGTGAAGAAGGGTGACAACGTTGTCCTCACGGCGGGCGTGCCGCTCGGCGTAGCGGGCAACACTAACATGACACGTGTGGTGGAAGTGTGGTAAGCGAATAGCAGCAGCGGCGGGTCCGCGGAGGTACACAGAAGATGCAGGGAAACAAGGCGCACAGAATATTTTGCATAATGGGCAAGAGCGGCTCCGGCAAGGATACCTTGTACAGAATGCTCCTCAGCGACAGCGAGCTCCCCTTTGAGCGTCTCGTCCCCTGCACGACCCGGCCGATCCGCGCGGGAGAGCGGAACGGGCGCGAGTACCACTTTTACACGGTCGAGGAGTTCCGTGCGCTGGAACGGGCCGGCAAGGTCATCGAGTCGCGCTGCTACGAGACTGTTCACGGACCCTGGTATTACTTTACTGCGGACGACGGCCAGATCGACCTCGCGCGCAGGAGCACGCTCCTCATCGGCACTTTGGAGTCCTACCTCGCTCTGCGTTCCTATTACGGGGCGGATCGCGTCGTGCCTGTTTATGTCGAAGTGGAGGACGGCGAGCGGCTTCAGCGCGCGCTTGACCGTGAGCGCGCCGAATCTGAGCCAAAATACCGTGAACTCTGCCGCCGCTTCCTTTCCGACAGTGAGGACTTCTCGGAGGAGCGCATCGCGGCAGCGGGGATCACGAGGCGCTTTGAGAACGATGACCTGAACCGCTGCATGCGGGAGATCAAAGAGTATCTGATGGGCTTTCACCCAGGTATGTGAGGCGCAGAGTGCTGCGCGGGGAGACGACATGCGGAAGTTTTCGGAAATAATCGGGCAGAACGCGATCATAGATCATCTCCAGAATGCCTTGAGAACAGGCAGTATTTCGCATGCCTATATGATCAGCGGTGACGCGGGATCGGGACGCGGGACGATCGCCTCGATCTTTGCGGCCGCGATGCAGTGCGGGGATCTGCAGGAAGAGCAGTGCGGAGACCTGCGGGAAGAGCAGTATGGAGACCGGCAGGAAGAATCGGGCAGATCTGCTGAGGAACGTTCGCAGGGCTCCGGCATGGGCGCTCCGGCCAGAATCCGTCCCCGTCTTCTCGAGCCCTGCGGCAAGTGCCTCTCCTGCATCCAGGCCCAGAGCGGCAATCAGCCCGACATCATCACAGTCACTCACGCCAAACCGAACAGCATCAGCGTCGATGAGATCCGCCGCATGCGGGCGGACCTGCAGATCAAGCCCTACGCGGGCCCTCACAAGATCTACATCATACCGGACGCGGAGAAGCTGACGATCCCGGCCCAGAACGCCCTGCTCAAAACGCTGGAAGAGCCTCCGGAATACGCCGTCATTCTGCTGATCGCGGACGGGACGAGCGCTTTTTTACCGACGATCCTGAGCCGGTGCGTGATCCTGCAGACCCGCGCAGTGGAAGAAGCGCAGATCGCTGACTTTTTACAGCGGCAAAAGTCGCTTCCCCCGGACCAGGCCCGGGTCCTCGCGCGTTTCGCGGGCGGAAACCCGGGCAAGTCCCTGCAGCTCGTGGACGACCGGGAATTCCTTGAACTGCGCGACAAGACGGTGGATTTCCTTGCGCACATCGCGAAGCGCGACGCCCTGCAGATCTCCGAGTTCGCGGCGGGCATTGATCCGGCGCGCCGCGATGCAGTGCTGACTTTCGTTCTGATGTGGTTCCGCGACGTCCTCCTCTACCTGAGCGTGCAGGACAGTGAGACCTTGATTTTTCAGGAAGATATACAGTATATTATAGAAGCCGCAGGAATCATCGGATTCGACCAGCTTGGCGCGATCCTCGACGAGATCGACGCGGCATCCCGCCGCTTAAGGTCCAACGTCTCGGCGGACGCAGTCTTTGAGGTCCTGTTCCTGAAGATCCGGGCGGAATACCGCCGAAGGACATAAGGCGACACAGGCGGCACCGCATGCTGACCACGGTCAGTGTGACAGGGGACAGTCCCCTGTCACCTTTACATGAAGCAGTATAGAAAAGGTGTAACAATGGATATAAAGTATGTAGAAATCACTGAAGAGCTGTCATTCACAGAAGCTGCTCTGGCAGAGACGCCATTGGAAGAGGCCGTCGAAGAAAAAACTGAGGCGGAATCCGGAGAAGGAACCGGAGCGGAGTCTGAAGAAGATCTCATGGATGAGGCGCTCTTCACGGAAGCCGCCCTTGTGGAGCCGATTCGGGACAAAGATGAGATCAAGGCAATAGCCGGATTGGAAGCCCGCAAAGCAGGCGCAGTAGCGGCAACGGGCGCGCAGGCAATTGCCATTGCAATGGAAAAGCGCGAGGCAGGTGTAACGGCTGAAGAGCCGCGGCATTATGACAGTTTCGCTGATCTCGAGGCTGTTGAAATGATGGCTATCGAAATGGTCAAAAAAGAGCAGGCGGCCAAATCGTCGCCCGCCGCCCCGGCCGCGGAGACCGCGGTAGCAGCGGACACCTCGGTAACCGGAGAAGCTGCCGATATCAATGAAGAGACCGCAGATGCCTCAGAGAGCAATGAGAGCACAGGCTGCTCCGCTTGTCCTGCAGCCGACTCGGGCTGCCCTGCTGTGGCCTCAGGATGCCCTGCAGCAGCCGCCGGATGCCCTGCAGCCGCAGATGCGGAAGGGACGGTTTTGGCAGCGGCTTACGAAAACCCTGAAGACGCAGCGGCTGAAGAAGCGGCAGGGACAGACTCTGCGGCAGCAGACGAATCCCCCGCAGCTGCAGGATCAGTAGAAGAAGCGCCCACAGCGCCTGCTCAGGCGCCGCAGACCGGAAACAAAGCGTCCCGCGGCAACTCCACTGTCCGCGTCATCGGCGTCCGGTTCAGAACAGCCGGGAAGGTGTACTATTTTGACCCGGGACAGTGGCAGGTCCGCCACGGCACGCACGTCATCGTCGAGACGGTCCGTGGCATCGAGTACGGCACAGTCGTCGGGATTCCTATGGATGTCAGCGCCGCCAAGGTCCCCCAGCCCCTCAAGGAGGTCATCCGCGTGGCGACCCCCGAGGACGCTGAGACCGAGCGCCGCAACCGCGAGAAGGAGCGGGAAGCCTACCGCGTCTGCCAGGAGAAGATCCGCGCGCACGGCCTTGAAATGAAGCTCATCAATGCGGAGTATACTTTTGACAACAGCAAGGTGCTTTTCTATTTTACCGCAGACGGACGAGTCGACTTCCGCGACCTGGTCAAAGACCTCGCCAGCGTCTTCCGCACCCGCATCGAGCTTCGCCAGATCGGTGTCCGTGACGAGACCAAGATACTGGGCGGCTACGGCATCTGCGGCCGGCCTCTGTGCTGCCACACCTGGATGAGCGATTT
>CAMOXN010000124.1 GCA_946629175.1 uncultured Lachnospiraceae bacterium | reverse complement strand
ACATCATCGCGGGTGATCCATCCGTTCAGGTAGGCGATCTCCTCCAGGCACCCGATCTTGCGGTGCTGGTGCTGCTCCATCGTCTTGACGAAGTTGGTGGCGTCCACCAGGCTCTCATGCGTCCCGGTATCCAGCCAGGTAAATCCCTGCCCCAGAAGCTCGACGTTGAGGCGTCCCGCCTCGAGGTAGATCCGGTTGAGGTCTGTGATCTCGAGCTCGCCGCGGGCTGAGGGCTTAAGGTCCTTCGCGAACCCCACGACTTTTTCATCGTAGAAATACAGACCCGTCACGCAATAGTTGCTCTTGGGATGCGCGGGCTTCTCCTCGATGCTGACGGCCTTTCCGCTCTTGTCGAATTCGACGATGCCGAATCTCTCGGGATCATCCACGTAGTAGCCGAAGATCGTGGCGCCGCCGCCTTCCTCCGCGGTCTTAACAGCTGCGCGCAGTCTCTTTTTTAACCCGTGTCCCGCGAAGATATTGTCGCCGAGCACCATCGCCACACAATCGCCGTCTATGAACTCTTCGCCGATCAGGAAGGCCTGGGCGAGTCCGTCCGGGCTGGGCTGCTCCCTGTACGAAAGCTTGATCCCGAACTGGTGTCCGTCTCCGAGGAGCAGCTCGAACCTCGGAAGGTCCTGCGGGGTGGAGATGATCAGGATGTCCCTGATCCCCGCGTTCATAAGGACAGACAGAGGATAATAGATCATCGGTTTATCAAAGATCGGCAGGAGCTGTTTGGATGTCACCATCGTGAGCGGATACAGCCTCGTTCCGGAGCCGCCCGCCAGTACTATTCCTTTCATCACGCCTCCTTAATGATTCTAAATATAATCCACATTATTATAATGAATTTACGGCTATAAAACAACCATGCCGGGTCATTTGACCCCAGAGGTCAAATGGCCCGACGGGGGCAAGAAGGTCATTTGACCCCAGAGGTCAAATGACCTTCCGGCTCTTCATGGTGCGTGGATACAGCAAAATGTGTTACAATAAATTGTAATATCAAATATGCCATAAAAACGGTCGCCTGATATAACAGACGCAGCCGTAAAGGAGGTAAGAATGATGCACTATATAGAAAACAAAAGGATCAGGATCGGCGTCGCCGACCACGGCGCCGAGCTTTGCAGCATCTATGACAAGACGCGTGACCACGAAGTCCTGTGGCAGGCGGATCCCAAATACTGGAACCGCCACGCTCCGGTCCTCTTCCCCTTTGTGGGAAAGGTCTGCGGCGGAAAGTACCGCTACAACGGTGTGAGCTATCCCATGGGACAGCACGGCTTCGCGAGAGACATGGACTTCACTCTCGTCGATAAGACAGACGACTCCATAACGCACATCCTTACATCCAATGCGGAGACCTGGGCCAAATATCCCTTTGACTTTGAGCTCACGATCACGCACAGGATCAAGAAGAACAAGGTCTTCGTTGAGTGGAGAGTGACCAACCCGACCTACGACGAGCCCCTGTACTTCTCGATCGGCGCGCACCCTGCGTTCAACGTGCCGGTCCTGCCCGGAACGAAGAAGGATGACTATTTTGTCCGGTTCGAGGGAAAAGACGAGCTGAAATACATCAGCATCGATCCTGTCGCTGAGGCGGCGGACGCCGATCACCCGCACATGCTGGCACTGGACAAGGGCTATCTCCCCGTGACGATGGACCTGTTCGACAACGATGCCTTCATCTTCGACGGCGGACAGGTGGAAAAGGCCGCCATCTGCTATCCGGACAAGACGCCGTACGTCACGATGGAGTGCAAGGGATTCCCGTCCTTCGGTCTGTGGTCCAAGCCGAAGACCGACGCGCCTTACATCTGTCTGGAGCCCTGGATCGGCAGAGTCGACAACATGGGCTTTAACGGCGAGCTCCCCGAGAAATTCGGCGAGCAGTGCGCGCATCCCGGAGACAGCCTGGGATATTCCTATTCCATCGCTGTTGACTGATGCTTGGCAGACGGATTCGGGAGGAAAATGAATGCTGTCAATTAACATGAGTGACGTGATGAACGTCATCACTTCGATAAAGACTTACCTGATCGCGATCGGCGTCATCCTGCTGGCAGCGGTCGTGATCCAGATCGCGGTCGGCAGAATGGCGAAGCCCGGAAGACGCCTCATAAGAGGTACTGCGTTTATCGCCGCTGTCGCGGGTATCGCAGTCTGTGTCAACATGATCTGCACCGGGCCTATGAGCACCATGCTGGACCTGGTCAGCGGGAGCGGAACCATTTCAAAAGAGACTTCCGAGGACGCCTCGAAGCTGGCTGTGGAGATCGCTGAGGAAGGCACGGTACTCCTTGAGAACAAGGACGGTATCCTTCCCCTGGCAGAGGGCGCCAGGCTCAATGTATTCGGCTGGGCTTCCACGAATCCCATGCTGGGCGGCGGCGGTTCCGGCGCGCTCAACGAGGCGTATCCGGCGGTAGACCTTCTCAAGAGTCTTGCGGATGCCGGCATTGAGACGAACGCCGAACTCAGCAGGTTCTATACGGAGTACAAGGCGGACCGCCCTGTGGTCGGCATGTGGGTCCAGGACTGGACGCTGCCCGAACCGAACGTCAAAGCCTATCCGGCTGACCTTATGGCGAACGCGAAGGCATTCTCCGATACCGCCATGATCGTGATCTCCCGTCCGGGCGGAGAAGGCGCTGACCTTCCGGCGGATGTGCAGTCGATCATCGACGGCACCTATCAGGACGGCACGACCTACACGGCGGCAAGCTACGACGACGCCCTCAACGAAGGCAATGACTGGAACGCGGGCGACCACTATCTGCAGCTGAACAACAGGGAGAAGGAACTGGTCGGAATGGTCTGCTCGTCTTTTGACAATGTCATCGTCGTCTACAACGGTTCCAACGCATTTGAGTTCGGATTTGTGAAGGAGCACCCGCAGATCAAGGGCCTCATCTGGGCGGCGCCCGGCGGGCACGTCGGCATGACGGCGCTCGGAGAGATCGTTGCCGGCAAAGTCAACCCCTCTGCCAAAACAGTGGACACCCTGGTGTATGACCTCAAAAAAGCGCCCTGGTGGAACAATTTCGGCAACTTCAATTACACCAACATGAATGATTTCGCCTACACATCCGTCGGTTTTACAGGCACGGAATCCACTTCGATCCCCTCTTTCGTGAACTACACGGAAGGGATCTATGTCGGCTACCGCTTCTATGAGACCGCTGCGGCGGAGGGACTCATCAAGTACGACGATGTCGTGCAGTATCCCTTCGGCTACGGCCTGTCCTACACGACCTTCAGCCAGAGGATGAGCAATATCACCGACAACGGTGATTCCATTTCCTTCTCAGTCAGGGTCACGAATACAGGGAACACGGCAGGAAAAGAGGTCGTGGAAGTGTACTGCAATCCTCCGTATACGAATGGCGGCATCGAGAAGTCTTCCGCGAATCTTGTGCAGTTCGCCAAGACCGGAATGCTGGAACCGGGTGCCTACCAGTCCATGAAGATCACTGTGAGCAAGGAAGAGCTCATGTCCTATGACGACAGGAACGCGAAAGGATATGTGCTGGAAGCGGGCGATTATGTGATCTCCATCGGCAGTGACAGCCACAATGTCCTTGACTCCAGAGTGCTCACGGTCGCGGAAACACAGGTCTATAACGGTGAGAACAAGCGCGCCAGCGACCTGGTCACAGCTTCAAACGTATTTGACTACGCAGCAGGCGACGTGACTTACCTGTCCCGCGCGGACGGATTTGCCAACTACGCGGAAGCGACTGCCGCTCCCGCAAGCTTCGAGATGCCCGAAGAAGCCAAGGCTTCGTTTTTCAACATCAGCAATTACCTGTCCGCGGAAGCGGCGGCTGCTGATGAAGATCCGGACGCGGCGCCTGTGACGACCGGTGCTTCCAATGGACTCACGCTTTCCGACATGCGCGGCCTCGCCAAGGATGATCCCAAGTGGGACCTTTTGATGGACGAGATGACGCTTGACGACATGAACGCTCTCATCTCCCTTGGCGGCTACCAGACCAATTCCGTCGACAGCATAGGCAAGGTCCGCACCAACGATTGCGACGGCCCGGCCTCCATCAACAATAATTTCACCGGCGTCGGCTCGATCGGCTTCCCCGTTGGTGTCGTCATAGCGTCTACATGGAACAAGGGATTGTCTTACCTGTTCGGCGACAGTATCGGCGTGATGGCCGATGAAATGGATGTCTCCGGCTGGTACGCGCCCGCCATGAACAACCACAGGACAGCTTTCGCGGGACGCAACTTCGAATACTATTCCGAAGACCCCGTTCTCTCGGGATATATCGCCGCCAACGCAGTCGAAGGAGCCCAGGACAACGGCGTGTACGCATACATGAAGCACTTCGCCCTCAACGACCAGGAAGGCAACCGATGCGACATGCTCTGCACATGGTCTACGGAACAGGCGATCCGCGAGATCTACTTAAAGCCCTTCGAGAGGTGCGTCAAGGATCCGGGCTGCCTTGCGGTCATGTCCTCTTTTAACTACATCGGCAACCGCTGGGCCGGCGGCAGCTCTTCCCTGCTTAATACCGTCCTGCGCGACGAGTGGGGATTCAAAGGATTTGTCGAGACGGACTATTTTGGCGTCTACGGCTACATGAGCGCGGACCAGGCGATCCGCAACGGTACGGATCTGATGCTGGTGAATTATCCTACAGCTACCAATGATGTCCGCTTCCGCGACACGAACGGCGCGCAGCAGGCAATGCGCACGGCAGCCAAAAATATTCTGTACGTCGTCGCCAACAGCCGCCAGTATGATCCCGCGAACCTCACCACGGGAATACCGAAGTGGAAACTCATCATGTACGCGGCTGACGCTGTTCTTGCGCTGCTGCTCTTCCTGCTGTTCGTGAAGATCGTGGGCAATTTCAGGAAGAGAAAGAAAGGCTGGATGGACTGAAAGGCAGGCCGGA
>CAMOXN010000123.1 GCA_946629175.1 uncultured Lachnospiraceae bacterium | reverse complement strand
CAGGCCCGCCCTGTGATCACCAACCGCAGGCCCGCCCTGCGATCACATGTGATCACATCTACAGAATACCATGAAACCCTTTCCATTTTCTTGTTATTTTGCTCCAATATCATTATAATGTGCCATTAGAACAACGTACCTCCACGGGCGTATGGTTCATCAATTTCATCATACAAAGGAGATTTCAAATTATGGGAATCGATCTACAGTAACTGCTGATCCTGCAGAACCTCAGGATCGCGACCGGCGGCATTTTTGACGAGTTCTTCAACGCCATCAGCAAAGTCGCTGTCGACGTCCTTCCATGAGATCCCGGTGGGATATGCCAATCTTCCGGTCATATCCGGCGTCTCTGTCGCGCTTCTCTTCATCTGGAAGCACTATTTTGAGAAGGTGACGATCATCCCGGTCCTCGGCGGGCACTGGGGAAACCTGATCTCCCGCTTCGGCCTCGTCATGTGCGGCGTTGTGGTGATCCCGATCTTCATTATGAAGTGCGCGGCAGCCGACGCGGCGGCGGATTAATGTGACAGGGGGGACAGTCCCCCTGTCACCCCTCTTGACCGAAGGTCAGCAAGAGGTTGCGCCCGAATCAACTTTTTATAAAAAAGGGCTTGCATTTCTTTCTCTGACCATATATAATAGCATTTGCCTGTTGAAAAGCAGGTACTTCCCGCAAGGCCTTGGGCCATGGGGAGTTCTTCTATAAGAAGATCGGGGTGTAGCGCAGCTGGCTAGCGCACTTCGTTAGGGACGAAGGGGTCGTGGGTTCGAATCCCGTCACTCCGATTAATAAGAAAGAGCTCGTAAACGTCTGGTTTACGAGCTTTTTTCATTGCATGGATCTTGCATGGATGAAGACCGCAGGGCCCCCACCTACCCACTGCAGGGCCACTCTCTCCTGTCGCCCCGCACAGAGACCGCTTCCTCTCACCGCATCATTATTTACCGCCACCCATCACGCCATCTTCAGCACCAGCATCGTGATGTCGTCATACTGCTCCATCCCCGCCGCAAATCTGTCGATATCCGCGCGCACTTCCCGGATCAGATCCTCCTGTTCCAGCATAAAGTTGGCCTCAAGACACGCCAAAAGCCTCTGTTCCCCATAGAGCTCCATCTTCGTGTTCGCCGCCTCCGTCACTCCGTCCGTGTAGAGGAACAGCATATCTCCCCGGCCCAGTGAGATCACATTGTTGCGGTACCGGGTCTCCGGAAGTCCGGCCAATACCAGGCCGCGGCGGTACGTCTTGTGATCCATATAGGCGAACGGCTCCCCGGATTTCTTAAGGAGCGGCGGGTTGTGCGCCGCATTGGCGAACTCCAGCGTCCCGGTCTGCAGTTCCAAAATACCGAGCCACACCGTGACGAACATCCCCTTGTCATTGTTCTCGCAGAGCTCGACATTGGCGCGCTGCAGTGCCTCGGCCGGACTCTTGCCCTCGAGGACAAAGTTGCTGATCAGCGTCATTGCGCGCATCATGAACAGCGCCGCCGGGATACCCTTTCCGGAGACATCCGCGATCACGAAGCCCAGCTTGTCCTCTCCGATCAGGAAATAGTCGTAGAAATCTCCGCCCACTTCCCTGGCGGGCCGCATATATCCCAGGACCGTGCAGCCGAACTCTCCGTGACCCGTGAGGCTCCCCGAAGGCAGCACCGCAGTCTGCACTTCCCTCGCGAACTCGAGTTCCGCACGGTTCTTCTCGGCGATCTCGCGCATCGTTCCCTTCAGCGCGTCGACCGTGGTGTTGATGCCGAGCGACAGCTCCTCGAACTCGGTATTTCCGGCGACCGTGACCTTTTCATTGAGGTTGCCCGCCCGGATCTCGCTCAGGCTCCCGTTCACCTCCTGGATCTTCTGCACCACGTTCCGCTCGACCAGGACGGAGATGAGTTCGAACAGGATCACGAACAGGAAGATCAGGCCGGAGAACAGCATGCCAAGAGTCCTGTCTCTTTCCGCATACGTCTCGCTGTCAGGGACAAAAAAGAGAATCGTGTAATTATTCACTATTTTGACGATTCCGAAACCGGGAACGCCGTTGACATTCATGCCGCAGGCGGTATCCTGCGGTACCTGCTCATAGTCCCTCACCAGATCGGTGAGCCTTCCCACTTCCAGGGCATTGAGCCCGGTGACCAGGATCTCGTTGTCTTCCGCGATCACAGCATAGCCGCTGTCTCCGATCGTGAGATCCATCTTATTGACGTCAACACCCGAGTTCCCGACCATTCGGGAGATGTCTTCGGATTTCTCGCGCAGCAGGATCTCCGCATTCTCCCGGTCCTGATTCGTGAACAGATAATACAGAAAGACAAGCATGGAAAAACAGGTGAGCGCCATGAACAGGAGCAGCCACTTTCGAAACGTCTTCTTGATCGGCTTGTCGCCGGTGCGATCACAGGCCGGGCCTGCGGTCGGGCCTTCCGCAGCCGCGCGTCTGCGGTCGATCAATTCCATGATCAGTACCGTGATCCAGGTCGCGGCGACGGCCGCGATGATCTCAAAAACGATATTGACAGCAATAATATTCGTGATAACGATCGTACTGGCGGAAAGGCTTTCCGTGATACCAATCGCCTCAGGCATAAGGATCGCCACGGAAGAGACTACAAAAGCGGCATTGGCGATCACCCCGCTCACTGCCGCAAATCCGGAGCAGATGACCGTTCCGGACAATGTGTTGTCATCCGCGATATAACAGACCGCTTTGTGCACAATAAAGACAACGAAAGGGATCATGAGCCGGGGCACGACGGAGATCCGCGGATCCCGGAACAGATAATCCAGCACACCGCCCGGGAAAATATAAGCGCTGATCAAAGAAGACATGCCGAATATACCTGCGATCAGGACTCCCTGAGGGAGGCCTGCCAGGATCGTGGCAATAAAGATCGGGATGTGAAGTACTGTGAACGCGATGCTTCCGACCGTATGATATCCCAGGTTCGTGACTGTCAGGAATACTTCGATAGCCGCGAGGATCGCTGTCAGGATCCACTTTTGTCTGGTGTCGCTCATTTCATTCCTCATTCATTAATAGCGCCGCGCTCTCTCAGCAACTCCTCTACGATCGCCGCCGCTTCCCCCGCATGCCGAAGGCAGGGGCGTCTTTCGTAATACTCTGCCGTTCTCTCTTCCGGCTCATTGCCGGGTCTCGTCTTCACGCCCGCGAGCAGCTCGCGGCAGATGATCGTCCCGTTGATCTCCCTGAACCTTCGGGCAAATTCCTGCACCAGGTGGTAATGCTCTGTTTTGGCGGACGGATCCCCGGGATCGGAATATCCGCACAGGAGTCCCAGCACGAGTAATGCGCCGCTCACCGTGCCGCAGACCTCCCGCATGCGTCCCATCCCGCCGCCAAATGACGAAGAGAGGCGCGCCGTAGTCTCCTGATCAAGTCCCGTCAGGTCGCAGAAAGCGCACGCCACCGCCTGCGCGCAGTTATACCCTTCCAGAAATAAATCCCTTGCTCTCTTTGCGTGATCCAAAATACTGCCCTCTGAAAATGGAAAAAAGGCTCCCGAAGAGACCTTCGGGAGCCGGTACATACTGAAGATTACTTGGTCATTGCCTGCTGTACTGCGACAGCGACAGCTACAGTCATACCAACCATAGGGTTGTTGCCTGCGCCAAGGAAGCCCATCATCTCGACGTGCGCGGGAACGGAGGAGGATCCTGCGAACTGCGCGTCAGAGTGCATACGGCCCATCGTATCTGTCATACCATAAGAAGCGGGACCTGCAGCCATGTTGTCGGGATGCAGTGTACGGCCTGTGCCGCCGCCGGAAGCAACTGAGAAATACTTCTTGCCGGCTTCCCAGCGCTCTTTCTTGTAAGTTCCCGCAACGGGGTGCTGGAAACGGGTGGGGTTGGTGGAGTTGCCGGTGATCGATACATCAGCGTTCTCATGCCACATGATCGCGACGCCTTCACGGACATCGTCCGCGCCGTAGCAGTTGACCTTCGCGCGGTCGCCATTGGAATAAGCGATCTTATTGACGATCGTCAGAGCGTGGTCTTCCTTGACATCTGCGGACAGATAGTCATACTTGGTCTGCACATAGGTGAAACCGTTGATGCGGCTGATGATCATAGCCGCGTCCTTGCCGAGACCGTTCAGGATGACGCGGAGCGGTTTCGTACGGACCTTGTTCGCGTTCAGAGCGATCTTGATCGCGCCTTCAGCAGCCGCGAAGGACTCGTGGCCTGCCAGGAAAGCGAAGCACTCGGTCTCCTCGTCGAGCAGCATCGCGCCCAGATTGCCGTGGCCGATACCGACCTGACGCTGATCCGCAACAGATCCGGGAATGCAGAATGCCTGCAGTCCTACGCCGATCCACTTGGCGGCGTCTGCAGCCTTGGTCGCGCCTTCCTTCATAGCGATCGCTGCGCCGAGCTCATATGCCCATTTTACGTTCTCAAAGCAAATAGGCTGTGTGCTCTCAACGATACTGTAAGCATCTACGCCCTTGCCATTGGTAAAAGCCTTCACATCCTCAAAGCTCTTGAAGCCGTACTTATCCAGAACGGGCTGCAGCTGGGGCATGCGTCCTTCATAGTTTTCAAACAAAGCCATTGCTGCACCTCCTTCTTATTCTTTGCGCGGATCGATCCACTTGACCGCTCCGTCCTCTGCTTTAAAACGACCATAAGTTCCGAGATTCTTCTCGTAAGCTTCGTTCGGGGACATTCCGCCCTTGATCGCATCCATCATCTTGCCAAGGCTCAGGAACTGATAACCGCAGACCTGGTCGTCCTTGTCGAGAGCCATCTTTACGACGTAGCCCTCTGTCATCTCAAGATAACGGGTTCCCTTAGCAGCTGTGCCGTACATTGTACCGACCATGGACCTGAGGCCCTTGCCCAGATCTTCCATGCCGGCGCCGATGCGCAGACCGTCATCGGAGAATGCGGACTGTGTGCGGCC
>CAMOXN010000122.1 GCA_946629175.1 uncultured Lachnospiraceae bacterium | reverse complement strand
CTCGCGTGTTCCTGAAGAAAGCGAAGGAGCTTTTGCACCCCGGCGGACGTCTCACCGTCGCCTTTTCCGCCAGCCGTGATCGGATCAATACCGTCAGCGCGCTCCTCCCCGCTGGACTGGCGCGCGGCCTGCTGTCCGCATCGGAAGAGGCCGTCTTCTGGCAGGAGGATTTCGTGATCGACTGTCTCTGTGACAACGAGAGTCTGTACCTGATCTCCGGAATCGCAAAATAAGCCCGGAAACACAAATACCGTAAAGAACGGCGCGGCAGTTTCTCTGTCTGAGAATCTGCCGCGCCGTTTTTCCGTTCTTTTCCACGCTTCTTTTTATCCGTCTATGACGACGATTTTACGGTCCCGGACGCTCAGGATATCCGCTTTGACCCCATAGACCTCCTCAATCGTTCCGGGTGTCACGATATCGGCGTTCCCGTATCGGTAGGTAACCCCATCTTTCAGGAACAGAAAACGGTCACAGTAGCGCAGCGCGAGATTGAGATCGTGAATCACGATCAGAACCGTGACGCCCCGCTCCCTCGCGACGGACTGAACCAGGGAGAGCATCTCATACTGGTTTTTCGGGTCAAGATTGCTGGTGGGTTCATCGAGCAGAAGGACCTTCGGCTGCTGAACCAGCGCCCTGGCCAGCATCACCTTCTGGAGTTCCCCTCCGGACAGTTCCTCCAGCCGTCTCAGCACCATCTCCTGCAGGCCCAGCAGCGAAATAACCTGATCACAGAGTTGCAGGTCCTCCGTGCTGACGCCCCACCGAATATACGGCTTGCGTCCGAGCAGCACACAGTCATAGACCGTGGAGTGACTCATCTCATTCTTCTGCGCGACGTAGGCCACGCTTCTCGCCAGCTCGTTGCGGCTCATGTCGGCGATGTTCTTTCCATCCAGCAGGACCGAGCCGGACGAGGACACCCGGATTCGGTTCATGCAGGTCACAAGTGTACTCTTACCGGCGCCGTTGTTTCCGAGTATGCCGACGCATTCTCCCGACTCCGCCCGAAAGCTGACCCCTTTCAGCACATCGTGCCGTCCGTATGAAAAACAGACGTCTCTGACCTCGATCATGAAGATCGCCTCCCCCGCATCACAAGATAAAGGAAGAGCGGTCCCCCCAGAAACGACGTCAGCGCGCCGATCGGCAGAACCGTCGGCGAGACCACCGTACGGCAGGCAATATCCGCGGCCAGAAGCAGGACCGCTCCGCAGAGCGCCGTGCACGGGATCAGAAAGCGGAAATCATTCCCGACAAAGCGCCGCATGATATGCGCCGCGATCAGTCCGATGAAGTTGATACATCCGACGAAGGCAACCGCCGCGGAGGAGATCAGCGCGCATACCGCGAGGCTGACCGGGATCAGATAATCCACATGAACGCCGAGGCTTTTTGCCGTATGTACCCCGCTGTCCATCGCGTTGTAGTCCCAGCGGTGGAGCAGGAAAAAGAGAAGCGCTCCAAGGCCCAGCGCTCCGATCAGGGTGATTTCGGACCAGCCGGCCCGTCCGAGATTTCCGAAGGTCCAGTGGACCACGGTCGCGACCATCACATCGTCCGCAAAATATTGGATCAGCGTCGTACCGCCGGTGAACATGGCGCTGATGGCCACACCGGCAAGGACCAGAACCGTCGGGTCATTGCCGCGGATCCGGGAGATTCCCAGGATGACGGCCGTCGTTGCCAGTCCCCCGGCAAAGGCACAGACCGTGACCATCAGCGGACTCGTGATCGTCAGGGCAGCTGCGGAGGCGCTGCCGGTATTGACCTGAGAGCCGGCCCCCAGACAGATGATCGAAACAGCCGCCCCGAAGGAGGCTCCCTGTGAAACACCCAGCGTGGATGCCGAGGCAAGAGGATTGTGAAGTACGTTCTGCATGATACAGCCGCACATGGCAAGCGCGATCCCGACCACAATGGCGGCGGCAACACGGGGCATTCTCACATTCCAGACAATGGTAGACGCCTGCTTGGTCCCCTTCCCCACAACCGCCAGGACGACATCCCACAGGGAGAGACTTGCGGAGCCGGCCATCAGAGAAGCCAGGCCTGCGGCAACGGTCAGAAAAACCATGATCAGCAATACACCCACCTTGCGGCGGATGTATTGCTGATAGGCGCTTATACTCTGTGTGCCGAGCCGTTCTTTTTTCATCGGTATCTGAAGCGGCGGCTTTATTCCCCGATGGTGATGGTCCCGTAATAGAGACCGCCGTCCTGCATCTGCTGGAAGAAGTCCTGTCCGAGCATGGTCTCCATGATCTCGGCGGCCTTGGTCTCCAGCGTGATATCGGAGAACTGCTCCGGATACAGAACGATGCCCGCATAGTAGGCGTTGATCAGAAGATAGGTGATGTTCGGGCCGGCCGCGTTGGTACCCGGCATGGTATAGACCCTGCCTTCCTGAATGGCACGCAGGGAATCAAAGAAGCCGGGATTGGTGGCATATTCATCATTGACAAGATCCATATTGGCAGGATCGAGGAAGATGATATCCGGATCCCAGGCAATGATCTGTTCCAGATCGACTTCAAAGCCGTCGTTGCCGATGTAGGCCTTGCCTGTCGTCTCGGCTGTCTTCGCGGCTTCTCCGGTCTGTTCTTCCACCAGCTCATCGGCTACATTGTACGCATTCACCGCATCGAACGGCGGGAAGTTGACATACGTGAACGCAAAGCCGTGGCGCCCGTTGAAGGTAACGGCGCCGGTATAGGCGCGCTCCTTGTCCGTATTCTCCACCGCGGCGGTGCGCTCTGCCAGATCCGCCTTGCAGGCGTCGATGTAGGACAGAACTTCTTCACAGCGCTCTTCCGCGCCGATTACCTCTGCGAAGATCCGCATGCTTCTGTAGAAGCCCTCATCGATGAACCCTTTGGTGCGATAGCGGATACTGACAACGGGAATACCGGTCTGGCTCTGCAGCTCGTTGCAGTCGTCCTCATTGAAGCCGGCGATAATCACATCCGGCTGCAGAACGATGATCTGCTCTGCATAGGCGTTGTTCTCTCCGCTGCCGCCTCCGGGGCCGACAGGGGGAAGCTCCTTCAGCTGGTCATGGTAAACCGGGCTGTAGTCAAAACGCGCGGACATGTTGTTGATATCCAGATCCTCCGCTCCGACCATCATGTCTACCGCGTCCAGATACGCGGCAAACCGCGGTCCCATAGAGCCGAGGCATACGATTGTCCTGACTTCATTCGGGATTTCGACCTCGCGGTTCCAGACGTCAACGACCGTTCGTGTATCTTCCGCCGACGCGCTGACCGTGACGCCGGAGAACACCGCTGCCAGCAGCAGAACGGCCAGCAGCAGAGCAAGAGATTTCTGCATGGTTTTCATAGGGCTTTTCTCCTTTTATAAATGATAGTCCGATCTTATCATAGATTCCGGAGGCCTTGAAGCCCCCCGGGGGGTTGTTTTCATGAAAAGCCGCAGCATTTTGTTTCTGATATCCCCCTGGGGGGCTTCTCATCCGAAGAAAGTTCTGCTATTCTCGGTACAGGGTGAGTATCTGTCCGGACAGGAGTGAGGATGGAAATGGAGAACACACGGGAAAACTGGGATCGCGCCGCAGCCGACTATCAGAATGTCTTCCGTCTGGGCCTGAATGACTACAACGCCTCTCTGCTGCATTTCTGGCAGTCCGAAGGCATGCTCTTCCCCGGTGCAAGGGTGATCGATATCGGCTGCGGCGTCGGAAAGTACGGGACTTACCTGGCGGAGCTGGGTTATGATGTGACGCTGACGGATATTTCCGGGGAGATGCTTCGGCATGCCAGGGAGAATATGGCAAAGTATCACACCCCATGGACCGTATACCGCTGTGACTTCAACGAAGCTACGGGCGAAGAGCCTGTTTTTTCGGCAGGCTTCGATCTCGCGATTTCCACAATGTCGCCTGCCGTCCATGATGCCGGAACGGTGCGGAAGATGAGCGCCATGAGCCGCGGCTGGTGCTTTCTTGCCCGCTTTCATGACTGGGAACAGCCATTCCGGGACAAGCTGATGCGGGAGCTGAATATGGAACCTCGCCGCGTATTCGACGACCTGAAGGGAGACTGTGCGGCGATGATCCGTGCGGTCAGGGAGGCCGGTTTTTTCCCGCAGGTCAGATATGTGAACTACAACTGGTCCGATGCCCGGACACCGGAACAGATGGCAGACTATATGTTTCGAAACTATTTCTCTGAGGAAGAGAACAAAACCGCCCTGTACCGGGAGACTATGTCCCGGGCCGGGCATCACGCCGGGCCGGACGGGACCGTAACCGACGAGGTCAACACCCGGGTAGCCTGGATCTACTGGAAAACGGAGGAACAGAAATGATACATGAACTCTATCGGAAAGCCGGAGAACTGCACGGTCATTACTGCCCGGGGCTTGCCATCGGCGTACGCGCGGCGGCAGAGGCGCTGCGGATTCTGGAGGTGGAGGACATCCACAGCAAATCTCTCTGCTGCATCGCGGAAAGCCGCGCCTGCTACCAGGACGGCATCCAGGTCGTTTTCGGTACAACGCTTGGAAACGGAGGTCTTCAGCTGCGTGATCGGGGCAAGACGGCATTCAACTTCTATGATCGGGAAAAAGGCAGAAATGTGCGGCTGGTAATGAAAGATCTGCCTGAAGGGATGAGCAGAGACGAGTCCACCGAGTTTATCCTGACCGCCCCGTTTGACCGGGTATTCAGTCTGACGAATGTACACTTTGAAGCCCCAGGGAGCAGCTTCGGGAGAAAATCGGGCAGGGTCTGTCCCCGCTGCGGGGAAACATGCCGCGAACCGTTTCTTCGTGTCAAAGACGGCGAGATCGTCTGCCTCGACTGTGCGGAGAAATCATAAGCATTCGGAAAAGCAGGCGCCTCTCGATCTGTCGATCGGAAGGCACCTGCTTTTGCTTTCTGCTGGTATTGATAAACTGTTTACTTCGCGGCTTTTTTCCGGAGTCCTGC
>CAMOXN010000121.1 GCA_946629175.1 uncultured Lachnospiraceae bacterium | reverse complement strand
TTCTATCCCAAGACAGGCCCTGTAAGACCTGCTCACAAATGAGTAATCTCTACTATATCGTAAACAGCGCAGATTTCAATTGCCGGCGGCCTCCGGGACCGTTCACGAACACGGACGGCATTCGCGAAAAGTGACGGAAATAATCTGTATTTTAAGGCTATCTCACCAATGCGCGCGGCAGTCCCTTCTGCTATAATTACTGTATGGGCAAACACCACGCGTGCGGCCTGCGGGAACGATCCTGACTCCGGAGATGCATGACGTGATAAGCAGCCTGCGGAAACGATCCGAAGTCAATATTTTGCCGCCGGAAAAGGCAGCGCGGTTTCATGATCAACGAGGAGGTATGGTTATGTTGAAGGATTTTGTCAAGGCTGTCGAGCCCGAAGAGGAGGAGTTCAAGAAGGAGCTCAAAGAGGCACAGGATAAACTGTTCGCCTACCAGATGCAGATCAAGGAAGCGAAGCTTCCGGTCATGGTCATCTTCGAGGGATGGGGCTCGGCAGGCAAGGGCAGCGTTATCGGAAGGGTCATAAGAAGCATCGACCCGCGCTTCTTCAAAGTCAGGACAATGAAAGCCCCTACTGCGGAAGAGAAGCGCTATCCCTTCCTGCACAGGTATCTTTTGGAGATCCCGGAAGCCGGCAAGTTCACTTTCTTCGACACCTATTGGATGAATGAAGTGACCACAGCGCTGGTGGAAGACGATCTGGACGACGCCATCTACAAACAGCGGGTCCGCAGCATCAACACGACCGAGCGCTCTCTCACCGACAACGGCTACCTGGTCATGAAGTTCTTCTTCCACATCAGCAAGAAAGAGCAGAAAAGGCGCCTGGACGCCCTGATGGCGGACAAGAACACCCGCTGGAGAGTCAACCGCGACGACCTTCACGAGAACAAGCACTACAAGGAATACCTCGATGTCTTCGAGCAGTACCTCGAGGACACCGACCGCGCCGCAGCGCCGTGGTATATCATCGACGCGAGCAACAAGAAGTGGGCGGAACTGCAGGTCCTTCGCTACCTCAACCAGGGGATCGAGACCGCGCTCAAGAATCACGCGCTCGCCGCTCCGATCCGCCAGAACGTCTTCCCGCTGAACCACACGCCCAAGCTCTCGGAGATCTCCCTCGATGACAAGACGATTTCCAAAGAAGATTACGACGTGGAACTGGACCGTCTGCAGAAGGAACTGAGCGAACTGCACAACGAGCTGTACCGCAAGAAGATCCCTGTCATCATCGCATACGAGGGCTGGGACGCGGCCGGCAAGGGCGGCAACATCAAGCGCATTACCAGCGCACTGGATCCCCGCGGCTACGAAGTGCACCCGATCGCGAGCCCGGAACCGCACGAAAAGGCGAGGCACTTCCTGTGGAGATTCTGGACAAGGCTGCCGAAAGACGGGCATATCGCTATTTTCGACCGTACCTGGTACGGACGCGTCATGGTGGAGAGACTGGAGGGGTTCTGCAGCGAGAACGACTGGCAGCGCGCCTACAATGAAATGAACGAGTTCGAGAAGGAGCTGGCCGACTGGGGCGCCGTCGTGATCAAGTTCTGGGTACAGATCGACAGCGCGACGCAGCTCGCCCGCTTTACCGAGCGGCAGAATACGCCCGAGAAGCAGTGGAAGATCACCGATGAAGACTGGCGCAACCGCGAGAAGTGGGACCTGTACGAGGCGGCTGTCGACGAGATGCTCCAGAAGACCAACACGACCTTCGCGCCGTGGTACATCCTCGAATCCAACGACAAGAGATACGCCCGCATCAAAGCGCTGAAGATCGTCGTCGAGGCGCTCAGGAAGGCGTGCAAGGAGAAGTAACAGATCAGTCAGCAGCCGCCGCCCGGTATTGGGCGGCGGCACTATTTTATGCAGAATGCCTGCCTTTTGCCGCCGCCCGATACCGGGCAGCGGCACTTTCATTTCTTTATATTATCTTTATATCCCTCTTAATATCCTTATCCCCGATTTTATACCGCCTGCTGTAAACTTTATAATCATAGGAATACCGGAGAAGGACTTACGGACGGTTCACCGTCTTATGTAAAGCGCACGCAAATTCACGCTGCGACCGCTGATCAGCGCTAAGCGCTTCGACATGGAGGCATAAATGAGAATAATCAACCGCAAGATAAAGATCTCCTCTTTTCAGATCATAATAGGGAGCTTTCTGGCGATCATACTGACCGGAACGCTGCTCTTAATGCTCCCGTTCTCCTCCCGGCAGGGCACTATGACGCCCTTCAGTGACGCCCTCTTCACAGCCACATCAGCTGTCTGTGTGACAGGACTGGTCGTCAGGGACACTGCTACCAGCTGGTCTTTATTCGGGAGGTGCTGTATTTTGGCCCTGATCCAGATCGGTGGTATGGGCACGATCACGCTGGCCGTCCTCGTGACGCACCTGTCGGGCCGCAAGCTCAGCCTCTTTGAACGCAGCGTGTTAAAAGACGCGGTGTCGTCCGACCATCTGGACGGCCTGGTGCACTTCACGCTCTTCCTGCTGACCGGTACGCTGATCGCTGAGTTTGCCGGGGCGCTTCTGCTGCTTCCCGTTTTTCTTAAGGATCATTCACTGCTTCCGAGCATCGGGTACGCTGTGTTCCATTCGATCTCCGCGTTCTGCAACGCCGGCTTCGACCTGACGGGAGAGACGGCGCAATTTTCATCGCTCACAGGCTACACCGGCAATGCCCTGATGAACCTTACCATCATGACCCTGATCGTTGTCGGCGGCTTAGGTTTTCACACATGGCATGACATAAAGGACCACAAGCTGCACATACGCAAATATCGTCTGCAGACCAAACTGATCCTGACGACCACCCTGATCCTGATCTTCGTGCCGGCGGTCATCTTTTTCTTCGCGGAATACGGCGGCATGCCGCTTGGCGAGCGGATCCTCGCCTCGCTCTTCCAGTCAGTGACGACAAGAACGGCCGGCTTCAACACGACTGATTTCGCGGCATTCTCCGATTCGGGGAAATTTATCAGCATCATCCTGATGCTGATCGGCGGCTCCCCCGGCTCCACCGCGGGCGGCATGAAGACAACGACGATCGCCGTACTGGTGCTAAACGCGCACGGAACGTTCCGGCACCGCGACGAATCCTCTGCTTTTTCCAGGCGGATCAGCGACCAGACGGTCAAAATAGCGTCGACCATCTTCGCTCTGTACCTTTCCCTGTTCGTCATCGGCGCTATGGTCATCAGTACCGTGGAGTCTCTTCCGCTCATGACCTGCCTGTTCGAGACCGCGTCCGCGATCGGCACTGTAGGGCTGACGCTCGGGATCACGCCGCAGCTCGGTCTTTTGTCCAGGCTGATCCTGATATCGCTTATGTATTTTGGCCGGGTCGGCGGACTGACGCTGATCTACGCGGCGGTCCCTTCCCGCCGGATGCGCAACCAGCGTATGCCGCTCGAAAATGTCGCGATCGGATAGCGTGCGCCGGCTTGAAAGGAGTTCAATATGAAAAGTATTCTTATTATAGGAATGGGACGATTCGGAAGGCACTGTGCCAGGAAACTGAACGAACTGGGGCACCAGGTAATGGCGGTCGATAAGGACGAGCACTGTATCGATGATGTCCTGGCCTATGTGACAGACGGTGTGATCGGTGACAGCACACAGAAAGGCTTCATGCGCTCACTGGGCGTCAAGAACTTCGATGTATGCATCGTGGCCATCGGCGACGATTTCCAGAGTTCTCTGGAGACCACTGCGCTCCTCAAGGATCTCGGCGCGAAGTTCGTAGTCTCGAGAGCGGCAAGGGATGTCCACGCCCGCTTTCTGGCGAGGAACGGCGCAGATGAAGTCATCTATCCCGAAAGACAGCTTGCGGAATGGAGTGCGATACGCTATAGTTCAAATCATATTCTGGACTATACTCCTCTCAGCAAGGATTATGCCGTCTATGAGATCCAGATCCCCTCGAGCTGGGTCGGCAAAAGCCTGGCGCAATTGGACCTTCGCCGCAAGAAAAAGATCAATGTCTTCGCCATCAAACAGGGCGAGATCCTGATCACCGATATCCAGCCTGACGCGCCGCTGAAGAGCAACCAGACTTTACTTGTCATCGGTACAAACAAGGAAATCGATAAATGTCTTCAGTAATGCTCGAAAAGTTTCTCAAATTCAGCCGCAGGAATTTACGTCCTCCCTACCGGGAAAGCAGGAATCTCCTCAAGGATTTCCTGGTCTACAGCGCAGTCATGGCGGTGTGTACCCTGATCGGGCTGCTGTTCCGGCGGTTCGGGTTCTCCGATGCCACGATCATTACCGTCTATATCCTCGGCGTCCTGATCTCCGCCGTGCTCGTCAAGAGCTACATCAGCAACATCGTGGTCTCCTTCGAGGCGATGATCGTGTTCAACTTTTTCTTCACGGAACCGCTGTTCACGCTGCACGCCTACGACGCGGAGTATCCCGTCACATTTGTGGTCATGCTGATCGTCTCCTTTATCTCCTGCTCGATCGCGGCGAGGCTCAAGACCATCGCGGTGCAGTCTGACGCGACAAGGGCAAGGACCAAGCTTCTGTTCGACACGGCGAGCCAGCTCCACAAAATGAGCGAATACGATGAGATCCTGGGGACGACCTGCAGCCAGCTGACCAAACTGGTCGGAAGGCCGGTCTGCCTCTACGATCGCAGTAAAGGCCTGGAGAAGTGCAGCCTGTTCTCCTCCGGGGAAGCCGCTCCTCTCATCATGGAGACTGACGTCAAAATACTGCCCGCCATCAAATGGGTCCTCATGTACAACAAGCAGGCCGGGAACGGGACCGAGATGTTCAAGACGAGCCCTCTCCGCTTCTTTCCTGTCAGCTCCCATGAATACGTATACGCCGTGATCGGGATCGACCTCGACGAAGAGCAGGCGGAATCCACCGATCCGTTCGACCTTGACCTGATCGTTTCGATCCTCGTTGAATGCTCCATGGCGCTCGAAAAAGAGAGGATACGGCAGGAGAAGGAAGAAGAAGTGCTGCGGCGCAAGAACGA
>CAMOXN010000120.1 GCA_946629175.1 uncultured Lachnospiraceae bacterium | reverse complement strand
CCGATCATCCCCCCGACGATCCGGAACACCAGCGCGCAGACCCACGCGATCGCGCACTGCCACAGAACGACATATACCGCCCATCGGGCACCGAGTTCCCGGCGGATCGAAGCGATCGCGGCGACGCATGGCGTATACAGAAGGCTGAACACGAGCATGGTACCGGCAGCCAGCGGCGTCATGATCGCTGTCACGCCGCCATTCGCCCCGTACAGGACCTCCATTACGGAGACGACGCTCTCTTTGGCCATAAATCCGCTGATCAGGGAGGTCACGATCCTCCAGTCCCCGAGGCCGAGCGGCCTGAAGATCGGCGCGATCACCCCGGCGATCACGGCCAGGATACTCGCGCGGGAGTCCTCGACCATGTGCAGGCCGAAATCAAATTTACTCAGGAACCAGACGACGATGGTCGCAATAAGGATCACTGAAAATGCCCTCTGCAGGAAATCCTTGGACTTCTCCCACAGGAGCAGCGCCACATTCTTGGGACTCGGCATGCGGTAATTGGGAAGTTCCATTACGAACGGAACCGCTTCTCCCTTGAAGACCGTCCCCTTGAACACATAAGCGACCAGAATGCCGACCAGAATGCTCAGTACATAGAGGCCGACCGTGATCAGCGCTTTATGCGCGGGGAAGAAAGCGTCCACAAAAAACGCGTAGATCGGGAGCTTCGCCGTGCAGCTCATGAACGGCGTGAGCAGGATCGTCATCCGGCGGTCCCTCTCACTGGGCAGTGTACGGGACGCCATTACCGCAGGGACCGTACAGCCGAAACCGATCAGCAGCGGAACGATGCTTCGTCCCGAAAGTCCGATCCTTCTCAGGATCTTGTCCATCACAAACGCGACACGGGCAATATACCCGCTGTCTTCCAGCATCGAGAGGAAGAAGAACATCGTGACGATGATCGGAAGAAAGCTCAGGACGCTCCCCACGCCCTCAAAGATCCCGTCAATGATCAGGCTGTGCAGCGCGCTGCTGACATTTCCGGCAGTGAGCGCGGCATCCACCACTTTCGTAAACGCTCCGATCCCGGCTTCCAGCAGTTCCTGCAGCCAGAGGCCGATCACATTGAAGGTCAAAAAACAGACGAGTCCCATTATAGCGATGAACATCGGGATCGCGGAATATTTTCCTGTCAGTATGCTGTCGATCTTCTGGCTCTTCGCGGTCCCTTTGTTCACTTTCGGCTTGATCACGCACTGCTCACATGCTTTCATGATAAAATCGAAACGCATGTCGGCAATGGCCGCTTTTCTATCCAGGCCGCGCTCTTTTTCCAGCTGGATCACCAGGTGCTCCAGGAGTTCCTTTTCGTTCCGGTCGAGCTGGAGCGCCTCAAGAATAAGCTCATCGCCCTCAACGACTTTACTTGCGGCGAACCGGAGAGGAAGGCCGGCGGTCTCCGCGTGATCCTCGATCAGATGCATGACCGCGTGCAGGCATCTGTGCACTGCGCCGCCGTGATCGTTCTGGTCGCAGTAGTCCTTCCGCGTGGGCTTTTCCTGATATTTCGCGATATGGATCGCGTGTCCGACCAGTTCCTCTATGCCCTGATTCTTCGCCGCGGATATAGGTACGACCGGCGTACCGAGGTAGGCCTCGAGCGCGTTCACATCGACCGCGCCGCCGCTCGCGACGACTTCATCCATCATGTTGAGCGCGACGACGATGGGGACATCCATTTCCAGCAGCTGCATCGTGAGATAGAGGTTCCGCTCAATATTGGTCGCGTCCACGATATTGATGATCGCCTTCGGCTTCTCCTCCAGCACGAAGTTCCTGGAGACGATCTCCTCGCTGGAATACGGGGACATCGAGTAGATGCCCGGAAGGTCAGTGACCAGCGTATCACTGTGGCCGAGGATCGCGCCGTCCTTGCGGTCGACCGTGACACCCGGGAAATTCCCGACGTGCTGCCTGGAACCGGTCAGCCGGTTGAACAGGGTCGTCTTCCCGCTGTTCTGGTTGCCGACCAGCGCGAATGTCAAAACAGTGCCCTCCGGCAGCGGATTCCCGCTCCCCTTCGGATGGAATTTACCGCCTTCGCCGAATCCGGGGTGCGGGCTCTTTTTGCGCCTTCCGGTCCCCTTGTCATCCACGGATGATAAAGCGATCGGCATGATCTCTATCTGGTCCGCGTCGTTGAGGCGCAGGGTCAGCGAATAGCCGTGGATCAGGATCTCCACGGGATCGCCCATCGGAGCGAACTTGAGCACGGTAACTTCCGCTCCGGGGATCACGCCCATATCAAGTAAATGCTGCCGCAAGGCGCCACTTCCGCCGACCGTTAAAATGGTGGCGGACTGGCCGGCTGCCAGCTCCTTTAAAGTCATAAGAAAACTCCTTTCAGGATCAGTTATATCTGTCTAATCAGGCTGTACCCTTATTATATACAAATCCCTGACTTTTTGGAGTATCTTTTTGCCTTTTCGGAGCATTTCTTCAGGGCCTATACCGGCCAAAAGGGAAGGTCCCCCGTTCATTACCACGAGAGGACCCTCTTCTTCATTCCTTCTATGTCGAGCACGCCGTATGCAAATCCCTTGCGCACCAGGTCTTCGGGCACGTATTCGTCGTATTTCTCGAAGACCGGTACTTCCCCGGGATAGACCAGCTCCATCGGATCGATCTCTTCCGAGGCTTCTTCCGCCGTGATCTCGAAGAACTCTTCTTCACTGACGTTCATCGTGAACTGCATGTAGTAAGGGCGCGTCGTCTCCAGCCCCTTGAGGCCGAGCCGCTTTCCGCAGCGGATCTTGAGGAACCGCTCCAGGGCCAGAAAAGCATAGCTTCCGAGCCACGGGAACAGCGCCCACATCTTCCCGCCCAAATGGACCAGAGGGTGTCCCTTCATGCCCGCTGCCGCGAATGTCTTCCTTGCCTCAGCAAGCCTTCCCACTGCGTGGCGCATCAGGTAAGGGTAGGCCTTCTGCTCTTCCAGGACCTGATACATCCGCTCCAGGATCCGGGTGTGGATATCTCCCGCCACATCGCCGAAATAAGCCGGGATATTGCCCTTCACCAGCGTGCAGCAGACTTCCCTCTTCTTGTGGTCGACTTCCTCGACGACCCATACTCTTCCCGCGATCGCTATTTTGTCGCCGACCGGCGGCGGCTTTACGATCGTGCCGAGCTCTTCGGAGCCGGCGTGGACCTTGTACTCAATATTCTCCTGAAAGACCGCGTAGAATTTATAGCTGTTCGTGATCCGCTCTCCGGTGATGCCCACGATCAGCCCGCCGTTCTCCGTGCGGTTTATGTGGTCGATCTCGAGGAGGTGCCTCAGAAGCAGGCGGTAATCATCCTGTGAGATCCTGCTGAAACAGGACAGCGTCAGCACTCTGGAAGCCAGTTCACCGGCCGTCATCTCCCCGCAGGAAGCCAGCGTGCTCATCGTCTGGTGGTACAGAAGGCTGTATGGATAGCGTTCGGTCCGCGGCGGTTCCACGAACCGCTCCTCGATGTAGAGCTGCACGAGCGCGATCCCCTGGAGAAAAGGCCACGGGATCAGTTCGGGCAGCATCGCTCTCGCCTCCGGATGCTCCTCGCGCATGACGAACCACATCTCCGACGGCGCGCCTCTCCGCCCGGTCCTGCCCAGGCGCTGCAGAAATCCGGACACCGTAAAAGGGGCGTCAATGTGGAACGCCCTCTCCAGCTTTCCGATGTCGATCCCGAGCTCCAGCGTGGCTGTAGCGCATACGGACAGGAGCGAGTCGTCGTCCTTCATCTCCTCCTCCGCGCTCTCGCGGTAGGAAGCGGACAGATTCCCATGGTGGATGAGGAAGCGCTCCGGTTCGTGATTGTACTCGCAGTATTGCCTGAGGACCTGGCAGACCGACTCGCATTCCTCTCTGGAATTCGTAAAGATGAGGCATTTCTTTCCACGCGTATGCTCAAAGATGTACCCGATTCCGGGATCCGCGGCCTTGGGCGCAGTGTCTGTGGGAAGCTCTTCCTGCGGGGTCTCCACCGTGATCTCAGCGCCCTCGTCCGCCTGCGGATCCGTGTTAAAAAAGTGCTCCATGGACAGCCGCCAGACCTCTTTGCCGCTCTCGAACCGCGGAATGACCGTCGGCCGCCCGCTGCCCGCTGCCAGGAACTCCCCTGCAGCTTCCGGATTCCCGATCGTCGCCGACAGTCCGATCCTCCTGGGGCTGCATCCCGCAAGCCTGCACATCCGCTCGATCAGGCAGAATGTCTGCATCCCGCGGTCGCCCCGAAGGAGCGAATGGATCTCGTCGATCACGATGAAGCGAAGATCGTGGAACAGGGAAGGGATCTCCATGTGCTTGTTGATCATCAGCGATTCCAGCGACTCCGGCGTGATCTGCAGGATCCCGGAAGGGTTCTTCATGACCTTCCTCTTTCGGGACTGCGCGACGTCGCCGTGCCAGCGGTGAACAGGGATCCCCTCTTCTTCGCACAGCTCGTTCAGGCGCCCGAACTGGTCGTTGATCAACGCCTTGAGCGGCGCGATATAGAGCACGCCGACGCTTTGCGGCGGATCCTCGTCAAGCAGCGTCAAAATAGGGAAAAAGGCCGCCTCCGTCTTCCCTGAGGCCGTAGAAGCGGTAAGAAGGACATTGTCTTCGCTGCCGAAGATCGCGTCTCCTGCGGCATTCTGAACGCCCCTGAGCGTCTTCCAGCCGGAGCGGTAGATATAATCCTGTATAAAAGGCGCGTAGCGGTAGAAAACTTCCATAAGTCACCTCGTAATAACGTCAGATCTCAAACTCCGCGAAGTCCTGCTGCGTCCTGTCGGAGACCGCTTCCGACTGCGCATAGTTCAGCTCGCCGGAGCCGAGCAGTTCCTGCATGCTCATTCCCGGATTCTGGTACATGATATCCAGCGCTTCAATAAAATCGCGGATGACCTCGCGGGGCGTGATATTCTGGTCCGCTCCGATCCTCCCGTATTCCAGCTTGATGAAGGGGACGAGATCGTCCGTGCCGATCGTTCTCGCATAGCCGTACAGATCCGCGTGCATGTCCGCGAGCTTCTCGCAGAGCACCAGCATCTCTTCCGCGGTAAGCGGCTCCAGGCGGATGACAGGCGCCAGGAGGTCCCGCGCGCCAGGCCTTGAGAACTTGCCTTCCGCAAGCCTTGAGCGGAGCGCCTCATAGCTGTAAATGCCACGGCGTTTGTCCTCCAACGCCTGCGGCGTCGCGCCCATGATGATCCCCAGGTACCTGGCCTTGCCCTGAAGGGCGTCGTTGTACATCGTCAGCATCTTCTCGTAATTGTACTGGCGCGTGATGGAATTGGGGATCTTATAGATGTTCACGAGCTCGTCGATCATGATCATCATGCCGGCATACCCGGCAAGGCGGAAAAAGGCCG
>CAMOXN010000119.1 GCA_946629175.1 uncultured Lachnospiraceae bacterium | reverse complement strand
GGTTTAGGTCCTGCAAACAACATGATTATTGAAAAGCACCCCTGATTTCCGGTCGGGGGTGCTTTGTTTATGAAATTTTGACGGTGACAGGTGCGTCCCTGTGGTGTTATTTTAATATCACACGGTATTTTCACACTGAAAGGACAAGGTTATGGATTTTAATAAGGCCGCACTTGCGCTTCACGAAGAACACAGAGGAAAGATCGAGGTCGTCTCGAAGATCAGAGTCGCTTCCATGGAAGACCTCAGCACCGCCTATACGCCGGGCGTCGCGGAACCCTGCCGCAGGATCGCCGCGAACCCCCAGGACGTCTACCGCTATACTGCAAAAGGGAACCTGGTGGCTGTAGTCACCGACGGCACCGCGATCCTGGGCCTTGGCGATATCGGCCCCGAAGCCGGGATGCCGGTCATGGAAGGAAAGGCTGTCCTGTTCAAAGAATTCGGCAACGTCGACGCCTTCCCGATCTGCCTGAACACCAAGGATGTCGATGAGATCGTCGAGACGGTCTGCCGCATCGCTCCTGTCTTTGGCGGGATCAATCTGGAAGATATCTCGGCGCCGCGCTGTTTTGAAATTGAGAAAAGACTGAAAGAGCGCCTGGACATCCCCGTCTTCCACGATGACCAGCACGGCACGGCGATCGTCCTTCTGGCAGCGCTGATCAACGCGCTCAAGGTAGTCGGCAAAGATATTTCGGAAGTCCGCATCGTGATCTCCGGCGCCGGTTCCGCGGGTACGGCGATCGGCAAGCTGCTCCTTCGCTACGGCGTGAAGCATCTCACCTACTCCGACAGGAACGGTGTACTGAACAGGGACACGGCTCTGAACGACGCGCAGCTTGAACTCTGCGAAGTAACGAACGAGAATGACCTGCACGGAACTCTGGCAGACGCGCTGAAGGGCGCGGATGTCTTCATCGGCGTCTCCGCGCCGGGCATCGTTACTGCAGATATGATCGCGCAGATGAATCATGACGCGATCGTGTTCCCTATGGCGAACCCGATCCCTGAGATCATGCCTGATGAGGCGTTCAAGGGCGGCGCAAGGATCGTCGGAACCGGCCGTTCCGACTATCCCAACCAGATCAACAATGTCCTCGTGTTCCCCGGCGTCTTCCGCGGCGCTTTGGACGTTCGCGCCAGAGAGATCACGGAAGAGATGAAGCTGGCAGCGGCCAAGGCACTTGCCGCGCTGGTCAGCGACGATGAGCTGAGCGAGAAGTTCATCATTCCGACCGTCCTTGATGAAAGAGCTGCCAAGGCGGTCGCCAAGGCCGTGGCTGATGAGGCTGTCAGAGCGGGAATCGCGCAGATCTGATTTTAATAGGGCTGTCGCCTTTCGAACCGCAGGCCCGCCCCGCAGCCGGCCGCACGCAAAAGGTGACACGGGAGCCTTCCCGTGTCACCTTTTGTTCACTTCGTGATCGTGATCTTCTTCGCCACGCCGAACGTGGTGTAATAATCAATTCCGTCCACTTTCTTGCGCACGCGAATCGAAATGTAATAAGTCTTCCCCTTCTTCAGCCCGCCGATGACATAAGACGTATTCTGAGCTCCCAGCACGACTTTCGTCTTCGCGCCGACCATATCCTCCCTTTCGCAATACTGAAGGACATAGCTGTCGCCGCTGACCGTCTTATCGTACTTGACCGTCACCTTCCCGGGCGCCGTGTTCTTGACGGACCGGATGACGACCGTCTTGAGCCGGTACATCAGCTTGGAATAGGACAGCGGACTGTCGCCGCTCGGATCGCCGCGCCCGGTCAGCGACGCCACGATCCTGTACCTGTAAGCATGGCCGTTCGTGAGGCCCGGATCCTTGTCCCAGCCGACGAGGCCCGTCGTGACGATGACAGGCTCGTCCCGGCTCTCGCCCGGATCCGTCACGCCTATCCTGTACACCTTGTAATACCTGGCTCCGGGCACCGCGTACCATGTTACTTTGACGTTGTTCGCCAGGTTGAACATGTCCCCTCTCTTCGTCTTCCCCGGCAAAATAGTGAACTCCTTCACAGCTTCCCCTGCATACCTGCCGATACCGGCAATGACAACAGAAGCTGTTCCGGGATCAATATTGTTCTTATAGGACACCGTGTAATCCGTCCCAAGCACAAGGGTCTGATCTCCGTCCTTGACCACTACCGTTTGTGTGATCTCTTTGCCGGAATAAGTCTTGGTCGCCAGATCTCCGATGGAAGTCCCGGCGATATCGATAAGGGCAGGGACTGCTTCCGTTCTGGTCGTACCGCAAGCAGTGCATGTGTAGGTCTTTACGCCCTCCGCTCCGAGCTGAGGCTCCTTTGTGATCTTTCCTTCGTCCCAAGTGTGATCGAGAACAGGGATCGCGACGCTCGCCTCCAGCAGTTCGCCGCAGAGATCGCAGTATTTGTCGCCGGTCTGCCCTTCCTTCGTGCATGTGGGATCCGCCGCGTTCTTCACCGTGACCGTCCCGTTGTGGTCGCAGGAGCTTCTTGTCACCTTGATCCTGACGGATTCCGTCTCGTAATTGCCCTTGTCGCTGCCGGTATAGTTCGCCGTAAAGGTGGCTGTTCGGCCGGCTGTGAGCGCTTTTCCGATACTCGATTTCACAAAGGACCAGTTCTTGATGCCGCTGTTCCTCAGGATCTCATCTGACAGTTTGTCTCTCGAATACGGCACGCTGATCGACGTAGGAGGCATCTCAGCCGGAGCCTTTGCCTTCTTCACGGTAAGTGTCGCCTTCCCCTCGGTCTTCTCATAATTCCTGAGGTCGCTCGGCGTGAAGATCACCTTGTAAGATGTCTTGCCGCTGTCGCTCACCGCAGGGGCGATCGTACTGTCTTCCCATGTAAATGTGCCGTTCACGGCAGTTTTGTCATCCTCACTGTACTGCGCCGAGCCTGTCAGCGAAGAATCCGCCAGTGTCTGCCCGTAAGTGATCTCCTGCGCTGTTATATCTGTAATGTAAGGCTTCGCCTTTGCGACCGACACGTCAACGGTGGTCTCCACCGATTCATAGTTGTCCTCATCCTCCGGAACGAAGCGGCAGACATGGGTATCGCCCGGGGCCTGCAGCGAAGTATCCGGCGCCGCCCATTCCCAGCTGCCTTTGAGTTCGCTGCCCTGATAGACGCTGCCCGGTGTGTTGTCCCGAACCGTTCCGTCGGTCACAACAGCGTCCGCCAGCGTCAGTTCCGGATGGTAAGTTGTCTGTATCCAGGTCGGCCCGCTGTAGAGCTCGGGAACTGCTTTGATGACCTCCATGGACAGGCTTCCCGAGATCTTCTCATAATTGTCGTCGTCAGGCGTAAAGCTCCAGCCGACCTCGTGCCTGCCGGCAGGCAGTACCTTGTCGGGCTCCTCAAAGGCAAAAGTCCCCGTCAGCGCCTTTCCGTCCAATCCCCCGGCAAAAGAAGCGTTATTGACCTGCAGCCCGGACAGCTTCTGCCCGTATGTGAGCGCGCCCTTCGCGGTGATCCGCTTGTTGTCCTTGACCTTGACCGGCTGCTTCTCCACCGTATAAGTCAGCACGCTGCTGCTCACCACCCGGTCGTTATCGCCCGTATCTTTGACGTCCACGCGGAGGCCGTATGTCCCCGCCGCGGCCGGCTTCCATGTGCAGGTGGCGCCGGTCGCCTCACTTCTGACCGTGGTCTCGGTCCCGTCTTCACCAACAGCGACGAACTTGTACTTCAGGGTGCCTTTTCCGCCGTCGACCTGTGCCGCGAGCCCGATCGAACTGCCGTAAGGCAGCGGATGCCCAGGTTCTGTCAAAATAGTGACCGCCTCTATGGGCTTCACTATTTTGACCTGTTTGATCACCTTGCAGTCCGGATTATAAGTCGGATAGATCGTGATCCTGTAATCGCCTGCCTCAGTAAAGCGGATCGTGCCGGTGGTCTCACCACTTCGCTTAATGATACAGTGCTCGGGGTCGTCCGATTCCAGCATGATATCATTCAGTTGGCGTTCGCCCGATGCTGAGTAGCTCTCAATATCGATCATATACTCCAGACCGTCTCCGGCTTCCAGCCCGGATGGAACGGCGCTCCAATAGTATCCCCCCGCGCCTTCTTTCCTCCAATACGGATAGATCGAGGTCGGAACGACAGCCGTTGTCTCATCGCCGCAGACATCACACTTCAAGGTGTAGAGACCGTTATTCTCCTGAAGGACCTGATATTTGTGTCCCAGGGCCGCCTCATATTCGTATTCGACATATCCGCAGTCCTCGCAGATCTTGAGGGTAACGCCTCTCTCTGCGCAGGTCGGCTCCGAGAATTTCTCGGTCGTATAGGAATGGTCCCCGCCGCAAAGGGCAAAGAAATTGACCGTATACGCGACATCCGCTGTGTCAGCGCCGGTGATCCTGACGTCGAACTGATCCCCGCTGCTGTAGGAGATATTGTCCGGGCGGAAGATCACGCAGCCGGGCCGGCCGTAGTTGCTGTTCTCGACGTTGAAATAGCCGTCCGCCGAGGACGAGGAGAACGTCCAGACTTTCCCGTCTCCCTTTCTTGTCAGTGTGACCACGACATTCGCCATGGGAACACTTTTTCCAAAGCTCACGCTCCAAGCATCGCCGTTGTTCCAGAACTCCAGCGGCATATTCTGTGCCGGCCACGCGACGCGGCTGTAGGTGGTGGATACAAAGCTTCCGTCATGCGCGTAGATCGCGGAAAATCTGCCTACCGCGCCAAAACCCGCTTTTTTCATTGTGGGATTCAGCATCCAGCGGCGATGTCCGACACGATCGATATTGCTGCTGTCGGAATCGCTCATCCACAGGCGGACAGAACTGGCCAGAGAACCCGTTCCCGCGGCGATATTGGAAGAGGATGCGCCGCTGTATGCCAGGTCATACAGGTCGTCGCTTATTCCCTCCGGCCTCTCGGGAAAGTGCGAAAGTGTTCCGTTGATCGCGTTCACCAGCGCTGCCGCCTGCGCCTGCTCAGTATAGCCTGCGTCATACCCCACATCCGCCGGGATGCCGGCGACATAGCGCATCTGGTTCAGTGCGTTAAAGGCAGCCTCTGTCGTCCGGTCCGACAGCTCGCCGGGGCTGTAGGGCACCTTGACGGAGGGCTCCTCCGCATATGTATTCGGGATCAGCGGTCCCGGATTATTCCTGATGAACCTGCGGATCTCATCCTGGCTGTGCGCGTCGACGGCAAGGCCGATCACCTGCGCCTCGGCAGCTGTGTTCGCCGTACCCGCTGCGGCTTCGGCCAGCCCCGCTTCATCTGTCAGGGTCTCGGTGATCTCCGCTTCCGGGAGCTCATCCGCAATCTCATCCGCTTGCTCAGAGGTATCGGAATCAGCGCTGCTATCGTCTTGGGTGTCTTCATCTTGGGTATCCTCGTCCCAAGCGCCTTCGCTCGTGGAGTCAGCGT
>CAMOXN010000118.1 GCA_946629175.1 uncultured Lachnospiraceae bacterium | reverse complement strand
TCCTCCCGGGGTGCAGGAACACTTCCCGCCTCATCTCTTATGAAAGCTTCTTTGAAGTGCTTCCATATTATTTCTTATGAAATACAATGACTCTGTCATTCACAAGTTCATAATACGAGGCTCCAACGCCGGTTTCGTCCAGATAGATCCGAAACAGGACAAACACAGTGTTCTCATTGTCGACGCCATAGTATTTTCCCTGTTCGTTTCCGGTGGAATATGGAATAATCGCCGTGTGTTCGTCCATCTCTTCCCGTGCCATCTTATAGACATAGAACTCGTCGCTGCCCTGCATGTCCTCTCCGAGGTATCGATCAGCGCTGCCCGACATCATGGAATCAAATACAGTGCAGACGCCGTTCAGCATCGGGCGGGCATGCAGCACCGCATTGAAATAATGTGCTTTTCGGGTTACAGCATGGTTGACACCGTATACCACCACGAAATCTTCATCGCTCTTCAATTCAAACTCAGGTGAAATCAGATAGGCCGCATCATGGACATCTCCGTTGGCGTTGACATCGTTGGTATAGGCTGTGAGCCCGTCTATGATGCCGATCTCCGTCGTCAGTTCTTCATAATCATATTCTTCCGAGTATTCCGCAAGAATTGAACTTCGGATCGCATCCAGATTCTCGGTGCAAGACCCGACCTGAGCCGCTTCGTGAATTCCTGTTCCACGCGGCGTCAGCGGCTGAACCTTGAATGCAACTGACGGAATCTCGCTCTTCGGTGTAACTCGGAAGACAGTCGCTGTCTCGGCCAGTCCGGCGATATACTCGTTATATGCGTCCCGGTCCTCCGGCTGCGAGATGCGCCCGAAAAGGCTGAAGGTATCTTTCCCCCTTTCAAGCCCCATGCGATAGACATCCGACGGGATTTCCACCACGTTCACCATGCTCTCCGGATAGCCTGCCTGTTCCAGAGAATCCATGATCTGGTTCCGCACCGTGACATTAGCACAAAGAACGATAACAGCTGTGGTCCCAAAAGCGCTGTCGCCGTCATGGCGCGCATTCAGCATGTCGACCGGCGCACCGATTGAGCCGAAAATAGTGTGATACAGGCCCGATTCCTCGTTCCCGATGCCAAAGAAGCCCTTCTGATTGGAATAATCCTTTCCTTCCTGCTGCGCGGTAAACATATCGTAGGCAATAAAGGACCAGTATTTGCAGGGATCCGGCAACCTTGTAACCAAAACGACAGCTTCATCCTGGCGCAGCTTAAAATGCATCCCGGCAGGGGAAAAATAAGGATTGGCAGGCGCGTTTTCGATCTCGGGAGCATCATATGCACTGGGCTTTTCCCCCTCCCATCCGCGGTCCTGATTACCCTCTGCCGCATCCTGTTCCGGCGCGGGCGGAAGATTCAGAATCAGATAAACCGAGCCGGCATTGTTTCCGAAGCAGGTCAGAAGCTTGCCCTCTGAGGCCAGCTTCAGTGTGTCGAATTCGTACAGGATCCCGTCCTGTACATAAAAATCAGCTTCTTCAAGCAATGTTCTCAACGTTTCTGGTGATCTGTCTGGGATCAGGCTGCCGGAAGCAGATTCCGTATTCTCCGCAAAGGAGCTGCCTGCAAGAAGCGACAGAAGCAGCATTACGAGCAGCAGAGATATCCGTCCTTTTCTCATGTTTCCTCCTTCATCTCTTATGGAACACAATCACCCGGTCATAGATCACTTCATAATACGACGCGCCCGTTCCGGTATCCTCCAGATACGAACGAAACGCCACCAGAACAGGATTCCCGTTGTCAACACCGTAGAATTTCCCCTGCTCGTTGCCCGTGGAATAAGGGATCAGCGCGGTGCACTCGTCCGACTGGGTTCGGGCCATTTTATAGACATAGTATTTATCTGCATCTTCGTAACGCTGATCCAGCCAGGCGGCCGCGCTTCCCTGATAGAGAGAGTCATAAATACTGGTGATTCCGTTCAGCATGGGCTTGGCGTACAGAACCGCGTTGGAATAAATCCCTTTCCCTGCCGCCGTATGATTGACTCCGTAGACAACGATGAAATCCTCGTCGCTTTCCAGAGTGAATTCCGGTGTCATCAGATACATGGCATCGCGGTTGTCGCCCTTGGCATTGAAATCCGTAAAATACGCGGTCAGGCCCTCGGGTACGGCAATTTCGCACGCGAGCTCCTCATAGTCATACTCCTCCCCATATTTCTCCAGAACGGCTTTCCGGATAGCATCCAGTGTTCCTTCGGGATCCTTGAGGCCGGCGGCCTCGTGGACACCGGTTCCGCGTGGAATAACCGTTTCATTCTGATAGGGATTCTCCGGGATGGCTTCTCTCGGCGTTACACGATAGACTGTGGACCGCTCTGAAATATGGTCCAGATAATCCCGGTAGTCATTCGGATCTGCTGCCTGTGAAATCCTCTGGAGGAACGAGAAAGTGTCGGCGCCCTTCTCCAGTCCCATCCTGTAAATCTCTGCGGGAATTGGCATGACATTGATCATTTCCTCTCCGAAGCCTGCTGCCTGCAGGTTTTCGATGACCTGTTCGGCAACCGTACCGTTTGCACTGATTACGATCACGGTCTCGGTGCCGTATTCACTGTCGCCGCTGTGCCGGATGTTGGTCATGTTGAGAGAATTGCCTATGGAGCCAAAAATCGGGTGATACAAACCGGAATCCTCATTTCCGACAGAAAACATACCGGGCTTACCCTGATAAATCTTCCCTGGCTTATCCTCCGTAAACATAATGTAGTTGATAAAGGAATAGTACTTGCATTCCTGCGGAAGCGGAGTAATCAAAACGATCGCCTCGTCCTGCCGAAGCTTATATTCCCAGCCCCCAGGGGCAAAATATGGGTTGGCCGGATCGTTTACCACCGCCGGGTCGTCGTATGCCGAGGCCATCTCGTCCGGCCACCCTCGTGCTTCAGAACCCAGAGATGTATTCTGATCTGGAGCCGCCGGAAGGCTAAACACCACATAGGCGGACCCTGCGTTGTTGCCGAAACAGCTCATGAGTTTTCCTTCCGAAGCCAGCTTGACGGTATCCAGTTCCCGGAACAGGCCCTGCTGAACATAAAAGCCGCTCTCTTCCAGATTGCTGCGAAGCGTCTGCGTCCTGTCGCCCTCTTCCGCCGCGGCAGAGACAGCTCCAAGCATGAGAATCAGAAGCATACCGGCGGCAAAAGAAAGCCATTTCTGTGTCCGTTTCATTTTCTTCTCCTTTTCCGTACCATCTGTTCCGATCATGAATATTGTGCCGTCAGGGCTCGATAATGTTGAAGCCGAAATTATACGCGGTCATATACTTGACCAGTCTGACGGGGACCGTCCCGTCTCCCTCCGGTTTCAGTGCCCCGAACACATCCTGGTTTCCCATCATCATGCCCATCAGCTGGAGACGGGTGCAGTTGAGGGTACAGTCTGCGGTCTCATCGCTCTCCCCTTCATATACCAGCAGGACGCCGTTTCTGCGTTTGACAAAGTACTGCTCTCCGGTGTCCAGGATCAGATTCAGCGACAGATCGTCGTCCTGTGCGGCAAGGGCGTCGGTGGCGATGTCGATGAAGTCAAGGATCATGTCTCCGGTCATCGCCTGGCGGACATCGGAGCCGCCTCCTGCCGTTTTGGCGTGCTCAGCCTGATTCCCCAGCCGCAGTTCCAGCGCCCCTGTCAGATAGGCGTTGCGCCATGTTCCGCTCTCCGCCTGATAGCCAAGCTGTTCCAGCGCGTCGGCACAAAGGTCGCGCGCCTCCCGGTTGCCCGGATCGGCAAATATCAGCTCTTTCATAACCTGCGCGACCCACTGATATTCTCCGTTTTCATAATCTCTTTTGGCCAGTTCCAGCACCCTGTCCACATCGCCAAGGTACTCTACCCATTTTTTTGCTGTATCTTCGGGCGTCAGGGGGTTCAGATTCACGGGGTTTGCGTCGTACCAGCCCATATAGCGCTGATAGACCGCTTTGATGTTGTGGCTGAGCGTGCCGTAATACTGGCGGGTATACCAGACCCGGTTCAGCGCGTCAGGGAGCTCCAGCGTACGGCTGATCTCTGCCGGGGTATATCCGAGGTTGATGTAATGCAGAGTCTGGTCATTGATGTACTTATACACGGCGGCCGTGTTTTCCATATAGGTCTTGATGTTTGCGGTGTCCCAGTGCGGCCAGTTATGGCTCTGGAAAACCACGTCCGTCTCGTCGCCGAAGCGCTGTTCCGCCGCAAGGATATAATGCGCCCAGGCAGCGGCGTCCCTTACCTGCGCCCCTCGCAGGGTATAGAGGTTATGCATGGTCCCGGTGCAGTTTTCCGCAAGCCACAGTCCGCGATACTTCGGGAAATAGGCGTTCATCTCCGCAGGCGCTTCCGTTCCCGGGGTGAGCTGGAATTGTATTTCCAGTCCATCGATGACGATGGTCTCGTCCGTTGCGATCTCATAAGTCGGGGCAATCAGGCCTGTGTTTCCGATACTCTGCCCGAGTCCGATGCCGATGGACATTTTTCCGGTCTCACCGGGTTCCAGCAGTACGCCATACTGATACATGGCCCGGCGGCTCATCGCGGCGTTGCAGTAGATATTCTCTGATACCGCGTGCTCCAGGAAGCCCTCCGGAGCCAGCACAACCACCTTGCCGGAAGCGAGCTGCTCCGCCAGCGTCAGAGCGGGGTCTGCCGCGTCCTCCCGGTTGATCAGGCCAAGGATGCCTCCGTAATGGTCGATGTGGCTGTGGCTGTAGAGCACCGCCTTGATATCCAGTTCTCCAAAATGCTTCTCCATCAGGGCTTTGGCCGCCTGCATGTCCTGCGTGCACATCAGCACGTCGAAGACGATCCAGCCGTTGTCGGTGCGGATGAAGGTCGCGTTGGCCATGTCGTAGCCGCGCACCTGATAGATGCCGTCACAGACCTCGAAGAGGCCAGCATAAGAGTTGTACTGCGTATTGCGCCAGAGACTCGGGTTGACAGTGTCCGGCGCGGTTTCCAGCTCGTTGACGAAGCTGTAATCCGCCACGTTCCAGACCACGTTGCCCGCTTCGTCATAGATGATCAGACTTTCCGGCGCTTCGATCAAGCCTCGAAGCGCGTTTTCCTTCTCGGATTCGTCGCTGAAATCCAGTGTGTCATACCAGCTTCGGTTGGCTTCCGCGGTATAGTCGGTCGCCGGCCTGCTCTCCGCGAAGGCGGCGCAGGGCATCATGATCATCAGCAAAACCAGTGCGAGAGAAAACAGTTTTTTCATGTGGTTCCTCCTTCATATGATGTTGTGAAGCGTATCTGTATGTTGTTCGGATCGGCCGCCAATATGAGACTCATAATCTCATTTTTATTATATGGACTCCGGACCTCTCTGTCAAGAGAAGATCTGCAGATGCACTTGACAGGCTCTGCAAACGCCGATATACTTCAGGAAAACAGAGCTTGAATCACAAGAAGGGGCATGCTCACGATGAAGGCAGAAAACATATCAGG
>CAMOXN010000117.1 GCA_946629175.1 uncultured Lachnospiraceae bacterium | reverse complement strand
GGGATGAGGATCCTGTTGACTACGAATCCTGCTGCCTCGTTGACCTGAACAGGGGTCTTGCCGAGATCCTTGGAGAGCTCGACGATCTTCTCAACATACTCTGCGGGAGTATTGATGCCTGCGATGACTTCGACCAGCTTCATGACAGGAGCGGGATTGAAGAAGTGCATGCCGATGATGGGCTTTGCAAGTCCTGCGCCGATCTCGGTAATGGACAGGGAAGAAGTATTGGACGCAAAGATGCAGTCAGGATTCTTGACGATCTCATCCTGGAGCTTCTTGAAGGTATCCTTCTTGATCTGCATATTCTCGATCGCAGCTTCAACTACGATGTCAGGGTCAACAGCGATGTCGCTGAGGCCGCACACGAATTTGCCGAGGATCGCGTCTTCAGCAGCCTGCTCCATCTTTCCCTTTTCGACCATCTTGTCAAGGCTCTTTTTGATCTTGGCGAAGCCGCCGTCAGCAAATTCCTGCTTGATATCGCAGAGATAGACTTTCTCGACCTTATCGCACTGAGCGAATGTCTGCGCGATACCCGATCCCATTGCACCGGCGCCAATAACAGCAACTTTCATTTTTCGTATCCTCCTTTGTTCTTTATATAAGCAATTCTATTAATGCCCTTATTATTGTGATCACTGCATGTCTTCTGTGTCAAAACAGCGCTCAGCGGATCACTCGTCCAGGAAAGCGACCTTCTTGACCTTCTTCGGGTCATCTTTCTTGCGAAGGAAGTTCGCCATTCCCTCTCTCTGGCCATAGGTCTCGAAGCAGGCTCCGAAAAGATCTTCCTCGATCGCAGCGCCTTCATCTATGCTGACCTGAAGTCCCTCGTTGATTGCCTTCTTGCAGGCGCGGACCGCGAACGGAGCGTTGCCGGCGATCGTCGCCGCCATCTTCTTGGCTGCAGGCATAAGCTCTTCCAGAGGGTAGACCGCATTGACAAGGCCGATCCTGAACGCTTCGTCCGCCTTGATGTTCCTGGCGGTATAGATCAGCTGCTTAGCCATACCGGCGCCTACCAGACGGGCCAGTCTCTGTGTTCCGCCGAAGCCGGGAGTGATTCCGAGACCCACTTCGGGCTGACCGAACATCGCGGTGTCGGAGCAGATACGGATATCGCAGGACATCGAGATCTCACAGCCGCCGCCAAGTGCGAAACCGTTGATCGCCGCGATCACGGGGATAGGGAACTTCTCGATCTTGAGGAAAATGTCATTTCCTTTCTTGCCGAAAGCCTTTCCTTCTTCCTTGGACATCGTGCTCATAGCTCCGATATCTGCGCCGGCGACGAAAGACTTGTCGCCCGCACCTGTCAGGATCAGGCAGCGCACGGTCTTGAGATCAACGGCATCAAATGTCTGCTCCAACTCGGTGAGAACGTCGGCATTGAGCGCGTTGAGGGCCTTCGGGCGGTTGATCGTGATAATTCCTACAGCGCCTTCCACTTCATAATCAATAAATCCCATTTACGTGTCCTCCATCAACTTCTTGGTTTATAACCTACGACTGCTACATATTTTATGATCCAAAACTGCCCTGCGTTCTGCCGGCCAGTAATGTTCCTGTTATATAGTCTCCTGCTCTACGCTTTTATTCCTCAGGTTCGATCAGGCCGTACGCATTGTCTTTCCTTTTATATACGACATTGATCTGCTCTGTTTCCGCGTTGCGGAATACGTAGAACCCGTGTCCGAGGAGTTCCATCTGGACGCAGGCGTCTTCAGGATACATAGGTTTCATTTCAAACTGCTTGTTGCGCACGATCCGGATCTCTTCATCCGCTCCGTACGGCTCTTCGAGGTATTCTCTCTTAAATGCAGCCTGCACTTTGTGTTTCTTGACGATCTTGCTCTTGTACCTCTTGAGCTGTCTCTCGATCACTTCCGCCGCCTGATCGATAGAGGAATACATATCAGCGCTGACCTGCTCGCAGCGGATCACGTTCCCCTTAACAGGGATCGTGACTTCGATGATATGGCGTCCCCGGTTGAGCGAAAGCGTGACATGTGCCGTGGTGTCCTCCGAAAAGAATTTATCAAGCTTTCCGAGCTTGTCCATGACGGCCTTTTCAAGAGAAGACGATACTTCCATGTTCTTACCAACGATGACATACTTCATAGACACCTCTTTCTGCAGTTCTGTTGAGAACCGCTATTTTTATCGATGCCGGATGTCCGGTTAGTTAATTATATCACAACTTCTTGCGAACTGCACAGAAACAAGCCTGCTTTTCCTTTATTTTTAAACATTTTTTATAAATTGTACATAAAAAAAAGCATCTGCCGGGGCGAATGTCCGGAAGCCGTCTTCCGGAACATTTCACCGAGGCAGATGTCAAAACGAGTACACTTTCAGTCGGTATTTAATGCAGTATTATATTCGGTATCAGATGCAGTATTTTACAGATGCAGTATTTTAATAGAAGATCCTTCTGATCGCCGCGATCGATCTGTAATCCGCTCTCGAGACCTTGATGCCGTCACGGGGATTGGAAGCGTGCACCATCATTCCGTCTCCGATATAGATGCCTACGTGTCCGTAGAAGCAGATCAGGTCGCCGGGCTTCGCGTCGCTGAGCGAGTCGATCCCGATCCCGTATCCTCTCTGCGAGGCGTCGTAATGGGGAAGCCTGATCCCGAAGTTCGCGTAGACCGCCATCGTGAAACCGCTGCAGTCTGTACCGTGCGTGAGGCTCGATCCGCCCCATACATACGGATTGCCGACGAACTGGAGAGCGAACTGCGCGACCGCCTCTCCGGTCTCCGAGCCATGCTTCTGCATGTCTTCCTTGGCGGTATCCGCTGTCTCCTGTGTGTGGTCCGCGGCGGCCTGTGCCACCTCCGCGACTGCCAGCGCGGTCATCGCCGCTTTTTCATCGGCCTTCGTCGGCTCCGCGTCTTCGTCGTCAAGGATGCTCGCGGCAGCCTCTGCCAGTGAGGCGGCAGCTTCGGCGACCTTGGAAGCCTTATCCGCCTTCTTCTGCGCGTCGTCAGCGATGTCCTTGACTGTCGCGTTCTCGAGACGTTCCTGCTGTTCATCGACGCTCTCGGCTACGGGATAGCTGTCCGTGATGCTGATATCCTCGATCCTGACATATCCCCTGCCGCTGTCCGTTGAGACCTCGATCCAGCCGTCCGTCTCCTGTTCCATATCTTCTTCCACGTCGATCTGCTCGCCGGGAGAGACAGTCGTCACAACACCGTATCTGCTCTTATTGCGGTGTACTTCCACTTCATCTCCGCCCTGGTCGGCCATAGCGACGTTCTTCTTGACAAGCTCAGAGAGAAGCTGTGCCTCGTCTCCCCTTACCAGGTACTCGCCAAGAACATAACCGACGATCTTGCCGGACTTGATCCTGACCCAGTCGCCGCCGTTATCCTGAAGGATCTTCGCGACGTCATTGCTGTATAGTTTACCGACCACCTCGCTTCCGAGGGAAGCGTCCGTGTGAATGTTCAGGTACACGTTGGGGGCAGCGACGGCGAGCTTCAGTTTCTCCTCCTGCTGCAGGCTGCTCTTGTCGGGAGCGCTGTTGATCACAGCCTTTCTCTCTTCCTTGACTGCGCCTCTCTCGCCGGGTCCGACGATCGAACGGACGGCTTCCGCGATGAACTGCGCATTCGCGTTCTCCGGCGTGATCACGTCGCCCGCTGCCGGGGTCAAAATAATGCCGGTCTCTTCGTTTTCAGAAACTCCCGCTGCAGGCAGTCCCATCGCCTGCGCCGGCATTCCCAGAGCAGCTGCCGCCACCGAGAATGTGACCAGCCCCGTTAGTACCTTCGGTCTGATTTGAACCATGTAGCCTCCTGACTTTCATCCGGGCGGCAGCCCGAAATCAGTTTGTAAGATTTCCGTAACCGGAGCGGCTTTTAGCCGTGGGTACTATAACAAATGCTTTTTTAGCTGTCAAGCAATCCAGTTTTTCTTCACTCTATTTAGACTTTTTTTAGAAAGTTTCGCATATTTATGTTACATTTTCGCTTTTAAATATTAATTTTTGAAAATATTTATGAAATTATATATTAATATTGTTAATCTCTCCGTCAGCCGGATCAGCTATCTTTCGACACACACGTCAATAACCATGAAACAAACATCAATTTTCTCTTAATCTATCAAATTGTTACTGTTCATCCCCCGACGAAATGGTACAATGTGGTATGACATCAGAAAATGATATCTTTTTTAATAAAGCATCAGATCAGGAGGAACACATGCGTAATTACGAACTCGACCATAAACTGGAACACATTTATTCTCTGGCCGCCTACGCGGAAGTGGAGAAAAAGCCCGTGAGCAGGAAGAACTGCGAGCGGATCCTCGAGAAGCAGAAAGAGGGCGTCCACGAACTGATGAAAGCCGCCTATGAGATCCCCTTCTACCGCGAGAGATTCGAAAAGAGCGGCACGACTCCGGACGATTATCACTGCGCGGAAGATCTGTACAAGTTTCCGCTCCTCACCAAAGACGAGCTGCGCGACTGGATGGACGAAGAAGCGGCCAGGGATCCGGAAAAGTATAAATACTGGCACGTATCTCCCACATCCGGTTCCACCGGAAGGCCGCTGCGCGTCCTGATCTCTCCCAGGGAGTACGCCTATGTGACAGCCAACTGGCTGCGCACGATGGGATACGGCGGCTTCAATCCTTTTACAGGCAAGACGATGAGCCGCCCCAATTCCCTGCACGGGCCGGTCAAGGAATACGACTCCCCCATCCAGAAAATGGGGATCCTGCGCCGCAAGTACATGTCCGATACGATCAAGCAGCGCGTAGACACACAGACTCTCGTCGACGAGATCAACGCGTACAAGCCGGATTACCTTTACAACCACAAGAACCTGCTCATGCGCATCGCCAAGTATGTCAAGGAGAACGACCTTTACCTGCACAAGCCTGATTTCTACACGCCTTTCGGCGAGATGCTCGACGATCCGTCCAGGGCTCTTCTCACCGAAGTCTTCGGTCCGGGCCTCATCGACGCTTACGGCATGGGCGAGACCGGTTCCTGCGTCATCCGTCTTCCGGGCAGGAAATACTACCAGGTCAACAGCGACCTGTTCGTCGTAAACGTCTATAACCAGGATCTGACAGGGCCCGCCATGAAGGGCATGATGGTCATCACGCCCCTGTACAAGACAGAGCTTCCCCTGATTAACTATACCTCTTACGACCAGGCGGACAGCTATATGAAGAAAGGGCTCCGCTTCATGAGAGGCATCCAGGGAAGAATGAACGACGTCATCCACCACAGGGACGGAAGCGTCACGGAATGGGGAAACATCTCCGGGATCGTCAATTATATCCCCGAGATCATCTCTTACAGAATGGTCCAGGACACTTATGAGGACCTGACCCTTATGATGGTGAGGAACCCCGATACACCGGTCGAAAGGCAGGAAGAGATCGAGAAGGTCCTCGACGAGAAGCTCATGGCCATGTTCAAGGATCC
>CAMOXN010000116.1 GCA_946629175.1 uncultured Lachnospiraceae bacterium | reverse complement strand
GGCAGGAGAGACTGGACATGAACGAGCGGACGGCGGAGAACACGACCCTCTGCCTGATCTCCTCGGGACAGTCCGACGCGCTCCTTGCGGAGGCGGAGGCGCTCTCCGCGCAGTGCGGAGGACTCCTCTGGATCTGCCCGCTGGATCCCGGGATCGAGCGGAGGGAGATGCCCGCGAACATCCGCTTTGTGCCGGTACAGCTGTAGAGACGGCTCCCGGATAGAGAAGCATAGGAAAGGAACCATTATGTCAGACCCCCGGATCGACCGTGAGCGCATCGGACTGCGCGTCATACGCGTACTTACAAATATACTGATGCTGACGGGATCGGCAGCAGCGCTGGGCATTTTTACCGATGCTTCCCGTGCCGCGATGGCTTCCGTCTGTCTTTTCATGGCTGTTGTCGCGGTCGCGGCCGACAGGATCCAGCATCGGATCCGCACGTTTCCCGTTTATACGGCAGCCTGTCTGGGCATCGCTATTTTGACCGCGGTCCTGGGCAGGGCCCTGATGGCGGAAGCCTGGATCCCGCTGACAGCGGTCAGCCTTGCGGAGATATGGGCCCTCTATGGAGGGAGGGTCTCACAAAAGCCGGCCTTTGTGCCGCAGCCCTATTGTCTGCTGCTGCCGGTGCTCATCTGGATGGTGGGGACATTCGGAGAGATCCCGATGCTGCGCGCCCTGGCCTTCGTCATGGAGACCGGCCTGGTCCTTCTGTTCCTTTCCTGGCACAACCAGAAAAGCCTGGAGCGGACTTACATGGCCGCATCCGAGAGGACGCGGGTCCCGTATAGGAAGATCAGGCATTTGAACACAGGGCTTCTGGCCGTCTATCTGGCGGCGGCGCTCCTCCTATGCGCCGGACTGACAGCGGCGTGTTCCGGGGACGAGTCGGTGTTTCTGATCCTGGAAGCTTTTATGTTCCTGTTCGTCTGGATCATCGGATCTGTCATAGGGCTGTTCATGCTGCTGGCGAGCTGGCTGTCCGGGGGAAATATAGGCGCCCCTGCCGGGTTCAGGCCGTTCGACCCGGAAGCGGCGGAGGCAATGTTCCCGTGGCTGCATTATTTCTGGCTCGCCATGGACGGGATCATGATCGCGGCCGGCCTGCTCTTAGCGGTCTATCTGGTCTATCTGGGCCTGTACAGCTTTTATTATGGTTTTCTGGCGGCGGATCCGGAGACCGGAGACACGCGGAAACGGACGAATGCAAAAGAGAGAAAGCAAAGAACGCGCGCAGGAACGGACAGGCTGCCCCTTCTTGCGGGTATCGGGCCGGCTGCCGGAATACGGAGGGCGTACATCTCCCTGATCCGCATGCATCCGGGCGGCACAGAGCTTCCCGGATCCTACACGCCATCCCAGATCGAGTACGCGGTAGCGGGGGATGAAGCATTGGAGGAGAAGCAGGTGACGACGGACGGTGTCACGCGTCCTTTGCCGGATCCTTTCTTCGTCATCGCGACCCAGAATCCGATCGAGACCGGGGGAACGTTCCCGCTTCCCGAGGCGCAGATGGACCGCTTTCTGATGAAACTGTCCATAGGACTTCCGGACGAGGAAAATGAGTGCAGGATCATGGAGAGGTCGCTCGCAAAGCTGGACAGGACCGGCGGATGGGAAGCGGATGTCGCGGCTGTCGCAGGTGCGGAAGTGATCGCCCTGGCGCGCAGCGAGGCGCGGAAGGTGCCGGTCCCTACGGAGCAGTTCGGCAGAGGGGGCAAAGGGGTCATTTGACCCCAGAGGTGAAATGGCCCGGCAGAGGGGGCAAAGGGGTCATTTGACCCCAGAGGTCAAATGACCCCGGGAGAAGAAGGAAAATGGACGAACGCTTAAAACGACAGCTGGATTTTGCGCTGGAGATCGATAAAGAGAAGAATATCTTGCGTCAGACGCACCTGTCCGGACACGGCCGGAACGAGAACGACGCGGAGCATGCCTGGCACATGGCGGTCATGGCCTATCTGCTGCGCGAGTACGCGAATGAGGAAGTCGACATAGCGAAAGTCATGCTGATGTGCCTGATCCACGACATCGTGGAGATCGATGCCGGCGACACCTACGCATATGACGAAGAGAACCTGAAGACGCAGAAAGCCCGCGAAGACGCGGCAAAAGAGAGAATTTTCTCTATTTTGCCGGACGACCAGAAGGAGGAGCTGACTGCGCTGTTCGACGAGTTCGAAGCTTACGAGAGCCCCGAGGCCAGGTTTGCCCACTCCCTCGACAATCTCCAGCCCCTTATGCTCAACAACAGCAACGGCGGATCGGACTGGGTCGAGCACGGCGTGACGGCGTCCACGATCTACGGGCGCCAGAGAAAGACTAAGCTGGGCTCTGTAAAACTGTATGAAGTAACGGATCAGATCATCAGGGATCATATCCTGAGAGGAACGATCCCGGAATGAGGGTCAAATGACCTCTGAGGTCAAATGACCCATGTAATCGATCAATTCGCTCTGCAGACCCGAGCAGCCGGATTCCAGATAGGAAAGGTAGATGCTCCGGAAAGCGGCGGGATCATCGATCTCATAGAACATGAGCGCATCCGTCGGTGTGACATATTCGGGGATGGAAGACCGCAGGAACGTGACGCCCTGGCCTTCGATCGCCAGATAATAGGCGGTCATAAGCTGCGTCACCAGGAATCTGACATCGGGCGTGAAGCCCGCGTTCTCACAGAGAAGGAAACTTCTATGATACAGATCGTTCTCACGGCTCAGCAGCAGGAACGGCTGGTCCCGGAAAGCGCTCAGAGATGCCGGCGGCTTCCGGCCTCCGGGCAGGTTCCTCTTCAGAAATCCGTCAAAAGTATATGCGTGAGCTGCCAGCTTACGATTTATGCTGAAGCGGGCCGGAACTGCCAGGATCACTTCCTCTTTTGACCAGGGGACAGAGGTGATCTGCTTGTCTTTCACTTCTTCCGCATCCAGAACGACATCAAGCTCGCCCCTCAGAAGCTTCTGCATGAGGTCATCCGGACTGCCCTCCACGAGAGTGATGGCGGCCTGAGGATTTTGACTGCGAAAGTCCCTGAGGAGGGACGGCAGCACATAAGTGCAGAAGAACATGGAGCTGCCGATGCGGAGCGTCTCCCCCGACACGGCCCGCATCCGGGCAAATCTCTGCTGCATCCTTTCTTCTATGGCCATGATCTGCTCGATCTGTTCAATATAGTAGCGGCCGGCTTCCGTCAGGGAGACGGGGTTAGTGGTGCGGTCGAACAGCTTCAGCTGCAGCTCCTGCTCTGTCTTCTTGATGGCGGCGCTCAGCCACGGCTGGGAAACATGCAGTTCCTCCGCGGCCCTGGAAAAGCTGCGGTTGCGATAGACTGCATAGATATATTCTTTATACTCCAGCATTGATCCGTCCCCTATAGGTATTTGATGATAAGGTGTTCAACTGTTTCGTATTTCACAGATCAGTATCTTTGGTGGAAAATTATAGCAGAAAACAGAAACAATAACTACTATTCAAGGAGAAATGACAATGACTGCATTGATCGGAATGAATCTTATACAGGACATCATCATCAAGTACTGGCCGGTCTTCCCGGCTGTCTTCGTGGCGGGCATCGTGGACGCCATCGCGGGCGGAGGCGGCCTCATCACGCTGCCGAGCTACATGCTGGTCGGTCTGCCGCCGCACCTCGCGATCGGCACCAACAAGATGAGTTCCTGCATGGGCACTTCCATGGCGACGATCCGTTTCGCGCTGGAAGGGTACATCAATTTCAAACTGGCTGCCTTCGCAGTGGTGTGCGCCCTGGCCGGTTCCTATACCGGCGCCAATATCAGCCTCATCATCAGCAATCAGACGTTCAAAATACTGATGCTCTTCATCCTTCCGATCACCGCCTGGTTCGTGTTGAGGTCCAAGAACTTTGATGTGGAGAGGGAGCCTTTCAGTTACAGGAAGACCTGCATCCTCAGCAGCATCATCGCGTTCGTGATCGGCGCATATGACGGGTTCTACGGACCGGGCACGGGGACCTTCCTGATCCTGCTCCTCACATCAGTGGCGCACCTGACTCTCAAGGAGGCGAACGGGCTCACAAAAGCCATAAACATGACGACGAACGTCACATCGTTGGCCGTATTCCTCATTAACGGAACTGTACTGATCCCGCTGGGGCTTCTGGCAGGACTCTGCAATATGGCGGGAAACTGGATCGGGGTGAACTCTTTTGACAAAAAAGGAGGAGCGGTCGTCAAGCCGGTCATGCTGCTGGTACTTACGGTATTTATGGTGAGGACGATCATGGAACTGTTCTGGTGAGTATAAAGGTGTATCAAAGAGGACGGTCCTTCTGACAACTTTGAGACCGGGAGTTGTCGGAAGGACCGTCCCTTTTTAAACATCAGCCGGTCAGCACCTCGATCCCGCGGGATTCAAGTTCCGCTGTGATCTGCGCCCCGATCTCCCGATCCGTGATGACGGTCTTCACCTGATCCTTTAAATTGAGCGGTACAGTGCCGTGTCCCGTAAACTTCTCGGACTCTGTCAGGACAATGACCTGATCCGCCTGCCGCGCCATATCGCGTACGGCCTGCGCGCGCATCTGGTCCTGATTGGTAAATCCGGCTCTCGCGGACCAGCCGTCGACGCCGATGAAAAAGCGGTCGACCCAGAAGTTCTCCGCGCACTGGCGCACCATGGGGCCTACCATGACCTGGGCGTCCTGCTGGTAAATGCCGCCCAGAAGAATGATCTGGAAATCGGAGGAGCGGCGGATGTAATCGGCGATGAAAGCGCTGTTGGTGATGATGGTGACGCCGCTCCGCAGCTCAGTCAGCGCTGCGGCCAGAAGCGCGCAGCAGCTCCCGCTCTCGATCATGATGGTGTCGCCGTCCTTTACAAGTTCTGCGGCGCGAAGCGCGATCCTCCGTTTCTCCTCGTAGTGGTAGGCGAGGCGCCCCTTGATATCATCCGTGCTGGACAGAACGGCGAAGCCGTGTTCCCTGGTGATCAGCCCCTGCGCCTCCATGGCGTCCAGGTCCTTGCGGACGGTGACCTGGGAGACGCCCAGGCGCGCCGAGAGTTCGGCGACTTCCAGTTTCTTCTCCCGCACCAAAAGTTCCAGGATCTGACCGGTGCGGTCTTCCTTTCTTCGCATATTGCGGCCCTCCCCGATGAGTTATATTTGTAATTTGGATTATACCATAAATATATTCAATTGACTCGGGAATCTTACGTTCATAAGTAATGGCGATCGCTTTAGCAGAAAAAAGACTGCCCCGGCCTTATACAGACCGGGGCAGAAGATCCGCAGAATACGATCACTGTTTTTTCTTCACCGGGTAGCAGATCTCCGTTACGAACTCATCCGGATCCTGCGTCTCATGCGGACTTACGTGGTAGATGTTGAACATCGGTTCAGCGGGTTCGTACCCGTTTGCTTCCATCCAGGCAATGACCGCTGCGTAGACATCTGTGATCCGGGTGTAGCTGCCCTTATAAGTGCAGCTTGCGACGGTCACTTCCGGAAGCGTGCGGAACTTCACATGCTCCGTGTCGGGGTAACTTCCCTTGACGGTCTTCCAGGCCATCATCTCCACATTTTCTTCCTTGTACTCTCCGTCGAGGT
>CAMOXN010000115.1 GCA_946629175.1 uncultured Lachnospiraceae bacterium | reverse complement strand
AAGAGGCATGGGAAGTCCAAGCAGCAAGCGCCATCCGACAGCGAGCAGCAAGCGCCATCCGACAGCGAGCAGCAAGCGCTATCCGACAGCAAACTATAAATGCGATCAGGGAGTCAACACGATTTCAGTTTGTAATCACAAAACGGTTGTGTTATCATGCACAATACGAGACTGAACCTGAAACCGATACAGCGGTTCAGGTACCGACATGGAGAATGGCTGTTAACCGCCGGCAGTTCCGCACAAGAGGGAACGGCTGCCCGGGAGTTCACATGAGAGAGATCACGAGAGGGATCATGAGAGAAGCATATCTGGACAATTCGGCTACGACCCGGTGCTTTCCGGAAGCGGCGGAGCTGATGAATAAGATCTATCTGGAGGATTACGGAAATCCTTCCAGCATGCACCACAAGGGAGTGGAGGCAGAGAAATACATAACGGAAGCAAGGCGCACACTTGCGCAGATCCTGAAAGTCAGGGAGAAGAATATCCTGTTCACTTCCTGCGGGACGGAGTCCGACAACATCGCGATCATAGGCGGCGCAATGGCGAACTGCAGAAAAGGCCGGCATCTGATCACGACCAGAATAGAGCATCCGGCAGTTCTGGAGGCTATGAAGTTCCTGGAAAGTCAGGATTTTGACGTGACCTATCTTCCCGTGGATGAGAAAGGCATCGTCTCCCCCGAATCCGTGGAGGAAGCTGTCAGAGAGGACACGATCCTGGTATCCGTCATGCATACCAACAATGAGATCGGATCGGTCCAGCCCATCGAAGAGATCGGAAAAAGGATCAAAAGAAAGAACCCCTCGACGCTCTTCCATGTGGACGCGGTGCAGGGATTCGGCAAGGCGCGGATCTACCCAGCCAAATGGGGCATAGACCTTATGGCTGTCAGCGGGCACAAGATCCATGCGCCTAAAGGCATCGGATTTTTGTACATCGGCGACAAAGTAAAGGTCAGGAACCTGATCTTCGGCGGCGGACAGCAGAACGGCATGCGTTCCGGGACAGAGAATGTCGCCGGGATCGCCGCGATGGGGCTTGCCGCGAAGATGCTGTATCAGGATTTTGACAGGGAGATCGAGAAGCTGTACGGACTGCGCGAGCTGTTCATAAAAGAAGTCGGGGATATCCCGGAAGTGCAGGTCAACGGGCCGCAGGGGCGGGAAGGCGCGCCGCACATCGTCAGCCTGACGGTACCGGGCGTGCGCGCGGAAGTGCTGCTGCACGCGCTGGAGGACAAGGGCGTCTATGTCTCCTCGGGAAGCGCCTGCTCGAGCAACCGGCCGCACCTGTCGGCGACGCTGGATGCGATCCGGCTGCCGAGGCCGTACATGGACAGCACGATCCGGATCAGCCTGTCGGGCATGAATACGGAGGAAGATGTCCTGCAGGCGTCATCGGCGCTGCATGAAGTCATTCCTTTCCTGAGGAAGTATACGAGACATTGAGCAAGGCGAGACCGCAAGGCCCGGGCTGTGATCGCGCTGCGACCGCAAGGCCCGGGCTGTGATCGCGTGCTGACCCCGGCCGGGGCAGCAGGAGGTAATATGAAATATCAATCTTTCCTAATCAAATACGCGGAGATCGGCATCAAGGGCAAGAACCGCCACATCTTTGAGGAGGCGCTGGTGCGCCAGATCAAGCACGCGCTGAAGCCCTGCGAGGGGAACTTTGCCATCCACAGGACCTACGGAAGGGTCTTCGTGGAGTGCCTGTCCGAGTACGACTTCGGCGAAGTCACTGAGGCGCTGAGCCGCGTGTTCGGCATTTCCGGCATCTGCCCCATCAAGGAGATGCCTGTAAAGCCCATAGAGGAACTCCGCGAAGCGGCGGCCGCTTTTATGAAGGAAGAGTATCCCGATGAGACCGCGACATTCAAGGTACACGCGAGAAGGCTCAACAAGGAGTACCCGATCGATTCCATGCACGTCAACGAGGAGGTCGGCGAGGCGGTCCTCATGACCTGTCCGAACCTGACGGTGGACGTCCACGATCCGGAGATCATGCTCCACATTGAGATCAGGGAGAAAATATACATCTACTCCCACATCATTCCCGGTCCGGGCGGCCTTCCGGTCGGCGTAGGCGGCAAAGCAATGCTGCTCCTGTCGGGCGGCATCGACTCCCCTGTGGCGGGATACATGATCGCGAAGAGGGGTGTGAAGCTGGACGCGGTCTATTTTAACGCGCCTCCCTATACCAGCGAGAGAGCGCTGCAGAAGGTCATCGACCTCGCGAGCCAGGTGGCCGCTTATACGGGACCGATCTGGCTGCACAACATCAACTTCACCGAGATCCAGCTCTACATCTACGAGAAGTGCCCGCACGACGAGCTCACGATCATCATGCGCCGCTTTATGATGCGCATTGCGGAGAAGCTCGCGCGGCAGGCGGAGTGCCTGGGACTGATCACCGGAGAGAGCATCGGGCAGGTCGCGAGCCAGACCCTGACCGCGCTCGGCGTGACCAACGAAGTGTGCACGCTGCCCGTCTTCCGGCCGCTGATCGGATTTGACAAGGAAGAGATCATAAAGATTTCCAAGAAGATCGGCACTTTCGAGACGTCGATCCTGCCCTACGAGGACTGCTGCACGATCTTTGTGGCCAAGCACCCGGTGACGAAACCGCGCCTCGACGTGATCAAGCGCCACGAGAAGAACCTCGACGAGAAGATCGACGAGATGGTGGACAGGGCGATCGCGACGGACGAGATCCTGATCGTGGCAAAAGACAGCACGAGGATCGTGAAGACCAGGGACGGGGAGCTGGAGGTCTGACGGCAGTTATGGCCGGAATCGGCTCCGCGCGCAAAAAGCCCCGAAACCGTTATGGCTTCGGGGCTTGTTGATTACAATTCCGGATGCTTGCGCAGCGGTCAGACAATGTAAGGCTTCAGCGCCTCAATGACTGCGTCTGCTTCCTCTTCAGCGTGTATGTTGAGCTCAATGGGCTTGCTCAGGTCCAGGGAGAAAATGCCCATGATGGACTTGGCATCAATGACGTAGCGCCCTGAGATCAGGTCGAAATCATAATCAAAACGGGAAATATCATTTACAAAGGACTTGACTTTATCGATAGAATTCAATGAGATCATCACAGTCTTCATAGGTTCTATACCTCCTTATTATTCGTTCGCTTTGTGTTTTAATAGTAAATTCTGCGCAGGGAAAAGTCAATGTCGTAAGTTACAAATAAAACGGGAGAAATCAATTGAAACGCGTAGCATTTCACAACCTCGGCTGCAAAGTCAACAGCTATGAGCTTGACATTATGCGCCGGAAATTAGAGGAAGCCGGATATACCCCCGTTCCTTTCGAGGAGGAGGCGGAGGTGTATGTGATCAACACGTGCACCGTCACGAACATCGCGGACAGAAAGAGCCGCCAGATGATCCACAAGGCCAAAAAGAGGAACCCCGCCGCAGTAGTCATCGCCGTGGGATGCTACGTGGAGACCGACCCGGACAGGGTGGGAACAGACCCGGCCATTGATCTTGCCATAGGGAACAACAACAAGAGCAGGATCGCAGAGCTTTTGGACGAGTTCCTCACGGAGCGCGAAGAGATCACAGGCCCGGGCTGCGGTAGTTCGATCACAGGTCCGGGCTGCGGTCGCCGTCCGCAGGGCGGGCCCGAGGTTGACGCGGCTTGCGGCGACGCGTTCGCGAAGCGCACGCTCGGCGGCAGGACGATGACCGACCTCACGCGGCGGCCCGAATACGAGGACATGCAGCTGGAGGACCCCGGCCACACACGCGCCTATATCAAAATACAGGACGGCTGCAACCAGTTCTGCACTTACTGCATCATCCCTTATGCGCGGGGAAGGATCCGCAGCCGAAGGCCGGGCGAAGTCCTGCAGGAGATCCGGACTGTGGCGCGGAAAGGGATCCGCGAGGTGGTCCTCACGGGGATCCACGTCAGTTCCTACGGGCTGGAATGGAGCGCGCAGGCGCAGGGCGGCGCTGAAAAGGGAAACCCCGGACAGGGAAACAACGGGGACAGCGCGGGGCCGCAGGCCGTGCGTTTTGACCCGCTTAAGTCGGGCGCTATTCTGATCGACCTGATGGAGCGGATCAGGCAGATCCCCGGCATCGAGAGGATAAGGCTGAGCTCGCTTGAGCCCAGGATCATGACGGAAGCGTTCGTGAGGGGGATCGCGGCGATGCCCGAGGTATGCCCGCACTTCCACTTGTCGCTGCAGAGCGGATGCGACGCGACGCTCCGCAGGATGAACCGCCACTACACCACTTCAGAATTCATGGAGAGCGTGAAGCTCCTGCGGAAGTACTACGAAGATCCCGCCATTACGACGGACGTGATCGTCGGCTTTCCCGGGGAGTCGGAGGCGGAGTTCGCTGAAACAGTGAAGTTTCTCGAAGAAGTGAACTTCTATGAGATGCATGTCTTCAAATACTCCGTCCGCAGAGGGACGGCGGCGGCGAAGATGCCCGTTCAGATCCCGGAACCCGTGAAGGGGACGCGCAGCGACATTCTCCTTGAAATGACGGCCGGTCAGTCGATGGAATACCGCGCGAAGTTCATCGGTAAAGAGGAGGAACTGCTTCTGGAGGAAAAAGCGCAGATGCCTTTTGGCCTGTGCTGGCGCGGCCACACAAAGCGTTATGTGGAAGGGTATATCATCTGCGGAGATCCCTGCGGGGCGGAAAGGCAGGAAGACGGAGAGCGTTTTGAGCCCGGACAGCTGGTCAGGGGGACATTTACCGGTGCGGCAAAAGACGCGCCGGGGCTCATGTTCTGTCCGGAGCAGTGACCGGAACGGCCGCGGAGGCAGGATTTTGACAGGATCTGGCAGGTTGTTTTAATATGTTAACTGCCAGAGTCTTCACAGAAGCTGAAATTTAAGGTATTATTAAGAGATGTAAACGGACGTTCCCGTTCGGGAACTCCGCGCAAGCAGGGAAATAGCAGCAAATCAATGTGAGGTCGGGAGATTTATGGATCAGAACAATACGAAGAAAACAAAGGTTGACCTGGGAAACACACAGTTCTTTAAAGTGCAGCCGGATCAGGAGACAGGCGTCAAGAAGATCCTTTCTGTGGTCTACGAAGCTCTGTCGGAGAAGGGCTATGATCCGGTCAATCAGATCGTCGGTTATATTATGTCAGGGGATCCGACCTACATCACCAATTACATGGGGGCGAGGAGCCTGATCATGAAGGTGGAACGCGACGAACTCGTGGAAGAGATCATGAACGATTACATCGCTTTCAATCACTGGGATGAGAAGTGACCGGTCATGAGGGTAATGGGACTGGATTTTGGCTCTAAGACATGCGGAGTGGCTCTCAGTGACGAGCTGCTCATGACAGCGCAGCCTGTGGAGATCATAAGGCGCGACAGGGAGAGCAAGATCCGCAAGACTTTCTCCAGGATAGAGGAACTGTGTGTTGAGAAAGACGTGAAGCTGATCGTATTGGGGCTTCCCCTCAACATGGACGATTCCGCCGGGTTCAGAGCAGAGAATACAATGGCGTTCCGGGATCAGCTGGAACGAAGGACAGGCCTGCCGGTCGTAATGAGCGATGAGAGACTCACGACCGTGGAGGCCTATGAGATTATGGATC
>CAMOXN010000114.1 GCA_946629175.1 uncultured Lachnospiraceae bacterium | reverse complement strand
TCCTGATGATGTATTACACGACGGTAGCCGGCTGGATGCTTCAGTATTTTGCCAGGACAGCGGCCGGCAGCTTTAACGGACTCGAAGCGGACCAGGTCGCGGCGGCATTTACCGGAGGCCTCGGAAATCCCGTGATCCAGGCCGGCTGCATGCTGGTCGTCATCGTGCTGGGATTCTGGGTCAATTCCCAGGGACTGCAGAACGGTCTGGAGAAGGTGACGAAGGTCATGATGATCGCCCTTCTGGTGATCATGATCATTCTCGCGATCAACAGCATTTTCCTTCCGGGAGCTTCTGAGGGACTGGAGTTCTATCTCCTTCCCAGCATGAAGAGAGTGTCTGAGATCGGTTTCTTCCAGGTATGTGTGAATGCCATGAACCAGGCGTTCTTCACCCTGAGCATCGGTATCGGTTCTATGGCGATCTTCGGAAGTTATATCGGAAGAGACAGAGCGCTGATGGGCGAGTCGATCAACGTGATCGTGCTGGACACCTTTGTGGCGATCTGCTCGGGACTTATCATTTTCCCGGCATGCTTCGCATACGGTGTGCAGCCTGACAGCGGCCCCGGCCTCCTGTTCATCACGCTCCCCAATATTTTCAACCACATGGCGCTGGGAAGACTGTGGGGGAGCCTCTTCTTCGTATTTATGACATTCGCGGCGTTCTCTACGGTGCTGGCTGTATTTGAGAACATCATGGCGATGTGCATGGACCAGTTCGGATGGAGCCGCAAACAGGCGGGTCTTTACAATACGATCATCCTGACCGTTCTTTCGCTCCCCTGTGCTCTGGGATTCAATGTCCTGTCCTTTATCCAGCCTCTTGGAGAGGGATCGAGCGTCCTTGACTTCGAAGACCTGATCGTCAGCAACTATATGCTCCCGATCGGCGCGTTCCTGTTCGTGCTGTTCTGCACGCAGCGCTATGGATGGGGCTGGGACAAATTTGTCGAGGAGGCTGACCAGGGAAGCGGTATGAAGGTCATGCAGTGGATGAGGCCTTATACAACTTACGTTCTGCCTCTTATCGTAATTCTGGTCTTCATTCTGGGAATCATCTGACGCGGCAGCGCACCGGATGAGGAGCAGTATTTCTAAGGAGATACAAATGTCGATATTCTTTTGGAAAAAGAACAAAAACGAGACGGAGCCTGCGGCGCCGGGACCCGCTGAGACAGCGGCAGCCGGACCGGAGGTCACAGAACAGATAACGGAAGGACCCGCGCCTGCGGAAGCGTCCGTGGCGGAACCCGCGGAGGCACCTGCGCTCGCGGAGGAACCGGCTGCGGAGCCGGCCGAAGAGGCCACCGTGGAACAGGCCGAACAACCTGAGTCGCCTGCGGCTGTTGAGCCCCCTTCATCGGAAGAGATCCGGGAATATGAAAAAGCGCCGCTCAGCAGCGCGTCCGAAGAGTACGACTATGAAGCCGCGGGCCTCGCGGAGAACCCGATCCCTGTGGAAGTCTATGAAGAAAGGCCGCGCTATCAGGAAGAGAATGATCCTGCGTCCGACGCGGCCACCGGAGCAACAGTCACCGGCAGCGATGAGTCTGCCGCAATGACAGACACGCCTCCCGCGCAGCCTGCGGGGAGCGCCGTGCCGCCCGTTTCAGCTTACGCGGACGATGACGATGAAGACGACGGACCGCCGGAAAGAGGCGGCGGCGGAGCGCTGCTCCTGATCTTCCTGCTCCTTATGGTCATCGGTGGCAGTTACTATTACGGGTACACTTATTCCCGGACCCATTTCCTCAAGAATACTTACATCAACGGGCAGGAAGTCAGCGGTATGACTTCTCCGGAGGTCGAGAAGATCTTCTCGGAGAAAGCGAACGGATACGAGCTCAAGATCGCGTTCCGCGACGGCGAAGTGGAAGTCATTTCCGGCACCGAGATCGGCTTTAAGGTGAAGCCGGACGGCAGTGTGGACCGCATTCTGCAGTCCCAGGACCACAGGAAGTGGTTCATGTGCTTCTTCAGGCGCACGGACGGGGAAGTGGAGCTGAAGACGACCTTTGATCCGGACAGGCTCATAGCGGCTGTCAACGCGCTCCCCGAACTCCAGAAGAGCCGTATGGTCAGCCCGGAAGACGCTTATATCGAGCTTCAGGAGACCACTTTTAAGATCATACCCGAGACGGAGGGCAATTATATCAACCTTTCCGTCGTGCGGCAGGCCGCGGAAGAAGCGGTCGAGAAAGAGGAGCCGGAGATCGACGTGGCGTCTCTCAAGTGGGGATACAGAAAGCCCAAGGTACGCTCGAACGACAAAGAGATCGTCGAAAAATGTGAAGATCTTAACCACATGCTCGCCGGAAGCATTACCTGGGAGCTCCCGAGCGGCGACACGATGACCCTCGACAAGAACACCACAGTGAACTGGCTCTCCCGGGATGAGAACGGGAATTACTACAGGGACGAGGATCTCTGGGAAGACAATATCGAATACTGGGTGGATGAGCTGGCAAGGAACGTCAATACGGTCGGCAGCACCTGGTACTTCCACGCGACGAACAGAGGGGACATGGAGATCAACGGCGGTGATTACGGCTACGCGGTCAACAAAGTCTCCGAGAGGGAAGAAGTGTTCGATCTTCTCTGGGACGGGGATACGGACGAGAGAGAGCCGTATTTTTACCAGCAGCAGTATACGCGCGGGAGAGGGATCGGAAACACATATATCGAAGCCAATCTCTCCGCGCAGCACGTGTGGATCTACATAGACGGCGACTGCGTCTGCCAGACGGACTGCGTATCGGGACTTCCGGCCAACGGGCGCGGGACACCCACCGGCGTTTTCCAGATCCTTTACAAGGACACGGATACCGACCTCAAGGGACAGAGGCTCGCGAACGGCGAGTACTCCTACATCTCGCATGTGGATTACTGGATGCCTTTCTACAACGGGTGCGGTTTCCACGACGCGAGCTGGAGGCGCAGCTTCGGCGGAACGATCTATAAATACGACGGATCGCACGGCTGCATCAATCTTCCTCCTTCCATTGCTCCCACTTTTTACAGTTATGTGAGGACGGGCATGCCGGTAGTCGTATTCTACTGATCCGGCAGCGGGTCATGATATGAATCTCAAGCACCCCACAATCCGGAATGAAGAGCATTCAGGACTGTGGGGTGCTGCTCATAAATGCTGCGGGCGCACTGCGCTCTTAAGCAGATCACAAGGAAATTCAGATGCAGAAAGATCTAACAAACGGAAACCTGTTCGGAAAGATGATGCAGTTTGCCGTCCCTTATCTGATCGCCTGCTTTTTGCAGACATTTTACGGGATGGCGGACCTGTTCATCACCGGACAGTTCAACGGCGCCGCAGCGGTGTCCGCGGTCGCAGTCGGCAGTCAGGTGATGCATATGCTGACGGTCGTGATCGTAGGCCTCGCGATGGGGACCACGGTCTCGATCAGCAGAGCGGTAGGGGCCGGTTCACAGAAAGAAGCTGCCGGCTACATCGGGAACTCGGCAGTGATGTTCGCCGGGATCGCCGCGGTCCTGACTGTCGTCCTGCTGCTCAGCACCGGCGGGGTCCTCCGGATCCTGTCCGTCCCGCCGGAAGCGCTGACGGAGGCGCGCAGGTACCTTATCATCTGCTTTATCGGCGTGCCGTTCATCGTCGCCTATAACGTGATCAGCAGTATCTTCCGCGGGATGGGCGACACGAGGAGCCCCATGGTCTTTGTCGCGATCGCGGGGCTGATCAACGTGGGGTTCGACTATCTTTTGATCGGTCCCCTGAAAATGGGCGCGGCAGGCGCGGCGATCGCGACGGTGAGCTCCCAGGCATTTTCGGTACTGCTCGCGCTGCATTTCCTTCTGAGGCAAAATAGCGGCATCCGCGTCAGTAAAAGCGACCTTATCCCGGACGGACGGCTGATGTCCCGCCTCGCGGGGATCGGCGTTCCGGTGGCATTCCAGGAGGGGCTGATCCAGGTGTCGTTCCTGGTCATCACGGCGATCGCGAACAGCCGCGGCGTCAACGTCGCCGCCGCCGTAGGCATCGTGGAAAAGATCATCTGCTTCCTCTTCCTTGTCCCTTCGTCCATGCTCTCCACCGTATCGGCGGTCGCCGCGCAGAACGCCGGCGCAGGCAAACACGAGCGGGGCAGGAAAGCGCTGTGGTACGGGATCAGCGTCTGCGTGATCACGGGGGCAATCGTCTTTGTGATCTGCCAGTTCGCCGCGGAACGGATCGTCGGCGTGTTCGTGACCGATGAGCCCGAAGTGGTAAGGCTCGGCGGGCAGTACCTGCGGTCCTATACCATAGACTGCGCTGTGGCGGGCATCCAGTTCTGCTTCAGCGGATATTTCAGCGCATACGGAAAATCGCTCTACTCCTTCTTCCACAACATCACTTCCATTGCGCTTGTCAGGATCCCCGGTGCCTATCTGGCATCCGTCCTGTTCCCTGCGACGCTGTACCCGATGGGGCTCGCGGCGCCTATGGGATCTCTGCTGTCGTCCGTGATCTGCGTCTTCCTGTACAGAAGACTGGTCGCGAAGCAGGCTTTAGAGTGAGGACGGAAAGCGGGAAGGCCCTGACCCGGAGCTGCGAAGCCCGCTCTGCATGAAAAATGCTGCAAAATGACCGTTAGTAAGTTGAGGATTTTGAAGGAGGTCGTAAAATGGACAGCACACAGAAGAAGTATCAGATCGGTACACCGGAAAACAGGGCGTTCCTTGCGCGGAATGCGGAAGGCCTCCTTACGTTCGGGCACAGGTTCCCCTCCCCGGGCGGCGGTTCCTATTACCTCGGCGACGACGGCACGCCGTGGAAAGACAGGAGCCGCGAGACATGGATCACGGCCCGTATGTGCCATGTCTACAGTCTGGGCGTCTTTCTGGGCCATCCCGGCAGCGCAGAGCTGGCGGACGCAGCTCTGAAAGGCCTCTGCGGTGAGCTGCACGACACGGAGAACGGCGGCTGGTACAGCGGGAGAACAGCGGAAGGCGGTATTTTGCCCGGGAAACAGTGCTACGCGCACGCATTCGTGATCCTGGCAGCATCCAGCGCTTTGCTGGCAGGGCGCCCCGGCGCGAAGGAGCTTCTGGACGAGGCGATCGCGCTCTATGATAAGCGCTTCTGGAACGAGGAAGAGGGGCTGGCCTGCGATACGTGGAACACAGAGTTCACTGAGCTCGACAGTTACCGCGGGCTGAACGCGAATATGCACACGGTCGAAGCTTTCCTCGCGGCGTCCGATGTCACGGGAGATCCGAAATACAGAGTCCGCGCAGGCCGCATCATCGACCGCGTCCTTGTATGGGCGGGGAACAATGATTGGAGGATCCCGGAGCACTACAGCAGCGACTGGCAGCCGGATCTTATGTGCAATATCGACAAGCCGGACGATCCTTTCAAGCCTTTCGGCGCGACGCCCGGCCACGGGATCGAATGGGCAAGGCTGATCACGCAGTGGGCGCTCTCCACGTTCGGCGGGCAGTGCGCAGCGGGTGAGGAAAGTCAGGGAGCCGGCGGGCCGGCAGGTGAATGCCCCCTTGAAAAGGCGGCGCGTTACCGCGCGCGGAAGGATGCGGAGAAGTATCTGGAAGCCGCGCAGCACCTGTTCGGGCGTGCGGTCGCGGACGCCTGGAACGCGGATGGCGCTCCCGGGATCGTATATACAACGGACTGGGAGGGAAAGCCTGTCGTTCACG
>CAMOXN010000113.1 GCA_946629175.1 uncultured Lachnospiraceae bacterium | reverse complement strand
CTATCCTTCTTCATGACCGGAGACCTCCTATAAAAGCGGATATCCCGCGGCAAGCGCCAAAAGAGCTGTTGCCGCGGTCACTGCGGTAATTGCGAGCAGGGCATCCCGGATGCCCTGGCGGTCGATCTCGCGGGCAATGATGCCGGGGATCAGGGTCCCGACGACACTCGGCAGATGAAACGCGGTGCCGAAGCGCCGGAGCAGCATGCTGAAAAAGAACGCCAGCAGAAGCTGCACTCCGAAGCGCCGCCTCCCGTAAAGGATCACGTACTCAGAGAGCAGGCGGCAGATGAGGTAAGAAGCGGTCGCGACCGCCAGTGTGCTCACGAGACGGAGCGGCGTGTGGAGCGACAGGGCCAGGTAGCCGGGCACTACAAGCCCCGCGGAGAGTCCGGTCAGCTCGGAGAAAATGAGACTTACTATCACGCCCAGGATAACTACGCTGTCATACAATCTCCTCGCCCTCCTCTCTTAACCTGCGGATCAGATCGCGTCCCTCCCCGGCCAGATTGCCGATCAGGTAGACCGCGTCCTCTTCCGTGAACTGCTCCATGTCAAATGCCGCAGCATTCCTAAGCGGGATCACCTTCGTTCCCGGCAGCCGTTTTGTAAGGCTCGCGCGCATGAAGCCCTGCGCCGCGCCCATCAGAAAGATACGCCGAGGCTGCAGCAGCGCGCAGGTTTCCGCCATATCCCGGGTGCGGCTTCCTCGGTCGGGGCGGTTGTTCACAAGGAGCGTAAGCTCCCTTCCCGAGAACTCCGGTCTCTCCCGAAGCTTCTCCCACACCATAACAGTGGACTGCACGTCGTTGACGGACAGTCCGTTCGCAAATACAGCTCCTCCCCTGCGGTACAGGCTGAGCGCATAAGGGTCGCGGTGATACCGGCGCATCCCCTCCAGCGCTGTGGCGCGGGGAACACCCAGCTCCTCACAGACCGCCAGAGAAAGGGCTATATTCTCAGCGAAGTCAAAATCCGGCTCCGTCCCGTCAGGAAGCACCTGTACGAAGCGGGAGCCCAGCTCGGACGCCCTGCGCGCCAGTACAGACGCCTGCGCCTCCGCCGCTTCAGCGGTCAGCAGCACTCCGCCGCGCGGGACAGTATTGGAAAGCGCCTCCGCGATCTGCGGCAGTGTATCTCCCATGACATCCGTGTGGTCGCGGCGCACGTTCGTGATCACGCCGATGTCCGCATCCAGGATCTGATGCTGCGCCGCGTATTGCAGTTCCGGCAGAACAGCCATGCACTCGATCACGAGCACGTCCGCGTTCTGCGCGGCCGCGCGTCTCAGGATAGCGATCTGTTCACGGATATTTGCCCTTCCTCTGCGGAGGACAGGTTCCTCCCTTCCTTCTACGTCGATCGTCATCGGATCGGTCCCGGTCGTCTTGCAGAAAACGCGCAGTCCGCCGGCACGGAGTCCCGCTTCGATCATCCGGCTGACCGAGGATTTGCCGCGCGTGCCGTTCACATGCACCACATGAGCGATCGAAGCGCGGTCACGCCTCGCCCGGCGGCGCTCCCGCATAAGAAGGAGCAGCCACAGCGCAGCGAGAATTCCAATGATTGCCGTTATAAGTGCCACCGCCTGCCCCTCCTGTCACATCTGATCATCGGATCTTAGCATCAGGCCAGATCCTCTCCCCTTGATCCGATCACTTTCTTATACCAGTAGAACGAGTCCTTGCGGCTCCTGGAGAAGTCTCCGGTCCCGTCGTCGTGGCGGTCCACATAGATGAACCCGTAGCGCTTTGCGTACTGGCCGGTCCCCGCGGAGACGAGGTCGATCGGCCCCCAGGTCGTATAGCCGATCACCGGGACGCCGTCTTCCAGCGCCTCTCCCAGCGCCCGGATATGCTCCCTGAAATACTCGATCCTGTAGGGATCGTGGATCGAACCGTCTTCTTCCACCTTGTCAAAAGCGCCCATCCCGTTCTCAACGACCATCAGAGGTGTTCCCGGATATCTGTCATGTAAGAACAGCAGCGTGTAGCGGAGTCCGTCGGGATCGATCTGCCAGCCCCAGTCAGTGACTTTCAGATAAGGGTTCTTCCCGCTTCCGATCATATCGCCCCCGGTCTTCTCCGCATTCGGATCCACTGTCACGCAGCCCGACTGGTAGTAGGAGAATGTGTACATGTCCACGGTACCTTCTTTCAGGATCTTGTCGTCTCCCTCCAGAATGAAGGACGGGTCGATCCCGTTGTCCTTGAAGAACTTGAAGGCGAACTCCGGATACGCTCCGCGCACCTGCACATCTCCGCACAGGTTGTTCTTGAGGTTGTCCTCTTTCTGCGCGGCAAGGACATCCTGGGGATTCGGCGTAAGGGGATACACCGTCACATGGCAGATCATGTTGCCGATCATGAAGTCGGGATTGATCTCATGTCCCAGCTTGACAGTGAGCGCGGACGCGATGAACTCATGATGGAGCGCGGTGTATGTCTTCTGCGGGTCGCTCTTCAGCTCCGAGAGAGGGATCCTGTGGTCGGCATTGATGTCGCTCTCGTCCATAAGGCCAAGGCCGTAGAGATTGCCGATCCCGCCTTCTCCCATGCACGGTATGTTGATCTCGTTGAAGGTCAGCCAGTATTTTACCTTATCTTTGTAGCGCCTGAATACAGTCTCAGCGTAGCGCAGGAAGAGGTCGATCGTCTCCCTCGAATAGAAGCCGTTATATCTGGTCACGATGTTCCAGGGTATCTCATAGTGGCACAGCGTCACCAGAGGCTCGATCCCGTGCTTTTTGCATTCGTCGAACACTTTGTCATAGAAGGCCAGACCGGCCTCATTGGGCTCTTTGTCGTCGCCGTTCGGGAAGATCCTCCCCCAGTTGATGGACAGCCTGAAGCAGGTAAAGCCCATCTCCGCGAACAGGGCGATATCCTCCGCATAGCGGTGATAGAAATCGATCGCCTCGTGGCTGGGATAGAACGCGGTCGGATCCGTCACCGGTAAAAAAGTCCTGGGCGTATTCACATCGCCCCCGAGCAGCATGTCCGGAACGCTCAGTCCCTTGCCGTCCGTAAGATACGCGCCCTCGCACTGATTGCCTGCCACAGCGCCGCCCCACAAAAAGTTCTTCGGAAATTTCATGCCTTCTCTCCTTTCAGATACCGAATTCCTTTCTCATTCCTTGTAATGCAATTGTCAAAAGACTGAATGTTCTCTTTCCCTCCCGGCCCCTCCATAAGCCCGATCACAGCCCGGGCCTGTGATCGCGCAGCCACTCGTCGTCAGTCGAGATGATAGATCCTCAGGCCGTCGAACTTCTTCAGCAGCTTCAGCAGGCTGTTGAAAGGCTTCCAGTCCTTGTCCTGGTCTTCTTCGGACAGAGCGTTGTAGTGCTCGCGGATGCTCTCCGTGGTGACGGTCCCGTCCATCGCAAGTTTGTGGCAGCGCATCTGCTCCCTGAACGTATCGCGCATCTCCTTGGCTTCCGGTGACGACGATTCAATGCCATCGGGGAGCGGCACAGTCTCATAGTCCTTCCCGTAGACCCAGCCCATTGCCTGATGGTCCCGGATCCACCGCTCATGTTCCATGGGCGCGAAGATCGCCGCCTGCCCCGGAGTAAATTCCGTCACCATCTCGTAATCGACCGGTTTGTCCGTATAGAAACAGTCGATGGCGTTCAGGTACCTGCTGAAATTCTTCGCCCTGTTGAGCGTAGAAAGCTGGTACTCTAAAGACAAAGCCTCAAAATGCTCTTCCAGGACGCTTACCGGCGTATCCTCTCCCTTTTTCCTTCCGTGCAGGGCTACGGCAAAATCGTACAAGTGCATAAAGTTGCTGGTTGACAGGAAGATATGTTTGTTCTTGCGGTCGTTCCGCTTCGTGTCGGGAATGATATGCAGCGGAATATCCGTTGTGTCCACGATCTTCTCGATATCCGAAGTGAAACGCTGTTCCTTCTCCGCCATGTCGCTGAAGGCTTTCAGCCGCGGCGGATCGCCCTGTTCCCCGCCTTTCTCCCATTCCCTGTAGTTTCTGCGGAATTCGTCTATTTTCTCCTGCTCCGCTTCGTCATAATAGTAAACGGCGTGGATGGCATTCCCGCTGAAGTCAAGGTCCACAGCCATCGGATGCAGTTCCGACCTGGAATTGCGCCCGTATGCCGTCCTGTCCCAGCACTGTAGTTCATCGCACAGCATCAGCAGAAACGCGAGCGGATGTTCTTCCATCCTGAGGGGACCCCTGCGTTTTTTCTTATCCTTGTCCTTGTAGTACGCGACGCTGAATTTATACAGGCTGTTGTGCAGGATAATAGCGGAAAGAGCGTCGACATGGATCCCGTTAATGCAGCTCACCCCGACAGATGTTTCCAGTTCGCGATACAATCTGCAGGCGCTGAAATACGCGTGGTCCATAAAGTAGCCGAACTCATTGGGTTCCACAGGTTTGCTGGTCAGCACTTCCAGCATCTTCTCTTCCGTGATCTTATACCGTCCTCCCAGTTTCTTCGCGATGTCATGCGCAAGGACCTCTGTTATAGTGCTGAATTTCTTTTTATAGAGCGTATAGAATCTCTTTTTAGCCTCATCGCCGAGGACCGTAAGGGCATCCGTGTCATGGAAAGCGATGTAAGGGATCCCCTTGCCGCGCTCCCGGTTGTCCACCTCGAAATAAGAGATGATCTGCTCAAAGGGCAGTTCGAAGGGGTAGCCGATGTCGTGAAAGAGCGCGGTCAGCCCCCAGAATTCCAGGAACAGGTTGGCCGCCTTCCTCTCCCCGGCCTTTCCGCCGTCAGGATCTAAGCCGTAGAATTCCCGGAATTTCCTGCGGTAGGCGGAGTTGGTCTCATAGATCGCAAGCCCCAGCGCGAACACGTAGACGGAATGGGAATAGTGGTCCCTGTGCTTCATGAGAAGAGAACTGCCGTTGGACTCGAACTCCGAGAGGAGCTCCACCATCTTCTTGGATTTGCCGTAATGCCCGAAAAAGATATCCAAATAGCAGTAATACACGTCGTAGGCATCCTCTGCAACGCCTGAGTCTATAAAGCGTTCCAGGGCTTTCTCCATGCAGAGGCGGTTAATATCCATTTCCATATTGTAGGGGATCTGATTCGGCTTGAGGCTCATGCCCTGAAGCGCCCCGGTCTCATTTTCCCGCTTCTCAACAGAATCGTCAAATTTCAGTTCCTCGCATCGCTCGTGAAGGAAGCGGAGCGCGGCCGACTTGAAGTCCGTGCGCTCCAGTCCGCCGCCGAAGAGCTGCGGCTGCGCGGGGCCTGTATCTTTGCCGTAAACCTCCCTGTTACGTGCTCTCATTTTTTCAAGTGCCGTATAAGCCATTCGTAACACCTCCGGTAGGGTAGATCTTGTATCTATACAGTTTATCATACAATTTATCCGGCATGGCAAAAAAATAGGACGGGGATCTTTTGGTCCTTCCGGCCCGGTATTATAAATAAAACAGAATAGGGATGATCTGCTTTGTGCACCCGGAAAATCCTGATACAATACAAGCAAGCAGAAATCCGGTCAAATGTCAGCCCAAAACCGGAAACGAAACAGGATGCTGACATTGTTCCGGTTTTCAGAAAAATCTGAAGGATGAGATGATGAAATGAGAAAAGGAAAGGTCAAAAGACTCCTTGCCATCGTGTTCAGCGTGACTTTGCTGCTCACTTACAGCGGCATGACGGCTTTGGCAGAGACTGTCGAGCCG
>CAMOXN010000112.1 GCA_946629175.1 uncultured Lachnospiraceae bacterium | reverse complement strand
ACAGGTCTTTTCCATGCCGCTTATGGATCGGGGATAATTCCCGGCTCACAGCCCGGCAGAACATAGAAACGGAGGTATTTATGATCTTGAAGGTCAATCTCGGGGAGAGAAGCTACGATATCGTGATCGAGAGGGGCGCCCTTGCGCGGGCGGGCGAATACCTGCAGCTCAGGAGAAAAGTCCTGATCGTGACAGACAGCGGTGTGCCCCGGAGCTACGCTGATACATTGGCGGCTGCCTGCGCGGAGCCCGTCATCTGCGTGATCGGACAGGGCGAAGAGAACAAGACCCTGAAGAGCTTCGAGAAGCTGCTGCGCACGATGCTGGCGCACGGTTTCACCAGGAAAGATTGCGTCGCCGCTGTCGGCGGCGGCATCTGCGGGGACCTGGCAGGATTTGCGGCAGCAAGCTATATGCGGGGGATCGATTTTTACAACATCCCCACAACAGTGCTCTCACAGGTGGACTCCTCGATCGGCGGCAAGACAGCGGTCAACCTCGACGGGATCAAGAACGTGGTCGGAGCCTTTTACCAGCCTGAGAAGGTGCTGATCGACGCGAATGTTCTCGCGACGCTTCCTCCGCGCCTGGTCTCGGAGGGACTCGCGGAAGCGCTGAAAATGGCGGTGACTTTTGACGAGGAGCTGTTCCGGATCTTCGAAGAAGAGGACTATGAGGCGATCTGCGGGGACCGGATCGAGCGGATCATAGAGATGGCGCTCAGGATCAAGGGCCGGGTCGTTGAAGAAGACGAGAAGGAGCAGGGGCTTCGCAAGGTCCTGAATTTCGGCCACACCATCGGACACGGCATCGAGAGCCTGTGCCTGGACGGCACCCTGTATCACGGGGAGTGCGTCGCGATCGGAATGCTGCCTATGTGCAGCCCGGATGTGCGCGCGCGGCTCCTTCCGGTGCTCGGGAAGCTTCACCTGCCGACGAGCTGCGACATGGACCCTGAGAAAGTCCTCGGCGCGATGAAACATGACAAAAAGGCGGCGGGCGGCCGGATCACGATCGTGGAGACCGACAGGATCGGGACCTATTACCTGGAGAGCGCGGACGAGACGATGCTGAGGCAAAAAATTGCGCTCACAAGGAGGAACGCAATTTTGGAAGCAATGCCTGCGGAAAATGACAGGGGGACTGTCCCAGCTGTCACATCGGCATACGGCCTGATCGGCGAGCACCTCCCCCACAGCTTCTCTAAGACGATCCACGAGAAGATCGGTGACTACAGCTACGAGCTGATCGAACTCAGGCCCGAGGAACTGGACTCTTTTATGCGCCGGGCTGCGTTCAAGGGCATCAATGTGACGATCCCTTACAAGCAGGCCGTGATCCCCTATCTCGACGAGATCAGCGAGCAGGCGCGGGCGATCGGCGCCGTCAACACGGTCGTGAACCGCGGCGGTAAGCTGTACGGTTACAATACGGACTATTTTGGCATGAAAGCGCTGTTCGGGCACGCCGGCATCGATCCTGCAGGCAAAAAAGCGCTGATCCTGGGCACCGGCGGCACCAGCAGGACGGCTTACGCGGTCCTTACGGATCTGGGTGCATCGGAAGTGTACAGAGTCAGCAGGTCCGGGAGAGACGGCGCAATAACTTACGAAGAAGCAATGCAGGACCATGCGGACGCGCAGATCCTGGTCAACACGACGCCGTGCGGCATGTATCCCGATCTCGACGGCTGTCCTGCGGACCTGGGCTGTTTCCCTGATCTTGCAGGTGTGATCGACGCGGTCTACAACCCCCTCAGGACCACGTTGGTGCTGGAAGCGCAGAAGCGCGGCATCCCGGCGGAAGGCGGCCTGTACATGCTGGTCGTCCAGGCGGTCTATGCGGCGGAACTGTTCACGGACAGGAAGATCGATAACAGCGTGACAGAGAGCATCTATACGGAGATCCTGAACAGCAAGAGGAACATTGTCCTGACGGGAATGTCCCGCGCGGGGAAGACGACGGTCGGCGCTCTCTTGGCCGCGAGACTCGGCAGGGAGATGATGGACACCGACCAGATGATCGTCGGCAGGGAGCAGCGGGCGATCACGGATATTTTCGCAACGGAAGGTGAAGCATATTTCAGGGACGCGGAGTCAGAGATGATCGGCGTGCTGGCGCCGCAGAACGGCCTGGTCATCGCGACAGGAGGCGGCGCGATCCTGAGGCAGGAGAACGTGGACACACTTAAGAAGAACGGTGTGATCGTCTTCCTGGACCGGCCGGTCGAACAGATCCTTCCGACAGACGACAGGCCGCTGGCCAATACTGCGGCGAAGGTGACTGCACTGTATGAGAAGCGGTACCCGGTCTACCGTGCGGCGTGCGACGTGCGCGTGGTGAACGATAAGTCCGCGGAGGAAGTCACGGAGAAAATACTGGCCGGGCTCGGTGTGAGAGGATAGGCTGCAATGGAGCGTCGGTGATCATCACCGGGTAAAGGATACGAAAATGACAGTTACGATTCTGCCCTCAAAAGCAAATGGAAAAATAGAGGCTCCTCCCTCAAAAAGCATGGCGCACAGACTCCTGATCTGCGCAGGGCTCGCCGGAGGGACGAGCGTGATCCAGAATATTGACTTCTCAGAGGATATCCTCGCCACGATCGACTGCCTCAGGGCTCTGGGCACTGAGATCTCCTGCGGGGACAGGCGCGCAACGGTGAGAAATCCGCTTCGGGCGGGGGATGATCTGCCAGAAAAAGCAAAAGTGGTCCCCGCGGTCCTCGACTGCCGCGAATGCGGCAGCACGCTCCGCTTTATGATCCCGCTGTGCCTCATGAGCGGGCAGACGTACATGCTGCGCGGGAGCAGGACGCTGTTCACAAGGCCGCTCACGGTCTACGAGAACATCTGCGAAGCGCAGGGCCTCATGTTCAGTAAAGAGGGAAATCAGCTCACGGTCTCGGGCAGGCTGTCACCGGGGGAGTACGAGATCCCCGGCAATATCAGCAGCCAGTTCGTCAGCGGGCTTCTGTTCGCGCTGCCTCTTCTCGAAGGTGACAGCAGGATCCGCCTGATCCCTCCGGTGGAGAGCAGGTCCTATATCGGAATGACGATGCAGGCCCAGGAAGAATTCGGCGTCTGTACGGAATGGGAAGACGACCTTACGATCCGGATCAGGGGCGGGCAGAAATACAGGCCGCGGAAGACAAGAGTGGAAGGAGACTATTCCAACGCGGCGTTCTTCGAGGCACTGAATCTTGCAGGCGGAAATGTGACAGTAGAAGGCCTGAAAGCAGACAGCCTGCAGGGAGACCGGGTGTACCGGCAGCATTTGGAGAGGATCAGAGAGGGATACGCTGAGATCGACCTCTCAGACTGCCCGGACCTGGGGCCAGTCCTGATCGCTTCGGCTGCCCTGCAGCACGGAGCGAAGTTCACCGGTACGAGGCGCCTTAAGATCAAAGAAAGCGACCGGGGGCTTGCAATGCGGCAGGAACTCGATAAAATGGGTGTGACGGTGGAAACGGGGGAGAACGAGATCCTTGTGAGCACCGGGGCGATGCGCCCCGAGCAGCCCCTGGACGGCCACAACGACCACCGCATCGTGATGGCGCTCGCCGTGATGCTGACGAAGACCGGAGGCACGATCCGCGGTGCGGAAGCAGTCAGGAAGAGCCTGCCGGATTTCTGGGAGCGGCTCGCGGGACTGGGCGTGGAAATGAGAGTGGAACAGGAGTGATCCCGGAACAGGAGTGACCCCGGAGCCGGGATCCCCGACAGGCAGCCGGCAGCAGACAGACCGGAGCAGGAGTTAATATGATGAACTGGATCAGTAAGAACAATATTTTGATCGTAGGTCTCGGCCTTATGGGCGGCAGCGTCGCCAAGGGGCTGAAGAGACTGGGATTCCACATAGAAGCGATCGACAACAGGCAGTCGGCAATCGACTTTGCCGAGGAGAACGGGATCATCGACAAGGGATACGCGTATCCCGACGAGACGGCGATCCGCAAAGCGGACGTGATGATCTTCGCGCTGTACCCGGAAGTCTTTAAGGAGTGGGTGGCGGCGCAGCAGCACCTGTTCAAATACGGGCTCCTCATCACTGACGTGACCGGCGTCAAGAACTGCATCGTCTACGACATCCAGGCCATGCTCCGCGACGACGTGGAGTACGTGCCGGCGCACCCGATGGCGGGCCGCGAAGTCTACGGCGTCGAGAATGCCGACGACAGCATCTTCCGCGGGGCCAACTTCATTGTCGCTCCGACCGAAAAGAACACGCCCGAGGGCATCGAGTGGTGCAGGGGGCTGGGCAAGATCCTCGGTTTCAGGAAGATCTCCGTTCTCACGCCTGCGGAGCACGACGAGATGATCGGTTTCGTCTCGCAGCTGACGCACGTCATCGCGGTCAGTCTCATGACCTGCAACGACAACACGCATCTGGTCGACTACACCGGCGATTCCTTCCGCGACCTGACGAGGATCGCGAGCATCAACGAGGACATGTGGTCGGAGCTTTTCCTTCTCAACAAGGATTTTCTGCTGCAGCACATGGACGCCTTCATCGGCGAGATGGCTCAGTTCCGCGAACTGCTTGCGGCGGACGACAGAGAGGGGCTCAAGGACAAGATGCGCCTGTCAACTGAGAGGCACAGCTATTTTTTGGCAAAAAAGTGAGATCGCAGGCACCTGTCCCGGACGCGAGGAGCCGGGGGACCGGGCGGCTCAGAACGCAGCTGTCCTGAAAGATCATGAGGAGATATCAGCCATGAATATGGAATTTAAGAGAAAACTTGCTATACCGATGGAAGTGAAGGAGATGTATCCCCTCACAGGGAACATAAGCAGGATCAAGGAAGAACGCGACGCGGAGATCCAGAAGATCTTCACGGGAAAGAGCGACAAGCTCCTGCTGATCATCGGACCCTGCTCCGCGGACAACGAGGACAGCGTGCTCGACTATATGGAGAGGCTCGCCGGAGTGCAGGAAAAAGTGAAGGACAGGATCCTGATCGTTCCGCGGGTATATACGAATAAGCCGAGAACGACCGGAGACGGCTACAAGGGCCTGCTCCACCAGCCGAATCCGGAGGAGAGGCCGGATATGTTCAAGGGGATCATCGCGATCAGGAAGCTCCACATGGAGGTCGCGGCCCGGACCGGGTTCACCTGCGCCGACGAGATGCTCTACCCGGAGAACCATAAGTACCTGGACGACCTTCTGGCGTACGTGGCGGTCGGCGCAAGGTCCGTCGAGGACCAGCAGCACAGGCTCACGGCCAGCGGCATCGAAGTGCCGGCCGGCATGAAGAACCCCACCAGCGGAGACATCCGCATCATGATGAATTCCATTCACGCGGCGCAGAGCAGCCACACCTTTGTCTACAGAGGGTGGGAGGCGACGTCGCAGGGGAATCCCTATGCGCACGCGATCCTGCGCGGCTATACCAACAGTAAGGGCGAGCATCACCCCAACTATCACTACGAGGATATCATCCACCTCTGCGACGCGTACGAGAAGAGGCCGGAGCTTGTGAATCCGGCGGTCATCATTGACGCGAACCACGAGAATTCCGGCAAGGATCCGTTCCAGCAGCCTCGGATCATCCGCGAAGTGCTCAACAACTGCAGGTACAGCGACCGCATCGCGAAGATCGTGAAGGGCTTCATGGTGGAGAGCTACATCGAGGACGGGCGCCAGGAGATCGGAGGAGGCGTATACGGAAAGTCCATTACGGACGCGTGCCTCGGATGGGAGAAATC
>CAMOXN010000111.1 GCA_946629175.1 uncultured Lachnospiraceae bacterium | reverse complement strand
CAGCGCCTTCACCATATGCTCAACGATCGCCGCGCAGTGCTCCGCCGCCTTGGCCTCGAACACCTCGTAAGAGACATGCACGCTCTCATCCGCCTTGTCTGAGATCGCCCGCACGATGACGAACGGGATCCCGTTGAGATATGCCGCCTGCGCGATCGCCGCGCCTTCCATCTCAGTGCACAGGCCGCCGAACACCCTGGCGATGTTCTCTTTTTTGCCTCTGTCGCAGATGAACTGGTCGCCGCTGACTACGCGTCCCTCGAAAACGCCGATCTCCGGCGCCGCCTCTCTGCACGCCTTGACGGCTTCTTTCCGCAGCATCTCGTCCGCGGCAAAAGACAGCGTCGCGACCTGCGGTACCTGGCCGAACTCGTAGCCGAGCGCGGTCACATCCATGTCATGGTACATCGCGTCGATCGAGACCACGACATCTCCGATATTGATCTCTTCGTCGAGCGAACCCGCGATCCCGGTGTTGATCACATGGGTGATCCCGAAAAGGTCGCAGAGGATCTGCACGCAGATGCCGGCGCTTACTTTGCCGATCCCGCAGCGCACGACGACCGCTTCCGTTCCGCCGAGCCTGCCTTCCCAAAAGTGCATCCCCGCTCTTTCCATCTCCCGCTCCACCGTCATCTCCCTGGCAAGTCTCGCCACTTCCACGTCCATCGCGCCGATGATTCCGACTTTCACTTTATTGTCCTCTCTTTCTTTGATTGCGCTCTATTGATTTGCATACAGTTTAGCAGCCTGCTCAGATGCCGCGTCTTCCTCCCGCAAACACCATCGCAGCGCAGGCAGCTAAGCCAGCCAGCGACATCACAATTCCGGCCGCCATTCCCGGCACCCTATACTGCATTGTAATATGATTCTCCCCCTGCGCAAGCGGGATTTTTATCAAACAGCCTTTATAGGTATCAATCGGCGTCTTTTTCCCGTTTACAAAAGCGGTCCAGCCCTTCGAAGCCGGCACGCTCAGGATCAGGAACTGCCCCTCCGCAGCATCCGCCGTACAGGAAATCGCTCCGTTCCTGATGTCTAAATCCCTGACGGTTGCCGACCGCACCCGGATCAGCGCGGAGATCTCAGACAGCCTGTCCAGATCCAGTGCATAGAACTGCTCATCATAGAGCTTCGGCTCTCCCCGGGTCTCGAGCGTCACACGCACTGTCTTCGATTCGCCGGACGCACCTGCTTCCTCCTCAGGCACCGGAATGTAGAACACCGAAGGTGACAGCCACCCTCCGTATCCGTATCCCTGGTCTTCGCTGACCATAAGCCGCCCTTCCACGGCTTCTCTCCAGGGAAGATTGCCGTACAGGCAGTAATTCCCGTCCGGAACCTCGATCGTCCATTCCGTCTTTCCGGCGTTATAGCTTCTCTCCGCGGCGGCCGGCACGAAGAGCCCTGCCTCCTGCCCCGAGAGCTCTCCGTAGATCTGCTCCAGATATGCAAAAGGATCCTGTCCCTTCTCCGCAGACACCTGCGCGGCGCCTTCCTCGACGATCATCGCCACCGGCAGCACGAAGGGATTTTCAAACACCGCCTTCCCGTTGTAAACACCCAGCTCTTTCACTTCCCTGAGCCCCGGGATCCCATATCCCGAGAGCACATATCGGACGCCCAGCAGCGAATCCGCCGGCAGGAACGACGTGTTCACGATGTTGAAGCTCTCGTATTCCTTTCTATACCCGATCCTGTCAAGAAATTCCAGCTGTATATTCTCAGGGCAGGATGTATATCCGCTCACGGACGCGTATCCGTATGCCATCGCGTCCAGATAGGCCGCCGTCAGGCCGTCCTTGTTCCCGATCCTGGTCGACGTCTGGTTCACGCGGTAAAATCCGCCTTTGTCAAAAGACAGAAGCCCCCCGATCTGTTCCTGCTCCCGGCGGCTATATGCGGCATACTCCTCCGCAGTGTCCGTATGGTAGATCCCGAGCATCGCCCGGGTCTGCAGGAACATCTCGCCGATACAGAGTACCGCCAGAGCAAGTGCTGCCGCTGTCGCTGCGGCGCCTGCTGCCGGTCTCCCCTCCGGCCGGCTGCTGTCGGCGGGCTTTCTCTTCTCCCGCCTGCTTCCGGCCGATGTGCCTGCAGTCTGCGTTCTCTCTGCCCGTCTGCTTCCGGCCGATGTGCCCGTGGATCTTCGCGGCACGAGCAAAAGCGCTGTAATGCCGGCCAGTACCAGCACTGCGATCCTTGTGCTGCGCATGCCGCCGGAAGGCAGGATCCGCTGTGACAGCAGGATCAGGAATATGCTTATGGCACCGGCTCTGAGGATCACGCCGGCCTGCCTCCGCTCTGCCGCCCTGCCGCTCACAGTATCCGCATTGTCAGACAGGGATCCCGCCCAGTACGCGGCGAGATACAGAAGGACGAAGCTCCCAAGGTATCCGTAGCGGTACCAGTAGCTGTTGGAATACTGGAAAAGGGAAAAGAGGACGAACAGCGGCTGCCAGAATACGGACATCACGGTAAACAGAAGAAGTCCTGCTCCGGCAGCCTTGCCGCGCTTTCTGATCCTCCCGGAACAGAAAAACGCCGCTGTCCCGAAGAGCGCGAGCGACCCGCAGAAGAATGACGCCCTGCCGCTGTCGCTGATCTCCCCGATCCTGTAACTGCGAAGGACGGAAAACGGATTCCCTCGAAAGCCGGCAGGCGCAATGCCGGCAGACATAGCGCCTATGGACGGGATCCCGCCGCCCGATCCGGCATCCCACGATGCTGCCGGATTCCATGCCGCTCCTTTTCCCAGGCGGAGCGCCAGTACATTGGGAACGAACAAAAAAGAGGCGAGCAGCAATCCCAGTCCCATGCCTGCCAGGTATCTGATCAGTGCATGGTGAAAGCCGCGTGCTTTACTACGACTCCCTGCGGCGATTTTCGCGCGCTTTCCCGCGGCCTGCCCTCTCGCCGCCTCATAGACCAGCCACACAAAGCTGAACAGATAATTGATCCCGCCGGTATACCAGTTCGCGATCACGGATAAGGCTGCCGGTATGGCAAGCGACAGGAGGGCGGATCTTCCCTCAGGAGTCTGCGGCGCCCCCGCCATTTCCGGTGTACGTCGGTCCCCCGGCGTACGTCGCTCCCCCGGCGCCCACGACGCAACGGATGCCCTCACCGTCTTATGCACGCCCAGGACAATAAAAGGAAGCAATATGACGCCATCCAGCCACATCACATTGCTCCCCTGTGCCAACGTATACTGCATCAGCCCGTAGCTGACCGAAAGGACAAGCGTGATCTCCCCGCGGATCCTGTTCCGGAAACGGCGTCCGATGAACCATGCAAATGCTGCGGAAGCCGCACTGAGCTTTGCAGTGATCAGGACCTCCAGGAACAGGTTCATCTGCTCTTTCGGGAAGAGCAGTACAAGCAGATTAAAGGGAGACGCCAGGTAGTATGCAATGATCGCGACGGCGCCTCCTCCGAGGGTGTTCGAGAAAGTGTAGGCGGCAGTGTTTTGGCCCGTCAGGACGTCCCTGTAGTACGCGAAGAGGTCCAGGTATTGGAGTTTCGCGTCCGTGACGGCAGGCGTGTTGTTCCCGAAGGGCACGAACCCGCCCGCACAGAACGCCAGCCAGAGGAGCGCCGCGGTCACCGCAGCCGCCAAAAAGGGATCACGGAAGTTCCGGATGCAGCTCCCGCTGCTCTTTCGCCTTCTTTTCGTCCAACAAAGTCTGTCCAAGTCTCCTCATCTCCTCATTGTCCTCAAAGACCAGGATCGTATAATCACCGTAATTAAGCATCTTGGGATTGAGGTCATACAGTTCCCCGCGGATATCCTCCGGCGGCGTATCATCCCTCCAGGGATTCGCGGGATCTTCCCCGTGCTTCTCGATCCAGCTCTGCCGCTTCTCTTCATCGCCTTCCCTGTAATCCTTAAGGAGCACAAAACACTTGCCGGGATGCGCGGCAGGATCATACCAGTTCACGTTGTTGAGCCAGTACCTGTAATCGGAAGGGTTATAGGGCGTTCTGTACCCGTCTTCAGCGCCATAATCCCACAGAGGCAGGATCTCCACCTCTCCGTTCGAGAGCACTGTATTTACGCTGGCGTTCCAGAAAGAGGCATATCCGTAATGCAGGTCGTTCTCCTCAAGGAAGCTGATCAGGCCCCGGTTGGGGTCGACCCCGATCTTATCCCTGTAGTGCCCCCAGAAATACAGGTGGCAGACACAGCAGTACATAACGATGACCAGCCCGGCCAGGATCGCGGTGAGGCGCTCTCTCTTTTTAACGTATTCGGAGAACAGCACCGCGAAAAGCAGGATATCGTCCAGGTAAATGGTCATCAGGTACCGCGGCGCCCACTGGTTGCAGGCGACGAACACGCCCGCCACCGCAAGGTTGCTGATCCAGGTGTAGATGATCAGGAAACGGGTGAACCGTTTCTCATGCTTGTCGTAACGGAGCAGCGCGGCAGTGGGAATGATGAAGACCAGCACCAGCGCGTAGAAGTAATTGATGAACTTGGTAAGGCCCGGGAAGGACAAAAAGACAGCCCCCTCCACGTTCCCGAAGATGATCGTCAGGTTGTTGACCAGCTGGCCGATGGAATACCAGAGCCCGGAATACTTGTCCATCTTGAGGTAGGTGCCCTTGCTGTCGCTCCAGTAAGCCGCCCCCAGCCGGCGGTAGCAGACAAATCCTGCCGCAACGACCAGCGCGATCACAATGACCATCAGGATACAGCGCTTCATGCGCAGCACTTCCGACACCTTCTGGTCTTTTTCAATAAAATAGTAGACCAGGATCGCCGCGGCCAGCGGGAGCGTCAGGATCATGTCCATCCGCACGCTTCCCAGCAGGGGGAAGAACAGCACCACGGCAAGCAGTACAAAGAGCAGGAAATTGTGCAAAGCCTTATCTTTGCTGTCGATCAGGATGATCCGGTGGACGATCGCCAGCGCGATGACCACGTCGAAGAAGATCGTGATATAGGCTCCCTGGAAGAAGAGCATGTCCGTCGCTTCATTGGCGACATCGAGCGTCTGATAGGGGTTCATGAGCAGCATGCACGCGATCACCGCGGCGGCAGGATTCCTGTCCTTCTTCGGCATAAAGAGGCAAAACACAGCCAGCCCCAGGATCACCCACATCACAACGACCATGATCTCCCTGGCGAGCATCCAGTCCCTGACCACAGCAAGGATCGGGACCAGGATCAGGTTCGGGGAGCGCACGAACAGGACCGTGCTGTAACACATCCCCGGGGGGAACAGCTTGCCGCTCTTAAGCTGCTCCAGCGCCAGCTGCACATAGAACGCGCTGTCGGAATGGAAGAAAGCCTTAGTGAACAGGAAAATGATCCCGCAAACGCTTGCGAACAGCGCGGCCATGGCAGCGGCCAGAACACCGGTCCCGGCTTTTCCGAGGCCGTCCTGCTCGATCCGCGCCGCTTTCGCGGCTGTATTCTTCTTTTCTTTTGCTTCTTTTTTACCTTTTATTTCTGTTGCCTTGCCGGCCGCCGAACCCATGCTCATATTTCCCGAATGCTCCGTATCTCAATTTTTACAGGTGCTGTTTTTATAGGTATTGCGGCGATTTCTGCCGCTTTCCTGCCTGTCCTGCGTGACGGTCGCGCCGCTTTTCCGCCTGTCCTGCGGTGACCCCGCCCGTTTCTCTTACTAGAATAACAGTTTCGGAATAGAGAAACAATGGCGGGATTCGTCCCGCGTTCCGCTCGCAAGTTTTTGTATACAAAGATACATTTCTTAAACGAT
>CAMOXN010000110.1 GCA_946629175.1 uncultured Lachnospiraceae bacterium | reverse complement strand
ATAAAGACCACGGAAAGGGCAGAAGAAGCCAAATTAGAGGGAAACAACATCATGGCAGAAAAAAAGAAGAACCCTATAGCAACGGCAGGCGCCGCGATGAGAAAGGCGGCAGCCGGCGCGGGCCTTTTGGCGGACCACGATTATTTGTACGCGGAGCGTGTCCGTCAGCTCTTTAAAAAGAACGATGACATCCGTGATAGCGGCCTGACGGCCCCGGATGATGTCGTCCGAGTGACCGGTCTGCCGTACGGCCCGAATCCCGCGCAGGTGCTGGATATCTATTATCCGGCCGTAGCGGACAAAGCGCTGCCGGCGATCGTCAGCGTGCACGGCGGAGGGTTCGTCTACGGCGACAAGGAACGGTATCAGTACTACTGCATGAGCCTTGCGCAGAGAGGGTTTGCGGTCGTCAATTTTTCCTATCGTCTGGCGCCGGAACACCGCTTTCCCGCGCAGCTCGAAGACACGAACCTGGTCATGCGGTATATCAGCGGCCGCGGATCGGAGGCTGCCGGTGGCTGCGATTCGGAGGATATTGCGGGGAAAGGCGCAGCAGTGGATGCCGCAGCCAGTACCGCTCTGGGCATGATCGACCTGAACAACCTGTTCATGGTCGGCGACTCCGCAGGCGCTATGCTGGCGAGCCAGTACTGCGCGGCGCTGAGCAATCCTGCCTACGCGCGCACGCTGGGACTGGATCTTCCTCCGGTGAGGATCAGGGCCTGTGCCTTGAACTGCGGTCTCTACGCTTTCGATCCGAGGAAGGACAGGATGATGGCCAGGTGCTATTTTGACGGACCTGCAGAGGATTATACGGACAGGATGGATATCGGCGGGAGTATCACGAAGGATTATCCGCCGGCCTTTATCATGACGTCGACCGGCGACTTCCTGCAGGCGAGGGCGGAACCGTTCGCGGCGATCCTCGCCAGGGAAGGGGCGGAGTATGAACTGCACGTATACGGTGACATGAAGAACAGGCCGGGACACGTGTTCCACTGCAACATGAAAGATCCGCTGGCTAAGAGATGCAATGACGACGAGTGCGCCTTCTTTCTGAGACACGCAACTTTCGTGAACACGATTCACGAACGCGAACACATGGCTATTGAATAATCAGAAATCTTGTGGTAAATTATGATTTCATACAGTCAATAGTGGCTGATATCAAAGAAGGGGGTGTAATTCGATGGTTGACAAAAAGGAAGCAGTCAGGATCTTGTATGACAACATTCAATTTGTTAAAAAAGAGCACGGCCTGAGTTCGGACTCGGACCTGTGCAAAGCAACCGGAATTGCCAAGGGAACACTGAGCGCCGTAAAGAGCGGCGAAAAGATCCCGATGCTTTTCCCCTTCTTCTACCAGCTCTGTAATTACTCAGGGTATACGGTGGACGATCTGATCAGTAAGGACCTGAAAGCGGAAAAAGGCGAGGACAAGGCGGCCGGTGAAGATCCGAAGGAACAGGAGCTCAATTCCTACGTGGGGGTGTACGCAGCTTACTATTTTAATACCTCTGCCGTAAAGGGACGGGAGCGCAAGGATGACGACGAGGCACTCAAGTATGGGGTCATACTTGTTTACCGCGACGAAGAGGGAGAGTACCTGTGCTGCGGTGATTTCGGACTGACAAGAGAGGAGCAGGAGGAGCGCTTTAATTCCTGCTTCAAGGAGAATGCCGGCGGCAAGCCGGTCCGTATTAAGAATTACGGAACAGAGTACACGAATCGCTATTTTAGCAAGAGCTTTTACAGCGGGACGTTCACGATCAACGAGAACAGCATCGTATTCAAGCTCGAGTCCTCCCAGGACAGCCTCACGATGATGCTGAACCGGATCAGGAACACACCGCCCAGATACCTCGGCGGACTGGCAGCGTCGCTTTCCGTGTGTACCGGCGTATACCCTGTGCCGGTCATGCAGGTCGTAGGCCTCTCCAGGGGGCTCCTCACTGAGTCCCCGGCCCAGATCGGCGGGATGCTCCTTCTGAACTATCCCCAGATCGAGTGCCGCAAGGAAGATGAGAAAGAGATCTACGATATGATCCACTCCATCATCGACGGGCAGAGCGGCCTCAAGCCTACCGACCTGTCCGTGCGCTCACTGACCATGGACCAGGAGCAGGCGATCCTGCTCTCCGCGATGAACCGGGCTATCAACAACACCGTAAAGCGCAATCTCGGCAGAACGATCCAGGTAACGGCTTTGGATGAGGAGCCCTGGTACTTTACGGTGAGACGCTTCGAGGAGACCTGAGGGTCGATGGGAATCCGGGAGGTGTCAGATGGGAAAGAGAACAGTATTTAGTACAGAGGATAAGGCCCTCTGCCTGAGGGTCCTTAAGAAGCTTAAGAAGATCTGCCGCATCAATGGTAAGGACATCCTTCTTGTAGAGAAAGCGTATGCTTTCGCTTATGACAAACATGACGGCGTATTCCGCAAGGACGGGACGCCTTACATCACACATTGCCTGGAAGTCGCTTATATTCTGGCGGATATGGACCGCAGCAATGAAGAGATCGCGGCGGGGATCCTGCACGACACAGTGGAGGACACGGACGTGACGACGGGAGATATCTCCCGCCACTTCAGCCCTCAGGTCGCCCGGATCGTCGAGGCGGTCACCAATATCGAACCGTATCTGCCCGAAGACTGCGAACTGCAGAAGGAGGACATCGACGAGCTCTCGGACAACAAGCTGCTCGACGAGATTCTGATGGGCTGTCCCGAGGCCCTTTACGTCAAGGTGGCCGACAGGCTCCACAATCTCTCAACGATGAGCGCGGTCGATAACAAGCGCCGCGTCGCCAAAGTCAATGACACAAGGGCTGTGCTGATCCCGCTGGTCAGGGAGCTGGCACATGCCTACAGCCTCGCGGACCGGCTCGAGGACGCCTGCCTGCAGGCGGAGCAGCCCGAAGAATACGCAAAGATCAGCGAGAAATACCAGAGCTACCTGAGGGAGAACAATGAGCACCTGCCGAGAGTCGGCGCATACCTGGTCCACTCGCTCAGCGGGGAGACCGGCAGCAGGGCGTACGTGGTGGACTGCTGCTTCCGTGAGCGGTCGATCTATTCGATCCACAACGACCTCATCGCGATGTCGGAGAACAAGACGGAACTGCTTGATCTGTTCTCGCTGCGCAAAGTCCCGCTTCTCGATATTTTCTTCGTCGTCAAGGACGAATGCGTGATGCAGCCGGAGCAGGTCTTCTACGACCTGTACGATGTGATCCGCACCGGCGTCTATTTTCCGGAGTCTAAGTACCAGAGGCGCGAGGCATTTGAGCTGACGGTCGTAGGCTTCGGGAAGAGCCTGAACAGTAATCTCAACTATTTCGTCGCGGCGGACTGCTACGATATAAGGTACAGGATCTTCTGCGAGAGAGAGCAGGATTACAAGGAATATCTCCACGGGTACGGGATCCAGCAGATCAGGGAGAACGGCCGGAACATCCAGGTGAATACGGGAGCTCCGCAGAACACGTTCGTTCCGATGATCACGGTGTATACCAGGAAACAGGAGAAGGTGCAGATAGAACAGGGAGCGACGGTCCTGGATTTTGCCTTCCACCTGCACCCGAAGCTGGCTTTTGGCGCCAAATACGCTTACCTGAACAACCAGTGGGACAAAATACCGCTCAGCGCCAAGCTCAACCACGGCGACACGGTAGAGATCATCTCTTCCACAGCCAAGGACAGGCCGGAGAATGAGCCCTATGAAGAGCACGCGGAGCTGCGGTGGGAAGAGTGGGTCAACACGAAGAAGGCCCGCAGAGCCCTGACCCGCTATCTTGAGGAAAAAGAGGGGCGGAGCACGCCGCTGATCATGGTACTCGACGTCGAGAGCGGCAGGAATTACAGCCTCCTCTTCGGCGCCGTTCCGCTGGACCTGGCGTTCGCCGTGGATCCGAAGCGGGCGCTGTGTTTTAAGAGGGCTTACATCAACAAGAGCAAAGTGCCCTGCGCGATCGACAGGGCGCTCGATTACTCGGACAAAGTCAAAATAGAGTACGGCGACGAGCCGGCCCCTTCCTTCGACTGGCTCCGCTATGCCAGGACAGAGGAGGCGCGCGGCGCGCTGATCGACTATTTTGCGGACAAGATCGGAAAGTAATTCGTGCGCTGGTATAGTTTAAGGCCGGTTATATGCGCGGCGGAGGCTCACGTTCCTAATGCACTCCGCCGCGCATACAACCGGCCTTCTCTATACCTGCGCAGTGCCCGGCAATAGAGTTCTAAAGAAAAAGAACCAGGGGCGCGGCCCCTGGTTCTGATATTCTATTCAGTTGCAGGTATGGACTAAAGAACAGCGATCCTGTGATCAGCAGTCCTGGATGAATCTCTTGTCGACCCAGCCGGTCTTTCCGCCGTAGGAAGCCCAGATGTAGTTGCCGCTTACCTTGCCGGTGTAAACGCTGAATACTGTGCCTCTGTAGATGCGGGCGATCTCGACCTCATACTTGTAAACGGGCTCGGTACGAAGAGCAAGATAGTTCTTCTTCACTGCGCACCTGACGGATTTCCATCTTCCGCCTGCCTCTGCGGCGCCGCCGTCAACGCCCATAAGCTCTTCCTCGGTAAGGGGGTTCATCTCAAGTTCAAAATCTTTGTTTTCCATTTCCATTCTCCTTTTTATATTCATTAATGTGTTGTGGTTACTGATCGCTACTGAAAGCAACGTTGTTATTGCTTACATTGTAATATACGCAGGCAGGAGAAGTATCCACGCGGAATTTTTATTTTCGCGAGCGGTACTTGCTGTCACTTGCCGGACTAAATGCATGTCACCGCAGCTTCCCCGCGCATTCTTTTACAGCCACAGGTAATTCATGAATACGGGCAGCTGCTTCTCCCAGTCAGCTTCACAGTGTCTGCCGCCTTCCTGCAGGAACAGGCTGGTGAGCGCCCCCTTGCTGTTAAGGAAGTCCTGCATCCTGTGGTTGAGGGAGGATACATATTCCGCGAACGGCGAGTGCGGGTCGTCCCCGCCTTCCCGGTCGCCCCATGAGAGGTAGATCCTTGTGTCAGGGGTAAGGCTCCGCGCGGAGATCTCCTTTCTGAGCGGCTCTTCCACGATCATGAGGGTGGGGGAGACGCAGGCAGCTCGAGAGTACACATCGTTGTACATCGTAACGGCATAGAGCGACATGAGACCTCCCATGGACGAGCCGCCGATGGCCGTCGCTTCGCGGGAAGGAATGGTGCGGAAATGCTCATCTATGTACGGCTTAAGGACGCATGTCATCCATTCCATCGTCTCGCGGCCTTCCCCGTGGATCCGCGTGCCCATAAGCTCCGCGTCGTAAGGGCAGTATTCGTCAAGCCGGTGTGTGCCATGGTGGGAACACTCGATGCCGGCTATGATCAGCTTTTGGGACCAGCTGTCAAGAAATTCCTTAAGTCCCCACGACTTACCGTAAGTCGCGTCGGAGTCAAAAAACAGATTATGCCCGTCCCAGAAATACATGACGGGATAGCACTCTTCAGTCGAATAGTAGTCGTCCGGCAGGTAAATGTGGACGGTACGGTCTTCAGCGGCGGGTGTGTAACAGATCGTTTCTTTGAGGATCATAACAGTATTTCCTTTCGTGCGGTTCTTATACTGCGCATGGCAGGACACGGGGCTGACCGGTCTGTCATATTCTGTTGATGGCGAACCACAAAACACAGTATACTCTAAGGCGGAGAACGTCACAAGGACTTTGGCAGACTGCTGTCATAAGGGACATGGGCAGACTGCTGTCA
>CAMOXN010000109.1 GCA_946629175.1 uncultured Lachnospiraceae bacterium | reverse complement strand
ATAACTTCTCAAAAGCTGTCAGGAGGATCCATGAAACTATCGAACGATCAAACGAAAATCATGTGTGAACTGTTTGAGATCCCCCCGGAGGGGGCGGATCTGATCACCTTCTTCTTTACAGAGGAGGAGATCCGGTTCCTGCTCGCTGTCTCGGCGGGTGAGATCAGGATGCCCGTTCCTGCTGACACTCCCGGGATCGACATGGCAAAAGAGTACAGGCGCGGGCTTCTGAGCAAAACGGATGCGACGGGGAATTTCTTCCGGCTGAACAGCTTTTACGGATTTCTGGATGTTTTCTGTATTTCCAATTACGAGAAATATCAGTCGCTTCCGTGGGAGAAACGGATCCTTCTGGACGAGTGGTATTTCAGAGAGTATCTGAAGACACTGGACAACGGGCAGGATCCGCCGACTTCCGACAGAGTCCTTCCTCTTGAGGAGATCGTGGAGGAGATCCTGTCGGATCCGCGCCCGGTCTACCTGAACTACTGCGACTGCCGTTCGCTGACCGGCGCCTGCGGGCTGCCGAGGCACACCTGCATCACTTATAAGAACGGGATCAACACATTTGTCGACCGCGGGCTCTCGGAGCAGATCGATCCGGAACGGGCCGCTGAGATCGTCCGGCAGACAGAAAAGGACGGCCTCATGCACACCTCGGCCATGGGCGGTATCTGCAACTGCTGCGGCGACTGCTGTTATCTCTTCCGGGCCCAGCAGGCGCGGCAAAGTGTTGGAGTCTGGCCGGCGGCCGAATGGATCATCGAGCAGGATGAAGAAAAATGCGTGAACTGCGGTAAATGCATTAAGCGCTGTCATCTGCATGTGTTTGCAAAATACAGTGCGGCCGAAGGTAAACCGTCCGTCATTGCCGACCCCTCCAAATGCGCAGGATGCGGGATCTGCAGGAGCACATGTCCGACGGGCGCGCTGAAATTGATCAGAAGAAAGGGGACGGGACATGAGTTATAAAGCGTTTGAGAAAAAAGATCTCGGTTTTACGACAAGACAGCTCCATGCCGGTTACGATCCCGGGGAGCACTACCGTTCCAAAGCAGTTCCGATCTATCAGACGGCGGCGTTCGAGCTCGGGGACTATGACCGATGCAACAGGCTCTTCGAATACAGGGAGGAAGGCGATTCGTATGTCCGCTTTTCAAACCCGACGAACCGTGTGTTGGAAAGGCGGCTCGCCTCTCTGGAGGGAGGATCGGCGGCGCTCTCCCTTGCCTCCGGAATGGCGGCGATCTCAGGAGCTTTCCTGAATCTGTGCCGGGCCGGGGACAACATCGTCTCCGTGCAGACGCTTTACGGCGGGACCACGGATCTTCTGCAGAATGTATTGACGCAGTACGGGATCGAGGGACGTTTTATCGATGACGAGAATGACGTGGAGTCCTATCGGCAGTATTTTGACGAACACACGAAAGCGGTATATATCGAAGCGCTGGGCAATCCGGGCATGAACGTGCTGGACGTCGACGCGATCACGGAGCTCGCGCATTCCTACGGGATCCCCGTTGTGATCGACAACACGTTCGCGACCCCCTATCTGTTCCGTCCTTTTGAGCACGGCGTGGATATCGCCTGCTATTCGGCCACCAAGTATCTGGGCGGGCACGGAACGACGATCGCGGGAATGGTCACGGAATCGGGGAGATTCAACTGGCGCAGCGGCAGGTTCCCGCAGTTCGAAGAGTTCTATGACCAGTTCAGGGGCAAGATCGAAGAGGAGAAGCTGCTCACGCAGATGTTCACACAGCGCTTCCGGATCGTATATCTGACGCAGCTCGGCGGGCATATGACGCCGCAGGCGGCTTTCAACATCCTCCAGGGAATGGAAACGCTCTCGCTGCGGATGGACAGGCATGTCAGCAACGCGCAGAAACTGGCTGAATTCATGGAGGGGCATCCGGCGGTCTCAGAGGTGCTCTATCCGGGACTTCGGAGCAGCAGGTACTATGAGCTGGGGAAGAAGTATTTCCCCAAAGGTCCGGGCGCCATTATGTCGATCCGCGTAAAGGGCGGACGCGAAAACGCGCTCAAAGTCCTGGAAAATGTGGAGATCTTTGACTATATGACTAATGTCGGAGACGCCAAAAGCCTGATCGTCCACCCGGAATCCTCCACTCATTTCGGGCATACGCCGGAAGAAAACGCCAAGGCAGGCGTCTTTCCCGACTCCCTGCGACTTTCGGTCGGCATCGAAGACCCGGAGGACCTGATCGCGGATATCGGTCAGGCTCTGGACAGGTCGCAGCAATAATACTGCGGCAATAAAAACTGCAACAATAAAGACCACAGCAATAAACGCTGTAGAAAGATAAAAAGGAAATCAGAATATGCGTAAAAGAACAATAGTGATCCTGCTGACTGTAATTCTCGCCATAGCCGCTCTTGCCGGATGTGGCAGCCAGGGAGCCGGCGACAGCAATGGGGCCGGCAGCCAAGAAACCGCCGGCAGTGAGAGCACCGGGGAGAACACCGGGAAGGTCCGGATCGGCTCCAAGGACTTCACGGAAAATGAGATCGTCGCCGAACTGTACTCGCTGGCGCTTGAAGACGCGGGTTACGACGTGACAAGGGTCTTCGACATTTCTTCTTCCCTCATCCACCAGAGCATTGTGAGCGATGAGATCGACATCTACCCGGAATACACGGGAACGGGGCTCCTCTCTATTTTGCAGGAGGACCTGATCACCGACCCGGACGAAGTGTATAACGAAGTGAAGGCGAAGTACGAGGAGAATTTCCAGCTGACATGGCTCGACTATGCGCAGGCGAACGACGGCCAGGGGATATTCGTCAGCAAAGAGATCTCCGATTCGCTCGGGATCAGGACGATCTCCGATCTGCAGGCGCACGCCACGGAGATCCGCTTTGCTTCGCAGGGCGAGTTTGACGAGCGCGACGACGGCATTCCGGGGCTGACCCGGGTCTACGGAGAATTCAACTGGAAATCGTCCAAGGTCTACGACAACGGCCTCAAGTACGAGGTCATTGAAAAGGGAGAGGCCGATGCTTCCCCGGCCTACACGACTGAGGGCCAGCTCTCCCAGACGGACAAATTCGTGCTCCTTGAAGACGATAAGCAGGTCTGGCCGCCCTACAACCTTGCGCCGGTCGTAAGGGACAATATTCTTGCCGACTATCCCGGGATCGCGGATATCCTGAACAAGGTCAGCGCGACGCTCGACACGCAGACGATCACGGATCTGAACGCGAAGGTGGACGTCGAAAAGCAGGAGTATGAAGATGTGGCGAAGGAATACTGGGAATCCATAAAGGGCAGCCTGTGAGAGGGAATATGAAGGCGATCGAATACCAGTCAGTTTCTAAAAAATACAGCGGCAGCTCGGGCTACTCGGTCGACAATGTCAGTACGACCATCGACGAGGGAGAATTCGTCACGATACTCGGCTCATCCGGATGCGGAAAGACGACTCTTTTGAAGATGACCAACCGTCTCATTGATCCGACGGAGGGGAAAATCGTGCTGTTCGGAGAGGATATCTCCACGTTAGACGAGGTGATCGTGCGCCGGCGCATGGGATATGTCATCCAGCAGGTCGGCCTGTTCCCGCATATGACGATCAAGGATAATATCGCTGTCATCCCCAAGGTCCTGAAATGGGACGAAGAACGGATCAGCGCGAGAGTCGATGAGCTCCTCCGCATGGTCGGGCTGGAACCGGAGGAGTTCAGGGATCGCTACCCGGCTCAGCTTTCCGGCGGACAGCAGCAGCGCGTCGGCCTTGCCCGGGCGCTGGTCACGGACCCGAAGATCATGCTGCTCGATGAGCCGTTCGGCGCGATCGACGCGATCACGAGGCTGAACCTTCAGAATGAGCTCAAAGGGCTCCATGAAGGAACGAAAAAGACATTTCTGCTGGTCACGCACGACATCAACGAGGCGTTCAAGCTGGGGACCCGCGTCATGATCATGAACGAGGGGAGACTCCTTCAGTTCGATACCCCTGCTAAGATCGTGCGGCATCCGGCGGATGATTTCGTAGATACGCTGATCCGCTCGGCGCGCGACCAGGAAGCGTTCTGGGAGGCGGTGAGAGTATGATCCAATATCTGATCGATCATCCGGACAAAATACTGATCCCGCTCCTCGAGACTGTGCAGCTTACACTGGTCACACTCGTGATCTCGGTCGCGCTCGCGGCGCTCCTGACGATCCTTGCAGTGAAGTTCCCCAAACTCGGTTATGCCCTCATTCAGCTGTTCTCAATGATCTATTCCATCCCGTCACTGGCGGTGTTCGCGCTGCTCATACCTCTTACGGGACTCGGAAAGAAAACAGCCATCATCGTTCTGGTGATCTATAATCAGTACCTGCTGCTGCGGAATTTTGTCACAGGCATCAACGAAGTGGATCCCGCCGTTGTGGAGGCAGCGCGCGGTATCGGACTTACCGACATGCAGACCCTGTTCAAGGTGCAGGTGCCGCTCGCCAAAGTGGCTCTGTACGCAGGCATACGACTGGCCGTTGTATCGACGATCGGCATCAGCACCATCGCCTCCGCTATCAACGCGGGCGGTCTCGGCGACCTGCTCTTCGAAGGGCTGCGCACGATGAACATGATCAAAGTCCTTTGGGGGAGCCTGCTTTCGGCAGGGCTCGCGATCCTCGTCAACGGACTTTTGAGATCCGTGGAGAACTACAGCTCCCGGAAGATGAAGGAGGTGACGGCTCATGTGGAATGATCTCGTTACCTACCTTCAGAACAACGCCTTTGACATTCTGGTACAGGTCCGCGACCATCTGACCGTCAGCCTGATCGCGCTTCTGATCGCTTGTGCGATCGGCGTTCCGATTGGCTATTTTGCCTCCGAAAGCGCCAAAGGCGAGCGCATAATGACAATACCGTTCGAGGTTCTCCGTGTCATTCCGTCGCTTGCGATCCTGGTGCTCCTGATCCCGGTCCTGGGAACGGGAACGGCGCCTGCGGCGGTGGCACTCACGATCCTTGCGGTCCCGCCGGTCCTCCTCAATACGATCGCCGGATTCCGCCAGGTACCGGACTTTATGACAGAATGCGGCCGGGGGATCGGCCTTTCGGAGCGGCAGGTCCTATGGAAAGTGCGCGTTCCGCTGGCGCTGCCGATGATCTTCGCAGGCATACGTACAGCGCTCATCGAAGTCATCGCGAGCGCGACGCTGGCGGCCAAGATAGGCGCCGGCGGACTCGGAGAGATCATCTTCACCGGGCTCGGGCTCAACCGCGCGGACCTGCTGATCATCGGAGGCGCACTGGTCGCCGCGCTCTCGCTTGGCAGCGGATTCCTGTTCGATCTTGTCACAGGATATGTGCTGAGGTATAAGAGAGCGGCGGGATGAGGATATTCTTAAGGTCAATTGATGCCAACCGCAGGCAACTGTTTTCAACCGCTGTCGACCGGCAGGCCCGGGCTGTGATCGCGCCTCGCGACCGGCAGGCCCGGGCTGTGATCGTAACCGTTGGTCGCCCGGCATGGGCGTTTGGGCACAGAAGCCCCAGTTCACAAATCAGATACAATGGATTTTCTCCATTTCCATCATTTTTGGGCACAGACAGAGTTTTCTTAAGAATTGTTCCCCTTGGCCTGTTCCTTTTTGGGCACAGCAGCGTTTTTTGCAAGAAAAGTTCCAATTATCTTTGGAGCGCAAGGAGAACATTTCGTCAAAACACGCTGTCTGTGCCCAATCTCGCTTCTTAGCCATTGAAACCATTGTATCTGTATTTTAAACTTCTTCTCCTGTGCCCAAATACCGGAAATCCATGGGGAACATTTCCGGAAAATCTGTTTCTGTGCCCAAACGCC
>CAMOXN010000108.1 GCA_946629175.1 uncultured Lachnospiraceae bacterium | reverse complement strand
AGCCCTACATCCATCCGATCCTCTGCAGGATCCCCAGGATCTTCGTCCCCTTCGGCGCCTGCAGGATGTCGTTCTTCTTAAGTCCTCCGATCCTGATCAGCACAAAGAAATACACAATGACAGCAAGGAAGATCGAGACCACAGACGCGATCAGGTTCATGAAATATGTCCTCTCCGCCATCATCATTCCGATGCGGAACACCAGCTCATACACAAGTCTTGTTACGACTCCCATCACTGCTGCCGCAATGACAGGCCTTCCGTAAACGCGGAAGACGCGCAGCCGGATCTTCAGGTATTTGCAGATGAACCTGCTGTCGATAAAGAAGATCAGCACCGAATACAGGACGCTGCAGATCACCAGCGCATGTACGCCAAGATCCGTGGTCATGATCAATATGAACAGCACGACCGTCTGGATCGCCAGAGCGATGCCTGCGCTGACGAGCGGCATGTTGATCCTGCCGATCGACTGCAGGACAGCGTTCATGATCGTCCCCACCGAATAGAAAACGACCGTCACAGCCAGCTCTGCAAGCAGGATCGACGCTGTATCCAGTGTAGCCCACTGCGGGAACAGAAGCATTGTCACAGGCTTGGCCAGCACCATCAGGCCGACCGCGCACGGTACAGCGATGATCAGTGTCATGCGGATCGCGTTCACGCTCCGCTTGCGGGTCTCTTTGAGATTTCCCTGCGCGAACGACGTTGAGATATTGGGCAGGATCGCCGCCGCGACAGCCGTCGCGATGGAGATCGGAATATTTGTGATGACGACCGCCTTGTTGGAGAACAGACCGTACAGCGTCGTTGTCATGACTTCCTCCCAGTGCCTGGTCCCGATCATGACTTTCATAAAGATCGTCTGGTTCACGGAAGTCGTCAGGTTCAAGATGAAGCTGCTCAGGATAAAAGGCGTGATGACGAAGATCGTCTCCTTCATCAGGGGGCCGAAAGCTTCCTCCCGGTGCGCCTTATCCGCCCGCACGCGCTTCATGAAGAAGCCGCGGTGTTTCAGATACACGAATACCATGAATAAAAGGGCCACCAGAACGCCGCTGCCGGTCCCCAGGGCGCTTCCCATCGCGCCGCGGATCGCCTGCGGCGTAGCCCCCATTCCGGCTGCCGTCCGCATCAGGAGGACCGCCGCGCCGATACTGACCACTGCGTTCGCGATCTGCTCCAGGATCTGCGAGACGGAAGTCTGCAGCATGGACTGGTTGGCCTGGAAATATCCGCGCAGGACGCCCAGTATGCCGAACAGGAACACTGTCGGGGCAAAGACCTGCAGCACCGGCACGCTGTTGGGCGGCACCAGTGCTCCCGCGCCAAAATACAGAAGAAGGCTCCCGGCAATGCCTACGGCAAGCGCGTATACCATGGAACAGTGGAACACCTTTTGCGCGTTCCTGTAGTCTCCCACCGCCATTTTCTGCGCCATCTGCTTGGAGATCGCGGACGGCACACCGAAACTCGATACCATCAGCACGATCGTATAGATATTGATCGCCGTCCCGTAATAGCCGTTGCCCTCGTCACCGATGATCGCCGTCAAAGGCGACCTGTACAGAAGGCCTATGATCCTGGACAGAATACTGGCGGCCGCCAGTATTCCCGCCTGCGCCACTACATTGCTGCCTCCGCCGAGAGCGTCGCTATTGCCCGCCGGAGCAGTCTTGCCCGCCGAAGCAGTCCTACCTGCCGGAGCAGTCTTGCCCGCCCTGGCAGGTCCTTTCCTGTTTTTCTCTGAAGCCATATGATCGATCCTTATTTCTTACGCATACGAAAGGGGTGACGGACCGCAGGTCCGTCACCCCATTATAAATGCCATAAACAAAACTTACAACCGCGATCAGCGTCCGATCATCCAGTCGTACATCTCCTGATACTTGAGCGCGGACTGCTTCCAGGAGAAGTCGGCCCTCATCGCGCGCTCGACCATCTTGTTCCAGTCCTTCTTCCTGTCATAGAAGATCTTCTCGGCGTAGCGGACCGCGTGCATCATCTCGTGCGCGTTGTAATTCGCGAACGTGAAGCCCGTGCCCGTGTTCTCGTACTCGTTGTACGGCTCGACCGTATCCTTGAGTCCGCCTGTCTCGCGCACGATCGGCAGAGTGCCGTAGCGCAGGGACATCAGCTGGCTCAGTCCGCAGGGCTCGAACAGCGAAGGCATCAGGAACGCGTCGGAAGACGCGTAGATCTTGTGGGACAGCTCGTCGGAGTAGTAGATGTTGGCCGAGATCTTGTCATTGTATTTCCAGTCAAAATACCGGAACATGTTCTCGTATCTCTCTTCGCCGGTACCCAGGACTACGATCTGGATAGCGTCGAGGGAGAGCATCTCCTCCAGGACATACGCGATCAGATCGAATCCCTTCTGGTCGGTAAGACGGGATACGATACCGATCATGAAGCACTTCTCATCCTGCTTGAGGCCGAGCTCCTTCTGCAGCGCTATCTTGTTCTTGATCTTGTTCCTGCGGAAATCGTCGACCGTGTAGGGCTTGAAGATCTTCTTGTCGTTGTCCGGGCTGAAATCAGTGTAATCGATTCCGTTCAGGATACCGCGCAGGTCGTTCGAGCGGGCATTCATCAGGCCGTCCAGACCCTCGCCGTAGAACTGCGTCTTAATCTCCTCCGCGTAGGTGGGGCTGACCGTGGTGATCGCGTCCGCGTAGACAAGGCCGCCCTTGAGGAGGTTGGCATCCTTATAGGATTCCAGTTTGTCGGGCGTGAAATAATAGCCGGAAAGACCGGTGATATCCTCAACATCCTTCACATTCCATCTGCCCTGGAACTTGAGGTTGTGGATGGTCATGACCGTCTTGATCCCGTGGAAGAACTCGTTCGCCTGGAATCTCTCCTTGAGATAGACAGGCACAAGACCGGTCTGCCAGTCATGGCAGTGGATCAGGTCGGGACGGAAATCAATGGCAGGGAGCGCCGACAGGCAGGCCTTGGAGAAGAAAGCGAACCTGGTGATCTCAAAGATAGGGTCGTCCGTGTAGACCTTATCGGTAGTGAAGAATCCCTCGTTATCGATAAAGTAGAACGTGATCCCGTTCTTCACGGTCTTGAGAACGCCGACATACTCGCTCTTCCAGTGGTAGTCCATATAGAAGTGGGTCACATACTCCATCTGATCCTTCACGTCCTGTTTCATGCAGGAATACTTGGGAATCATGACTCTGACATCGTAGTACTCCGGATCAATATCCTTGGGAAGAGAGCCGACAACGTCAGCCAGTCCGCCGGTCTTGATAAAAGGAACGCACTCGGATGCGACAAATAAAATCTTCTTTCTATCTTTTGCTTCCATGTATTGACCCCCTTAGTAATATGTCACTGAGTATTTTGGTGAATTTATATTAGTATTATACCCTATCTGCCGATTATTTGTGCACTCTTATTAAAAATATTCATTAAAAAAGTGGAAACTAAAAGCGGGAACGGAATTGCTTCCGTCCCCGCTAATTCTTTCATACCAAAAATCAATACCGATTTCTCTTACTTGGCGAAATCCGTCACTCTTGACTCGCGGATCACGCTGACCTTGATCTGTCCGGGATATTCCATCTCATTTTCGATCTTCTTGGAAATATCGTGGGCCAGAAGCACCATATCAGCATCACCGATCTGCTCAGGAACTACCATGACACGAACTTCTCTGCCTGCCTGAATAGCGTAAGAATTACTAACCCCTTTAAAACTGTTTGTGATCTCCTCAAGCTGCTTGAGCCTGGTCGTATATGTTTCCAGTGTCTCTCTGCGGGCACCGGGCCTGGCTGCCGAGATCGTATCTGCAGCCTGGACAATACAGGAAATAAGATTTGTGGGCTCCACATCGCCATGATGGGATTCCACTGCATTGATGACCGTTGCGGACTCCTTGTACTTGCGGCACAGATCCGCGCCGAGCTGTACGTGGGATCCCTCCATCTCGTGGTCCACAGCCTTGCCGATGTCGTGCAGAAGGCCTGCGCGCTTGGCGAGACGGACGTCCAGTCCGAACTCCCCTGCCAGAAGTCCTGACAGATGTGCCACTTCAATGGAATGTTTGAGGGCATTCTGCCCGTAACTGGTGCGGAACCGCATCTTTCCCAGAAGCCTTACAAGTTCCGGATGGATTCCGTGTACGCCGACTTCCAGCGTAGCCGCTTCGCCTTCTTCCTTGATCCGGGCCTCGACTTCGCGCTGCGCCTTGCCGACCATTTCTTCGATCCTTGCGGGATGGATCCTGCCGTCAACGATCAGTTTCTCGAGGGCGATCCTTGCGACCTCGCGCCGGATCGGTTCAAATCCGGAAATAACGACCGCTTCGGGCGTATCATCGATGATCAGGTCAACACCTGTCATCGTCTCGAGCGTGCGGATATTTCTACCCTCGCGTCCGATGATCCTTCCCTTCATCTCATCACTGGGAAGCTGCACGACAGATATAGTCGCTTCAGAGACATGGTCAGCTGCGCAGCGCTGGATCGCGCTGATCACATATTCCCTTGCTCTCTTATCAGCTTCTTCCTTGGCCTCCGTCTCGATCTCTTTGATCATAACGGCGGAGTCATGTCTCACTTCGTCTTCAACAATTTTTAAAAGGTATTCTTTGGCTTGTTCAGAGGTCAATCCCGAAATTCGCTCGAGTTCCTGCTGACGCTGCTCGCCAAGCTTCGAGACCTCGTCTCTCTGCTTGTGCAGTGATTCTTCCTTGGCCTGCAGACTCTGTTCCTTGCGCTCAAGAAGATCCATCTTGCGGTCGAGGGACTCTTCCTTCTGCTGGACCCTTCGCTCGTTGCGCTGCACTTCGTTCCTGCGGTCGCGGATCTCCTTCTCAAGCTCATTCCTGGACTTGATGGATTCTTCCTTGACCTCGAGCAGCGCCTCGCGCTTCTTGGTCTCGGCAGTCGTCAGGGCCTCGTCGATGATCGCTCTGGCCTTCTCCTGCGCATTTCCGATCGTCTCTTCCTGCTGCTTCTTCCGGTAGTTGGAAGTAACGTAAAAAGTGACCGGCACAGAGATTGCAAGTGTACAAATCACCGCAATAATTGCAGTAATCATACAGGAGCACCTCCTTATTTAATTCGCGTTTCTCTGTTATTTCGCTCCCTGTTTGCGCTGTTACGGCTCACAACACGTACCAAATCGCAAAACAGCAGATTCGCACTCAATAATTTTATACACTAAATACGTCACTGTCAAGCAAATCTGCGTTCGCCGATCCGTTCGCCGATCGTTCACCGATCTGTTCACAGATCATCCGGTCCCGCATCCATGGCTGCCCGTACAGCTGAAGCCGCATATCCTTTCCGGAACAGATACGCCTGCATTTTCCGCTTTTCATCCCAATCCGCGTTTTCGGGATCGAACTTCCGCTTTTCCATCAGCTTCCGGATCTGGCGGATCTCAGCCGCATCCCCGTTCTCTTCAAGCTCCTCCCGGAGTGCTTCGCTGATAATGTCGGAAGGGACCCCTCGGTCTTCAAGATCTTTGCGGATGCGCAGCCTGCTCCGGTCTCCGCGATGAGCTTCTATAAAACTCCGCGCGTATCTGGCATCGTCAAGATACCGGGCTTCCCTGAGGCTCCCGATCACCTCGTCGGCGACCTCCTCCTCAAATCCGTACCCAAGCAGCTTCTCCCTGAGGCGCGCGCAGGTATAGTCGCGCTGCGCAAGGAGCGTCCCGCATTTTCTCAAGCATTCCTTCTTCTTCTCTTCTCTCATTGTCTCCTCAACGATCCGTATCGCCGGATCACACCCGGATCCGACGCTTTAACACCGGTCTGCACCCCTCCGGCCGTCGCCCGACCGACGATGCAGGTATCAAAACAGCCGCCGCACTATAAGCCAAAATAGTGCGGCGGCCTGCAGTAATCTCAATAGTCGCTCAGTCGCCGGCTCCGACGGCTGTCACTCTCATCTCATTCGTCATCCGCTTCCCCGGCAGCAGCTTCGGCGGCAG
>CAMOXN010000107.1 GCA_946629175.1 uncultured Lachnospiraceae bacterium | reverse complement strand
AGAGAAGTCTGGCAAAATAACTCTTCGGAAGGCTTTTAGGAACGTGTGCCGACGAAGAGTTATTTGCCAGACTTAAACTGTGCCATTATTGTCGAACGTGCATCAGCCCTTGACGGCGCCTTCGATCATTCCGTTCATGATCTGCTTCTGCGCGAACAGGAACAGCACCACCATCGGTATGATCGCAAGAAGTGCCGCTGTCAGGATCAGGTTCCACTGCTTGACATAGGAACCGACGAATGCCTGTACCGCGACGGGCAGGGTCTTGACCTTGCCGTTCTGCCCCAGCATCATGGAAGGCAGCAGGTAGTCGTTCCAGATCCACATGCCGTTCAGAATTGTAACGGTCGTGATGACAGGTGTCAGCAGCGGGAAAATGACCTTGAAGAAGACCTGCTCCGGACGGCAGCCGTCTATGGAAGCCGCTTCCTCCAGATCATAAGGGATCCCCTTGATGAAACCGGTCAGGATGAACACGGTCATCGCGCCGCCGAATCCCAGATACGCGAACACGATACCGGGAACGGACTGCAGCATCGGGATGCCGATGAACTTGCCCACATCGCGGAATGTGGAGATCAGGGGCAGCATGACCACCTGGAAAGGAATGATCATGGATGCGATGAACGTGAAGTAGATCAGCGTCGCCCACTTGGTCTTGTTGCGGCAGATGACCCAGGCGGTCATGGCGCCGAACAGTGCCAGCAGGATCAGGGAAAGGACGGTGATCAGCACGGAGTAGCCGAACGCGTGCCAGAACAGGAAGTTCGGGTTGTTGACGACGTCGTTCAGGTTGCTCATCAGCTGGCCGAAGCTCATCCCGTTCAGGCCGATCGGATTGGCCGTGATATCCGCAGTCTGCTTGCAGGAGTTGATGACGACCAGGGCAAAGGGGAACAGCACATAGATCGCGATCACGACCGCGATCGCGAATTTGATGATCACTCTGGAAGTAGGCTCTTTTCTATTCATTACAGTTCTACCTCCTTCTTATTGGAAATACGCACCTGCATGATCGATACGCATGCCAGGATGATAAAGAACAGGAACGCCTTGGCCTGGCCGAAAGCATACTCGTTCTGTACCACTGCAGTATTATAAATATTCAGCGCCAGCATCTGAGTACCGTTCGTCAGGTAGTCTCCCAGAAATTCCACGGATCCGGTGCCGTTCGTCAATGACAGGTTGACGTCGAACTGCTTAAAAGCGGATGTCAGCGTCAGGAACGTGCAGATCGTGATCGTCGGCGCGATCATCGGTATTTTGATCTGGAACAGGGTCTGCAGGGCAGTGGCACCGTCAATATTAGCAGCTTCCAGAACATCACCCGGCACCGTGTTGAGACCGGTGATGTAGATCAGCATGATGTAGCCCGCGTACTGCCACACATACACAATGATGATGGCTATAAAAGCAGTGTGCGTATCAGCAAGCATGGAGTACTTCATGCCCTTGAAGAGCTGCGTGACGACGTTACTGAAAATGAACTGCCAGATGTAGCCCAGAACGATACCGCCGATCAGGTTGGGCAGGAAGTAGGACGCCCGGAAGAACCCCATTCCCTTCAGCTTGGAGGTGCAGAGCAGCGCCAGAAGGAAAGCCACAAGATTCACCAGGATCATATTGAACACGACGAAAAGCGTCGTGAGCAGGATGGACCACAGAAAGCTGGTCTGTTTGAACATTCTCGCATAGTTCGCGAATCCTACGAACTCTGTATAACGGATGCCGTTCCAGTTCGTAAAGGAATAGAACAGTCCCAGGAACAGAGGGATGATGACCGTCACAACGAACGCGAACAAAAGCGGGAACAGAAATACGATATATACCAGAGTCCTGTGGTATTTGAGCGTGGGCAGGATATACATTCCCACAATGACACCAATCAGGCCAATGACAAGAAGCGCGCCTCTGTAGCTTGCTTTCGTACCCATAAAGTCGAGCGCCAGCGCCGCGATCAGAAGGACCGCTCCGCCGATCAGGCAGACCAGTGAGACCAGCTTCTTGCTTCCCGAAGCTTCATTCATAAAAGATACCCCCTCGTTTATGTTTTAAACGATAGAAGAGAGGGCAGACGTATTTACATCTGCCCTCTCTTTCATTCATTCGGACAGCTGAAAAACTTTGCTGTTAGCTGTTACTGTCCCTCTCAGCTGCTTATTACTGGTTATAGTAACTGGAGATGACCTTTTCCATCGTGTCTACGAAACCTGCCTGATCCAGGGTTCCCTTTGCATAATCAGCAAATACCTGGCAGGTCACGTTCTGAAGGCCGTCCTTCTTGAGCATGGTGTGCCATCCGGAAGTCTTGCCTGCAGCCATGTATCCCATGATGCTCTCCGCGAAAGGATCCGCCGCTTTGAACTGGCAGTCATTGAAGGGGCTGATGAGGCCGGCCTGGTTGACCAGGATATCCTGCGCGCTGTCGTCGGAGACCCACTGCAGGAACGTCTTAGCCGCGTCAACATTTCCTTCGCTGTAAACGGTCCAGTAGCTCGGCGGGCCTGCGATGATGGTGTCGATGCCATCCTCGAACGCATAGGGAGCGAAGCCCATTCCCCAGCCGGTGTAATCCGCGCTGCCGGTCACGCCGCCGTTGATCCAGTTGCCCTGGGTAACGAACGCGTACTTGCCTGCCGCGAAACCTGCGACCTGGTTGTCATAGGTGCCGTCTACGAGAAGAGACGGATCGGAATACTGGTTCATCATACCGACAAATGCGGCGAATTTTGTCATTCTGTCCTTGTCGATCTTTCCGCCGTCGTTGAGCAGATCGATGTAAGTGGTGTCATCCTGCGCAAGTCCTGCGTCAAGATACTGCGCGAAGACGTGCGTGCCGGAGGACCAGCCGAGGTTCGCGGGCTCTGCGCACCAGCCGAATACGGCGGTAAGGCCGAGCTCGTCCTTCTTGCTGTCGATGGTCTCGACTGCTGTCTGCCATGCTGCAGGGCTCGTCAGAGAAGCGGGATCCACGCCTGCCTTCTCCAGGATCTCAGCATTGTATGCCAGAGCTGTGGCTTCAACTGTGTAAGGGAAGCCGATCGTGCCCATGTTGGGATCGACCAGTTCATAATCCGTGTCGTTCGTCCACGCCTCGCCGGACAGGTCAGCCAGAAGGCCGTCCCAGTTCGCCGCCTGGTTGGCTTCGATGACAAAGATGTCGGGCATATTGTCGGCCTGATACATCTTCTTGAGCTCGTCGGACGCGTTCGTGTCGCCGCCGATAGTCTCGATGTTGACGACATTTCCCGTCTCTTCCTGATACTTCGCCGCAAGAGTCTTGAGCTGGGTGTCGATCTCGGGCTTGCCGTTCAGAAGACGGATCGCCTCTCCGCTGCCGGAAGAAGCTTCCGCTGCCGGAGCTGCCGCCTCACCGCCGGACGCAGGAGCTGCCTCGCCGCCGGAAGGGCTTGCGGAAGTAGAACCGCCGCATGCCATCAGGCCTACTGCCAGCACTGTTGCCAGTGCCACTGCTAAAACTTTCTTTTTCATAGTTCCCTCCTTGTGAAAACGTTGTTTGATGTACCGATATCCGCAATCATTTAAGTTGGACAGATCAGTACATAAGTTCACAAGAGAATTGTATCATTTTTCCTTATTTTGACAAGTTTTTTTCAAATTCCGAGGATATACTATACATTTTCCCATGTGTTCAACGTGTATTTCCGTCACTTTTTCCGTCTCTGCTGCTCCCTTTTCAGAACGGCGAGCTTCCTGACCGCTTTCCTTTCCTTCTTCCACTGCGCGAACGCGTACCAGAGGCTCAGAAGGCTTACGGCAACAGCGGCCCCGAAGATCACAGCGCGGACGATCCTCCAGGCGGGCCTGGAGTACCTTAACGTCGTCTCCGGGCCGATCCCGTTCATCGCGTTGCTGCGGGAGACGGTCTGCAGGATCCTCTGCGCCGCCGTCCGGAACCTGGCGCGCACGCCGTAGGTCAGCTGTCCTCCGCGGAGCTTATAATTGCCGTTGGAAGTGTTCTGCCACAGATCCGTGCCCGCTTCGAGCCCTTCCAGGATATCCGCATAGCCGGCCGTCTCTTTCCGGATGCTGTCCGTCATCACGATCCCGCTGAATCCCCACTCCGTTCTCAGCACCCCTGTCAAAAGATTGCCGCATCCGCCGCACCACCTTGTCCCGACGCGGTTCATACCCGTCATGACGGCTTTCTGGCCGGATCCGCCTTCCCTGACCGCGATCTCAAAGGGGCGCAGATAGAGCTCCCTGACCGCCTGCTCGCCGGCCATCACTATAAGGCCGGTATAGTTGGTCTCCTGGTCCGCAAGGACCAGTTTCCCGAGCACGGGGATCACACCTTTTGCGGAAACGCCCTGACAGAGCGCTGCCGCCATCTTCCCCGTCAGGAAGCTGTCCTCTGAAAAGCTGTCGCAGTTCCTGCCGCCCATCGCGGTCCTGTGCAGGTTGAGCGAAGGCGTCCTCCAGAAAGTGATGCCTGCCTGAAGAGCCTCCTCCCCGATCAGTTCCGCCGCCCGGGCGATCAGCTCCGTGTTCCATGTCGCGGCGAGCACGGTCGCGGAAGGATAGATGCAGCCTCTGCCGTCTCCGTATTTTGCCGATATACCGGTCGCGTCACCGCTGATCAGCGCCTGCGGCGACGAGCAGCTGAGCACTTCGTTCACCAGGCCCCCGCCCTTTCTGACGAGGGAATAAGTCTCTTTCCAGGTCAGCTGGTCCATCATGGCCCCCCACCGGTAATCATCGAAGGCGATGTCCCGCATGTCCGCGAGCGGGGTGTTCTTCTCCCCGTGCGGCGTGTTATAGACCGGCGCGGGCGCGCTGTTGTCTTCCCCGCTTGAGACCTGCAGCTGCTCGAGGAAAGATGAGGGCGCCTGGAAAGTGCCCCCGGACCAGGTCTGCGGCCACGTGCTCTTCCACAGGTTCCTCGAGAGATTGCGGTAGCCGGAATCGTACTGTGCCGGATTCATATCCTTGAACCTGCGGTGGATCGTCTCGCCCGTCTCGGCGGATACCGAGAAGACCTTGTAGTCCCTCTGCGGGCACTCGATCATCTCCACAAGGCCGCCGTCGCCCGTCCCGCTCATCAGCTTGGATTTGGACTTTCCCTTATAGGTGAGGATATTGTTCACTGCCGCGTGCGCGTTCTGCGCCATCGTGACCAGGTATTTGCCGGAATCGTAGATATAGGTGCCCCTGCCGTCCGCGTCAAAAGAGCGCAGCGCCTCTTCGCTCATGACCAGCTTTACCCTCTCGTGCTCGCCCGGCTGGATCGTCCCTGTCTTGTAAAAGCCCGCCAGTTCCACGGAAGGCGTTTCCATATTGACTTTCAGGCAGTACTTACCGTACGGCTTCTGCACATAGAGCTGGACGACCTCCCTGCCTTCCCTGTCACCCGTATTGTAGACGTCGGCCGTGATCTCGTACCCCTTTTTGCCGGCCGTCATCTTCATGTTCCTGAGCTCGAAGGTCGTGTAGGAAAGACCGTAGCCGAAGGGATACGCCACTTCCTTGTCGTAGTCGAAATCGCTCCTCGACGATGTGCCGAGCACGGTGTCTTCGTACCGGGTCTCATAGTACCGGTACCCGACATAAATGCCCTCCTGATAGACCAGGTATTTCCCGCCGTACTCCGCCTTGCTGTTCCTCACGGAATAATCTCCGAGGTTCGCTGCCGCAGGCGCGCTGAAACTGTTGTACGCAAATGTATCCGGAAGGCGGCCTGACGGATTCACTTTTCCGCTGATCACCTCCGCGAGCGCAGTTACGCCGTTCTCTCCGAGCGCGCCGGTCCACAGGCAGGCGCTGATCCCGTATTCGTCCAGAAATCCCGTCTCCATGGGATTTTCCGTGTTCAGGATGACGATCACGCTGTCAAAATGCTGCGCGACATACGAGAGGAGCCCTTCCTCGTCTTTCGTGAGCTGCAGGGCCTTCGCGCCGGTAACTTCAGCTTCCGCGCCGTTCTCCGCGGTCTTCGCATCCGTCTCCGCGGTCTTCGCATCCGTCTCCGC
>CAMOXN010000106.1 GCA_946629175.1 uncultured Lachnospiraceae bacterium | reverse complement strand
TTCTGCCCTTCCAGCGGCCTTCAAGATATCTCAAAAGCCACTGAAAGGGCAGTCTATTCAGGTTTCATAGAATCTGTCACATATTTCCGGCAAACACAAATAGTGGATTGCCGGATTCATTCGTCTTCCCGCACGGTCAGCGTATATCCGCCCTTACCGCTCCGCTGTGTCACCAGTATCTCATAATCCTGTCCGGCTTCCAGCTCTGCCGACACAGATCCGCCGTTCCCTATGCTCTCTTCACCTCTGATCTTGAACCCCAGCGAGTCATAAATATCGAGCCCGACGCGGCTGTCGTCCGGAAGATTTCCGATTGTAAAGAGGAAACGGCCATCAGGGCCGGATGTATACTTATAGACATTTCTCTGGTCTTTGTAAGTGACATGACCTGCGGTGATATTCTTACCTGTCAGGTCTTCCGGCAGCGACGGCTTTCCCAGACGCAGCGTAAACCCGCCCGTTCTTTCGGGCTTCGCTGTCCGGATCTCATAAGTCTCTCCCGCTTCCAGCCTGACCGACAGGCCTTCGCCGTCCTTTAGCCCTGCGCCGGCGGCTTTCGCCCCCAGCGCGTCGCAGATCTCGAGTTTGAGGCCGGAGATCTCCTCCGCGTCCGCGAGATCGAATCTGTACACACCGTTCAGTCCTGCCGTGAACTGATAAGAGATCTGCTGGTCGATAAATTCCATCCGGTCGCTGACCACATCGTAATCCGTGATATCATAAGCGGGCTTCTGGTGCCTCACTGTCAAAATATAGCTGCCCTTTCCCCCGACCGCTTCAATTTCAACGGTATAAGTCCGGCCTTCTTCAAGCCTGCAGGTCGTGGAGTCGCCCGCGGTCGCGCCGGTCTCCTGTGTGGAACTGCCCCCTCCGGCGCCGCTTCCGCTTTCGGATGTCCCGCTGCTCTTATTGCCGCTTCCGCCGTCTGCCGCGCCCGGATCAGAGCTGCCGCTCTTGCCGTTGCTGTCACCGCCCTTGCTGCCGCTTACAGTGCCGGCAGCATTACTGCTGTCGCCGTCCTGCCCGCCTGCCGAACCTGGATCGGTTCCGCCGCTCCTGTCGCTCTTGCTCTTGCCGCTGCTGTCGCTGCTCTTACCACCACTTTCCGAACCGGAAGAACTGCTGCTCTTGCTCTCGGAGCCTACCACTCCGCTATTATAGATCTCGCTTCCGTCCTCCGCGTATACGGTCATCCGGACAGCCAGTCCGGCAGTCACTTTTGAGAGCAGGATCCGATGGGGCCCGCCCGCCTCTGCCTTTACCTCATAGAGGTCTTTCTGTCCTTTTTTTCTGACCGTTCCGCTGTATTTTGTCTCCGGAGATCTCTCCGCATAAAACTCCCGCGGTTCCGGCTCTGTCCGGTCATCGGCATCCTGCACCTGAGCCAGCAGTTCCGTGAATTCCTCACACTCCAGCAGCCGGAGCGATTCTTCTATCAGTCCGGCAGCGCTGTCAATGTCTCCCTCGTCAACTCTGCCGCAGGCCTCCCTCGTGATATAAGCCACAAAAGCCTGCCTGTATTCCTCGATCTTCTCTTCCAGCCGCCCGCTCTCCGGTACCTTTTCCCCAGCCGCAGCCATGACCTCAAATGCTCCGGCGTAGTCGCCCTCCGCGATCATTCTTTCGGCCTCGGAAACAGCGTTCTGAATGACGAGCTGTTCATATCTTGACCTGCATTCGTCTCGGGCCTCAGTCAGCTGCAGGTCTCCGGGCAGGTATCTGAGCGCGGCTTCAAGTTTCGCCGCGGCATCCGGGTACTCTTCTTCCGTACGGATTCCAACGCATGCTTTGACGAGCCTGTCGACACAGAGCGCCAGCTGATCCTCTGAGTCCTTGTAAGGACCTTCCAGTGCCGGAGCGATCTCCTCCGCCGGATCAGGCAGAGGCTCCGTCTCCTGTGCCGTGTCGAACGAAAGCTCTGCTTCATCGGCTGTATCGAAAGACGCGGAAGCTTCCTGCACTGTTCCAGAAGGCTTTCCGCCTCCCTGCAGCGCGCTGAACACCCTGATCGCGTTCACATAATCGCCGCTCCTGATCGACTCAAGCCCCTCCATATAGAGTTCCGCCGCACGTCCATATACTTCTATCTCGCCTAGCGCGCTTTTCGCGAGCTCCGACAGCCCGCTCTTTCCGATCCCCGTCAGGACACTGAGATCGTCCCGCGCCTCCTCATATCCCAGTATTTCCGACAGATAATCTGCCTTGATCGCGTCGATACCGGCTTCGACCTGCGGATCCGCCTTGGCTTCTCTCGCCGGGTGTCCGAGGATCTTCCCGTTGTAGATCATCACGGCTTCTCTGTATTTTGACTCGTGAAGAGCTTCCCCGAAGCGCCTTACGGAGGCGTCCCTCATGCGCCAAAAGCCTGCTGCCGCAAGAATAAGGACCACAGCCGCGATCACAGTGATCACGGTCGCTCTTCGGACGGGTTCATGGCGGTAGGCAGGTTCACTTGCTGATGTTCCGTATGCATCGCCATAGGAAGTCCGGCTTCCTGATGCGCCATGCGCTGTGCTGTACGAAGAGCCGCCGCTGTATGACGGCCTATGCGCTTTGGCGGAGGAAGAACTTCCGCTTCCTGCAGGTTTATTGGCAGCCAGCCAGGGGTCCCTTCGGGGAGTCCTCTTAAGGAATCCCGCTCCTTCTCCCGGGTCCGGCAGCGTATAACCTTCGACGAACAGCCGGATCTCCAGCTCCTCGGGATCCGGAATAGCGCCGGGCATGTCCCTCAGCTGGCCTGAGAGCGCCATGAGCGGGTCGACCGGCATGAGCCTTCTTCCTTTTCTGTCGAAGCACTCCGCTTTCATAGGGACCGGGTATCCGTTCCTGAGTTCCAGGAACAGTTCTTCCGGCACAAAGTATTTGACCGTCTCAGGGCTCTTTGTGCAGAGGACCCTGATGTTATTGATCAGGTTCTGGTCAAGATCGAGCACGTAAACGCGGGCTATATGCGGTTCATTAAGTCTTGAAATAATGCACTTGTGCTTCATAAACTACCTGCTGCATACTGCCGCGCCGGATACCTGTCCGGCCGGCCCTCCTGCCCCGGCTCAGTCCATCCTCCTGATCCACAGGTTGAGGTCCATCGCGCCTTTGATTCCCGGAACGGTACCGGTCTCCGAATACTGCCACCAGGTAAAGTGATACGGCGTCTCAGGAGCATCCAGGTAATCCGCGTACCAGATCTCGTATTCGTTGAGCGTCTCAGCGTCGAACATATTGTTTTCCCAGTAAAGATTGGCGTAAAGGGCGACTTTGCAATGGATCGCCGCCTCCGCCGTGTCCCTGAATGCGTCTGTATTCAGGCATACCTGCTCGCGGGTGACATGGTTCGCGCGCCCGTTGACGCCCGGTATGAATTCCGGGTCGTATACCAGCGGAAGGTCCAGCTTGACCCCGGATCTTTCAAGGATCCCCACCGCGAATTCGGCCTCCTCCTCAGCCTCCTCTTCGGTGACCGCCTGGGAGAAGAAGTAAGCGCCGACCTGCATTCCGGCATTTTCGGCTCCCCTCAGGTACTCGATCGCCCTCGTGTCCTCGTTGAGAGTGCCCTCTTCGCCGTAGCCCCGGAATCCCAGCCGTACAAAGACAAATTCGTATCCCGCCTCAGCGACTTTTTTCCAATCTATATCTCCCTGGTGCTCGGATACGTCGATTCCCTGAAGCGCCACAAAACTGTCGTCATAATATGTGATATTCTCGGATGTGTCGCTTACATAGCCGAACCTGGCCGGGTCGAATGTGTTCTTGCGAACGGAAGCGTCCGTCCCGGTATAATCGCGCACCCCCCTGCTGTTCGAATAGAACAGGCCGTTTTCTGCCCCCTCGGGGGAGCTTGAATCAGGGCCGGACGCGACACTTCCTCCGCTGTTCTCCGTTCCCGTCTCAACGGATGCTGTGGCGACTTCCGCAGAACGCGCGGCGCATCCCCTTAAGAGGGATATTACGCACAGCAGCGTCACTGCGCCAAAATACAGCGCCTCCAGCAGCCCTTTATCTATATTCAGTTGATTTCTGTTCCGGCGTTTCAAGATCTTCTTCCCTTGTCTTCTGTTTAATATCCTTTCCGTTCGCGGTCAATTCCCCGCGCAAGAGACTTTCCAAATTCTTTCCTTGCGCAGGAATCTTTCGCGGTCATTTCTTTGCGTAAGAGACTTTCGCGGTCACGTCCGGCAGACGGCCGATCGCGCCTGTCAGCGCGTTGATCGTATTGAGCGGAGCATCGATCGCAATGCAGATGATATTGAGGTTCTTTTTGCTGTAAGGAAGTCCCATTCTTCCGATGATGTATCCGCTGTATTCATGCAGTATGTCATTGAGGACATCCGCCTGCTTGCGGTCCTCCACGATTATGCTGATAACGGCCACTCTGTTGTCCATTACGATTTCCCTCCTGTGTAAAGCCGGGTACTGCATTACTATGGTAAAAATAGCATGGATCCCCTGCATTTGCAACTTTGCGGGGCTTCACGCCAGCCTGTATACTTCCCCGTATCCGCTGATCTGCTCGAACTTTCCGTCCCGGATCCTGTAGGCCTCCCCGCGGATCTCTGCCCTGTCCACGGTCTCAAGCAGGAAACTCCCGTCCACGATCGCATAGAAGGTATGTCCCATGCTGTCCGGTATGGTGATCTCCTCGAACAGGCGGAGCCCGTCTACGAGATCATCCTTCACGGCATTGTAATGAGGCAGAATATTGTACTTCGTAAGTCCCAGCCCCGGGATAAAGCGCCTGTAGGAAGGATCCGACGCTTCCCCCGGCATCTCCGGCTGCGCGTACACCATCTCCGCGCAGTTCATGCTTCCGGCGCTGATCCCCATCACGATCCCTTCAAATCCCCGAAAAGCATCTAAGATCCCGGTCTCGCGGAAAAAGGCATTCTGGGTAGGCACATGTCCGCCGCCAAGGATCACAAAGTCATAGCTGTGCAGTCGGGACGCGCACTCCCTTCCGTTCCGGGCGTCGCACAGATCCATACAGGAAAAAGACAGTCCGGTATCCCGCAGGATCTCCTCATCTTCTTCCCGCAGCCGCTCATTCAGCTCTGTTTCCTCCGGAAACGCGGAGATCATAAGACAACGGGAATCCTCCTTCCAGAAACTCCGGAGCTCGTCCGCAAGCCCGTTGGCCGGATTAAATCCGGAATATGTCAGCGGCTCTTCGCTGCGGTATGTTCCGATGGCACTGCTCGTAAGAAATAATATCATGATCTATGCCCTCACTATTTTGACAGTGTGCTATTATTATGAATGACGTTCAATACTTACCACATTACACGAAAGGTTTACATATGCTTACGAAAGATCATCCCCTGATCTGGGGCCACAGGGGCGCCAGCGGGCACGCTCCCGAGAACACACTTCCCGCTTTTCAGCTGGCCGCCGACATGGGCGCCGACGGCGTCGAACTGGACGTACAGCTGACCAGAGACGGCATTCCCGTAGTCTGCCACGACGAGACCGTGGACCGCACCAGCAGCGGAGCCGGCTGGCTCAAGGATTTCAGTTACAGTGAGATCAGAAAACTCGATTTCAGCTCCGGCAACGCGGCTTACGAAGGTGTCAAAATACCGACCCTTGAAGAGGTATTCGACCTCCTCGCTCCTTCCGGACTCACCGTCAACATCGAGCTCAAGACCGGCATCATCTTCTACGACCGCATCGAAGAGAAAGTGCTGAAGCTTGTCAGGGACAAGAACTGGGAGGACCGGGTCATCTACTCTTCTTTTAACCACTATACGGTCCGCCGGATCCGGGAACTGGACCCTGCCGCGAAGGTAGGGCTTCTCTACGCCGACGGCCCCATTGACGCGCCGGGTTACGGCAAGCGCTTCGGGGCAGATGCGCTGCATCCCGCCCTCTACAACCTTCAGTATCCGGATTTCATGGAAGACTGCCGGCGCTACGGCCTCGACGTCAACGTCTGGACCGTCAATTCCACCGAGGATCTGATGCTGTGCAAAAAGCTCGGCGTGAACGCTGTCATCACCAATTATCCGGAAAAAGCAAGGATACTGTATGCGGAGTGAGTGGGTCG
>CAMOXN010000105.1 GCA_946629175.1 uncultured Lachnospiraceae bacterium | reverse complement strand
TTGGTCTTGTCGATCATGGATCCGAAGAAAATATCGCTGACGCCGTCAAAGAGCTTGGACACAGCGATCAGCGTACCGACGATCCCGGCGTTCATGCCCACCGTATCTGTCAGGAAGATCATGACAAAGGCAGACAGCAGCGCGTACACTACGTTGCCCGCGATATCGCCGGAGCCGTAGCCGATCTTGTTCACCCATGTAAGATAGGTCTTTTCTTCATGGACTTTCTTCTCGTTCTCATTCATTAACTTCTCATTGTTCTCTTTCATCATTTCCCTCCATTTCATAGCGCTTGCGCGAAGCCGCGCGGGGAGGATCCCGCGAGGGCATCCTCTCCGATGCGGTCACGCAAAGTTTTCAGGCTTCCTGTTCACATCTCTTCTTCACATTTCTTCCTCACATCTCTTCCGGCTTCAGCATCAGGGAGAAGCGGAACTGATCCCCGTCGACTCTGTATTTTGGCAGGAGTTCAGGGCCGCAGCTGTGCGATCCGATTCCGGCCATCTTGTGGTCGACGCACAGGACCGTGCTGCCGCAGGGCTCAAGCTCGTAGTTGTGCTTCCTGTGTTCCAGCTCCTCCTGCGTATAGACCGACGCGTTGAACGAGAACGTGCTGTCCGGATCCGTGTCCGCGCATGCCACCGTAAAGCACAGGCCTTTGCCTTTCACCGTCACGAAGTCGCAGTCGAAGTGGCTCCCGTTCTCCTGGGGCCGGATGTAGTCCTCCTGCAGCGAGGCCGCTGTCGCCTTGAAGAATCCGTGGTGTCCGGCGTGGTGCTTGTCGATATAGGTCTCCATAGGGCCCATGCCAAAATAGTGCACCTTCTTCATGCTCCCGCACAGGAAGAAGCGGAGCCCGATCCTGGGCAGCCACCCGTACTCCGGGTCCTTGTCCGCCAGCACGTCCAGGAGGATCCTGCCGTCCGCGAAAACGGTGACTTTGTTGTTCATCCTGAGGACCGGCTGGTTGGACATGGATGCCACGGACTGGAGGACGATGATCTCGACCGCTCCCGGAATGCTCTTCCAGGTCACCTCATAGGCCCTCGTCGCTGTATGGTCCAGGCGCTCCAGTCTCCACCGGTCCGCTCCCGGGGCATCGTTGTCGGTCGGCGCGCGCCACAGGTTGAAGTCGGCCGGTCGGTCAAGGAGTTCCTTGCCACGGACTTTGAGGGAAGTGAACATCCCGGAGAGTGAATCCAGCTGATAGGCAAAGCTTTCGCCCCTGATGACCAGGAAGCGGTCTTCCTCCGCGATCACAGGCCCGGGCTGTGATCGGCCCTCTGCGACCGCAGGCCCGGGCTGTGATCGCGCGGCCTCCGGCCGGCCCAGCATGCCCGCTGCCTTGAGCGCCCTCGGCTCCGCAGTAGGGATCCGGATCTCGTCAAAGCCCAGCTCGTGCCCGGCGGGAAGCCCAAAAGCTTCTTTTTTGAGCACATACGTGATCATCAGGAAGCACCTGCCCTTGTCCGGTACCGTGAAAGCCAGCGGTATATAGGCGCAGGTATGCGGCGCGACGGAAGGTATTGCCAGCGGTCCCCCCGCGATCTGCGATCCGTCCAGAGTCAGCGTCCAGGCGGCGCTGATCCCGCCCGAAGGATCCGTGAAATCCATGTGGTTCTCCACTGTGAGGAGCTTCCTGTCAGGGTCGTACGAAGCGCGCAGCGGCCTGTGGACGTTCTTGTACTCCAAAAGCCCTGTGTGCGGCGTCCTGTCCGGATAGACCAGCCCGTCCAGGCAGAAGTTCCCGTCGTGCTGCAGCTCTCCGTGGTCTCCGCCGTACCAGTACATCTCCTTCCCGTTATCCGCTGTTCCCTTATAGATCGCATGATCGCACCACTCCCAAACGAATCCGCCGCAGAGTGCCGGATATTTCTCGGTCAGGTCCAGATACTCCTTGAAGTCACCTGGGCTGTTGCCCATGGAATGGCAGTACTCCACGAGGAGGAGCGGCTTGTCCGGCTCGTTGTCGAGGTAATCCGTGACTTCGTCAAAACCCGGGTACATGCGCCCGACGAGGTCGATACCCGAGACATCGAAGTCCTTGTCGGGGCTTTTATAGAACGCGCTCTCATAGGTCGTGAGCCTCGTCGGGTCGGTCTCCTTTGTCCAGCGCAAAGCCTTTTCGAACGTGCAGCCGTAACCGCACTCGTTTCCCATCGACCAGACCAGGATAGAGGGGCGGTTCCGGTTCCTGATGACCATGGAACGGACCCTGTCCAGCGTAGGCTCGACGAAATCCGGGTTGTCCGCGATCCTGACATGCGCCTTGCGCATCCGCTCCGTGTAGTCCTCCTCCCCGAACGTGAGGGGGCCGGTCCCGTGGCTCTCATTGTCGGCTTCGTCTATGACGTAGAGGCCCAGTTCGTCGCAGAGCTGGTAGAACCAGGGCGAATTGGGATAATGGCTGGCCCTGACCGCGTTGAAATTGTTGGCCTTGATCATGCGCAGGTCCTTCAGCGCCTGATCGAGGCTGCACACCGCCCCGGTCACGGGGTCCGATTCGTGGCGGTTGACGCCGCGGAAAGTGATGGGTGACCCGTTCAGGGTGAGGACAAGGTCCCTGACCTCGACTTTGCGGAAGCCCACTTTCTCGGTGATGACCTCCTTGCCGGTGTCCATGACCAGCGTGTACAGAACGGGGTTCTCCGCGTTCCAGAGGTGCGGTCTGTCGACCGCGATGGTGACGACTTCCGAGGGGAGCCGCTGCGCCGTGTCGCGGTTACCCTCGCGGGCGGGCCGTGTTGTTTCCCGGTACAGTATTTTGGCGCCGTCAGGTCCGATCAGGGTCAGGCTGACCGGAACGGGCTTCCTGTTGAACTCAAAGCGGATCTTAAGGTCAGCGCTCTCAAAATCGTCGGACAGGTCCGTCTCTATGACATAGTTCTCGATCCTGTCAGCCGGCCTGTGCAAAAGATAGACGTCCCGGAAGATCCCCGAGAAGCGGAATTTGTCCTGGTCTTCCAGGTAGCTCCCGTCGCACCACTTGAGAACAAGGACCGCTAGGAGGTTCTCGCCTTCCTGCATGATCTCCGTCACGTCGAACTCCGACGTGTGGTGGGAGACCTGGCTGTACCCGACATAAGTCCCGTTCAGCCAGACATAGAAGCAGGAATCCACCCCCTCAAAATTCAGGAACACGCACGGGACCTTGGGATCCCTGTGCCACTCAAAACTATGGAGATAGGCCCCGCAGGGATTGTCCTGGGGAACATAAGGCGGATCAAAAGGAAAAGGATAGCGGATATTTGTGTACTGCTGGCTGTCATAGCCGCGCATCTGCCATGAGAACGGCACTATCTCCTTCTTCCACCACTTGCCGGCCTCATAATCCGGCAGATAGAACCTGTCCTTGAGATCGTGTATACTCGGATAATACGCAAAACGCCATTCACACCCGCTCAGCATCTGCATGCGGTCCGAGCGCCAGGCAAGCCTGTCATTGCGCGTGGACGACGGGACAAAATAGGCCCTGTCCGGCATGGTGTTCTGGTGAAGGACAGTGAGATCTTCGTATAGTCTCGGTACGATCAAGTTTTAATCCCCCCTTTCGAATATGTGACCGGGGAAAGTCCCCTTGTCACATTCGGCCCGAGACCGGCTCCGGTCGCCGCCGGAGCCGTTTCCGGCCGCACAACGCTGGTTTCCTAATGAAAGCATATCGGAAAAGGTTTCGGAACCATATGAACGAACCGACACAAAATCTGCACAATCAGATAAAGGCGCATCAAGGGTATGGAAATAAGACGAGGAAAGTGAATAAAATACAGATATAGTAAAATTATTACCGTCCAAATGACGAAAGAGTGTAAACAGGTATAAGAAATGCTAGACAACAAGAAAGAAAACGACGTTCCTCTTCAGGATATGTACATCAACTCCGGTTACCTGTTCGGTTCCAGAGTGCCGTTCAAGGAAAAGAAAATGCCCCTGCGCATCCTCAGCGCCGGGACATATCAGCTGTACACCCGGCCGCTGCTCCCCACATGGAGGCCGAAGGGCAGGGTCGACTGGCAGATCATCTATATTGCGGCCGGAGAAGGGCACTTCTTCTTCGACGGAAAAGAAGTCATCGTGCCCGCCGGCAACATGGTGCTTTACCAGCCCAAACAGCAGCAGAAATACCACTATCTCGGCAAGGACAAGACCCAGGTCTGGTTCGTCCATTTCACCGGGCGGGAAGTCCGCAGCATCCTTCAGCACTATGAGATCCCGACGGACAGCTATATCCTTCACACGGGCATCTCCCGCGATTACGAGGATATATTCAGAAAAATGCGGGACGAACTCGTCAAGTGCGCCTGGGGCTACGAGGAGCTGCTCTGCTGCCTCTTCCGGCAGCTCCTGCTGACCATGCACCGGCGGATCGCGGAAAGCATCCCCCGGATCTCGGGTTTCGTCCAGGATGAAATGGACCGCGCCAGGAATTACTTCGAAGACCACTACAATGAAGACATCAGCATCGAGCAATACGCCGCTTCCCGCAATATGTCCACGAGCTGGTTCAACCGGAGCTTCAGGAACACCATGGGGACGTCGCCCATGCAGTATATCCTGGGGATCCGGGTCCGGAACGCGCAGACGCTCCTGGAGACCACGGATGATTCCATCAGTAATATCGCGTCGATCGTCGGGTACGACAACCCGATGTATTTCAGCCGCCTTTTCCGCAAGGCGAAGGGCGTCTCTCCCGCGGGTTACAGGAAACTCTACCGCGAGAAATATCTTGCGGGAATAAATGAGTCAGGAGGATGATCCCCCTGACCCGATGTTCTTTCTTCCAACCTCCTGAGATCGGTCGGACCGGGGACGATTTCCCCGGTCCCGGCCTGTCTCATCCTTTATTCACTACGTTGACCAGCTCCTCCAGCTGCTCTTCCGCGTGTCTGATATAACGCTCTTTCTTTTCGCTTCGCTCGTCCTTCTTTTCGATGAGCAGGATCGTCAGGAACCGCAGGTATCCCGCGATCCGGATCTTCTTCTCCGCCTCCCGGAGGCGGTCCTCTGCGGAAACTGCTTCTCCGGAGCCCTCGCCGGTCCCTGCTTCTCCGGGTCCCCCACCGTTCCCCGCTTCGCCGCGGCCCTCCCAGAAATTTTCACCTCCGGAGATCCGCAGGTATTCCCTGAGCGTCTCGTGAAAGATCCTCGCGCCGGTATCCTTGTCGATGCCGAGGAACTCCGTCGTATTGAGCGGGTCCACTTCGTTGAACGCGATATAAGTCGCGAAAAGAGCAGCGAATTCGAACACCGGGTTTCCGGTGCACAGAGTATCCAGATCGATCAGGACCATTTCACCGTTCGAGAACATGACATTCTTTAACTGTATGTCCCCGTGGATCACATGCCTGTTCTCCGGTATATTGCGAAGAAATTCCCGGATCTTCATGCCGGTCTTTTCGGATAAGAGGGGCGCCGCCGCATCCAGTGTTTCCATATAGCGGTCAAGGACACTCGGAAGCTGGCTTTCGTGCGCCTCGTTCTCGTGCAGTGACCGGATGAACTCCGCGTATTTCGGGATGACCCATGAAAGGGCTGCGGGGTCTTCGCTGACGATCTCATTCAGGTTGCGGGCATCGATCATCTCATACACTGCCCCGTACCTGTCTCCCGCCCGCACGATCCCGAACGGGATCGCTGTCGGGATCCCGCAGACAAATGCCTGTTTCGCGTTCCTCTGATCGTTCTCAATGACCGGGAGGATCTCCTCTCCGCCGTTGTATATTTTGACGACGGTCTCCTCATCCAGCCGGTAGACTGTCCCCGAGGCGCCTTTCCCGATCACCTCACAGCCGTCTATGCTGATCTCGCGCATCCTTTTCCGGATCGTGATGATCAGATTCATCCCGGTCGTGTCAAATATGTCGTAGACCTCTGACGAGACATTGCATACCGTGAGCCCCGGGCCCAGCTCCTTGCGCAGTTTTATCATGATCCGGAGTCCTGCGCTGGAAATATAAGTCAGTTTCCGCGCGTCAAGACATAAGGGCTGTCCGGGATGAAGACGGATCGCCTCCCGGATCTCGTCTTCCACCGCTCCTGCATTCGAAGCGTCAATTCTTTCGCTGAGTTCTACGACCAGCTCATTCTTTTCTACATGTACTCTCAATGCCGGTCCTCCTCAAACAAAAACA
>CAMOXN010000104.1 GCA_946629175.1 uncultured Lachnospiraceae bacterium | reverse complement strand
ATCCCTGGGAAGGTGAGGACGGCGATGTGATCGTCGACTTCCACCGCGATGAGAACGGAGAAGATGACTACTGGTGGTATTACCGTGTGGAGAACCGCGGCAAAGCGACCCTGAAGGTCACATACAAAGACCTGCAGGGGCAGACACAGAGCTATGAATTTACGCTTTCTGTGGGAAATGACGTCTATAATGTCTACATGGACAGCGAAGGCAGGGTCAGGAACGCTTTCCCCGGAGGCGAGATCGAGCTCTACGCCGACGCGAACCACGAATATATGGACGAGAACGGAGATCACCAAAGCGACTTCAGAGGCCTTGGATACCAATGGGGCTTTGAACAGGGCGAAGAGTTCGCCGAGATCGTGCCTCACGATGACGATCCGTCCAGGGCGACCCTGAAATTCAGGGAGCTCCCTGACGACCGGGACTGGATCGATGAGTACGTCCGGGTCGGCGTCCGGATCCTGGATGCGGACGGCAATGAGACGGAAGGGTACGATTCCACCGGTTTCTGGGTGCGCAGCGACTATACGGAAGTGTGGCCGCTGGAGCTCGACCGCGGTATGGACGTCGGCGCGAGCATTAAAGATGAGAAATTCGAAGTCCGCCGGTATACATACGGGGAGGAGGACTATGAGGTCCTCGACGACAAATACGGCGTCACCTATGAGTGGCACTACGATCAGAACATCCTCAGTATCAAGGAGAAGAAGGGCGGAAAAGAAGTCGAAGTCGGGGACGGGAATACCGCTGCCGGCAGGACCTTTACGTTCCTGAGAAAAGGGGACTGGAACTCGGATTTCAGCGTCCGTGCGACCTGGAAAGAGGAAAACGGCGAAGAGAGGGACGCGTGGGGCAATTACCAGCTCTGGGACAGGAACTACGACTTCTGGTATGAGATCTATGGAAATGACACTGTCTACAGCGACGGCAGCAGGACCTACGGTTTCAATCTTGATAACCTGCAGGGCGTGGACTTTAAACTTGTTCCCGAGGTCGGGAACGGAGAGTGGAGAGAAGGCAAAGGCTTTGAAGAGCCCGTTGCGGAAGGAAACGGATGGACATTCGATCACGACAGCAATCTCATTACCTTCGACGGCGAAGCGCTCAGCGCGGCGGGGATCGACCATATCGAGACCAGGATCTCCCTGCAGATCGGCGGTGTCGAGGTGAAAGATGAATGGCGCGGCTTCAATGTGGAGGAGGCCCGGGAGGACTTCTGGGACCTGCATGATGACGTCCTGTTCATCGACGATGAGCGCTATTTTGGCAGGAACGGCCGCTGCTTTATCAAAAACACCCAGTTCCCGGACGGAGCGGAAACGGATTATACGATCACGTCCATGACGTACGAATCGGATGAAGATCCTTTCGACACCCGGGACGCGGTCGAGGTCACGAAGGAAGGGGACGGCTGGAGATTCAGGGCTGTACGCGGCGGAGAGGAGCAGGTACACGTCAAGCTCCGTGTGAACGGCGGGATCGAAGACAGCGTTACCAGGGAATATGAGACTTCCTTCAAGCTGATCGTCGGCGGGCGCCGATTCTACATGGGCCTGTTCACCGAGACAGGCGGAGACCGCCTGCAGTCGGGCAAGGAGATCAAACTGATCCCTGATATCAATGGGGAGGAATACGACTGGGAGACCGGAGACCGTCATGAGATCGATACTTCAGGCTTCAGGGTGAACTATGAAGTGAACTGCTGGCATGTGGCTGACAGGATCATCGAAGAGCGGTATGACGGGGACTTTGAGAAGGCATCGGCCCGCGGCGAGCTGTGGGACTATGTGCTTAACAGAGACGGATCGATCGTCGTGAAGTCGCTCGATAAAGAGTCGTATGAGATAGAACTGGAAGTGCGGGCGATGCTGATCGACCCGGAGAGCGGCGAAGAATGCGCGAGCGCGTCCAGGCAGATCTTCATCGACAGAGTGATCTTCGAAATGCGGCTTCTTGATGAGAAGGGAAAAGAGTTCAACTGGAATAAGGAGCTGCCTCCCGGTGCAGAGGTGAAGCTGACCCCTCAGGTGATGCGGAACGCGCTGGACGGCGATGTCATACCTGTGCAGAAATACACGGATGTGAAGTACAGGCTGAACTGGTATGAGGGCAACGGGGAAGAGTATGACCCCGACCACATCGAGGTCAGGGACAAGAAGGGAAATAAACTCCATTCCGGCGCCGAGATAACAGAAGACGACGGACCGATTACGGTCAAGCGGAACGTGGTTTGGGACTTCGATTTCAACATAGACGCGAGATGGACCGATGATGAAGGCTGGGAGAATGGGCTCGGCACACAGCTGCGATGCGACAAGGTACACTACAGCGACGGATTTACCCGGAACGGCGAGCGCGGAGACGGCGGCTATACCTGGTACTACACGGCAGAGAAGGTCGAAATCAAGCCTGACCGCATGAAACTTGACTCACTGGCCAAGGAGGGCTACCCCGTAAAGACGACTGTAGAAATGGGATACTTTGAACGCGGACAGATCCGGCCGATCATCAAGTACGCGATCGACAAGAACGGACACCGCGGAGAGGCCCAGGGCGAGTATGACCTGAGCGAGATATTCGGTGCGAAGCAAGGCCTTGAGGTCAGCGGCGACAAATTGGAAGAGCTGTATGATGTTCTCCGCTATCAGGATAACGAGTGGGGAGACATCTGGGGAAGATTCGCCATGCGGATCCATTCTGAGCTGAACGGCGTCGTACTCGCTGACTACATCCTCAGGGTCACGCTCTGCAGGCCTTATCTGGAGATCAGCGGCTTTAAGAGTGAGATGGGAGTCGGCCAGGTGCAGACCTTTAAGGACGGCAGGGCCGAGCTCTATCTGGAGGATGTAGACCACGACGATGGCATCGGCGGCAACACCGGTGACTATTTTGACATCGTGATCACGGGCATCGAGCTCAAGGACGAGAAGGACGCGCAGTACGTAAAAGTGGAAAAAGACGGCGCTGACTTTAAGATCACGGCACTTGAGGTCTCGGACAAACAGGTCCCGCTCAAGATCTCCTTTACGGGAGGACCGGACGGATATACTTCCTGTGAAGCGAGCGTCACTGTCTCGAAGGGCGTGTTCGAACATGAGCTTCGCGATAAAGACGGAGAGAAGGTGGATGACTTCGGCTTCCTTGGCATGCTGATCGGGGAGAAGCAGAAGCTGGTCCCGTACGTGACTTACACGGAGGGAGGCAAAGTTACCGAGGTCCCTGCTAAGAAGGGCGGACAGTACTACTACACGGTGGACTATACGTATTACGATGACCGGATGATCGATGCCGATGCAGCTTCCTGCGAGATCACAGCGCTTCGGGACGGCTCTTCGACGATCGATATCACGATCACGGTCTGGGACAAGAACGGCAATAAGTGCAATGAGATGTGGACATTTGTCACGATCAACTGCACCACGTCAAGAGGGGAACTGACCGTGCCCGAGGACGCTGTGCTTCGCGTAAAACCGGGACAGATCTTCACGGCGCAGCAGATCCTGGATGCGGTGAAGCCGGTCCTTACTGTCTATTCGATGAGAAAGCCTGAAGGCGAAAAGTTCCCGATCGACCACTTCGGCCTGGAGGAGATCATCGGCAAAGAAGATGAACTGTTCCTTGCGGATCAGGGAGAAGGAGAATACGGGAAGCTCAATGTCGGCAGCAACGCGACGGAAGGCGAAGCGATCCTGATCGTGTTTGCCGAAGGCGGCTATGGAAACAGAGCGAGTGCAGGACTGAAAGTGGCCGTTGAGGCGTCTAAGGAGGAACAGGTCCTTACGTGCGACATGTCCACACCTGCGGTCGTGAATAATCAGACGCTGGTGTACACCGTTGAAGGAGGAAAGGGAGCGCTGACCTGCGAAGTGGCGGATCCGTCCGTGGCGACAGCGACCGTTTCCGGAGACAAGATCAAGGTCAAGGGTCTGAAGGCAGGCAATACCAGGCTGATCGTGAGGGCAGCGGAAACGAACGATTACGCTGCCGCAGAGCAGGAGTTCGACCTCAAGGTCATTACACTTGGCAAGACCAGAAGGGGAGATATGTTCAACCTGGCCGGTACTGTCAAGGTCACCTGGGAGCCGGTGCCCGGCGCGATCTGGTACAAAGTCTACAGATCGGGCAAGGCAGAGCCGGTCATCGTGACAAAAGCGCTGATCGGATATGATAATACTGAGGGCATGATCCCCGGAGAGAAATATACCTATAAGATCGTCGCCTCCACGACAGGAAAAGACAAGGACGGCAAGATCGTATCCGGCGGAGAGAGCCCGCTGTCATACTCCAAGGTCATGTACCGCCTCAAGACGGTCGCCTGGAAGTATGTGAAGAATACGGAGCCCGGCAAGGTGCTGGCATCCTATCAGAAGAGCCCCTATGGAGACAGTTATGTGCTGCTCTACGCTGACAATGAGGCTATGAACGGCGCGAAGTCCAAAGTCATTTTCGGCTCGAATACGACTTCCTGTCTGCTGGGCGGTTTCAAGAAGGGAAGGACCTACTGGTTCCAGATCAGGGTCCGCAAGAAAGTGAACGGGATTGATTATTATACGACATTCGGAGCGAAGAAGAAGGTCGTGATCACCAAGTAAAGAAAGTAAAAAGGGTGCCGCTCTAAGAAATGATTCTTAGGGCGGCACCCTTTTTAACCTTATTCAGTCAGGTCTTCGAGACCTTTATTGAGCCTTATGTATCAGCCCTCAGCGATAGCGCCAACAGGACATCCGGCTTCGCAAGCGCCGCAGTCGATGCAGGTATCAGCATCGATAACGTACTGGGTATCGCCCTGAGAGATAGCGTCTACAGGACATGTGGAGGAGCAAGCTCCGCAGCTGATGCAAGCGTCAGAAATAACACGTGCCATAATTGTTGTCTCCTTTCATTTTTTGAAGTTAGCTTCGACTAAATCGCCTTATCCGAATACACGGCACAGATACATCTGTATCTGTGCCGTGAAACAATCATATAGTATCCTTTTTTAGTACAATCGTCAAGTCATTCGCGAAAGTACGTCCAATCGGATTACAGATCTGCTATGCGAGCTTTTTACTCTTCGTTGTACAGAGCGCCCAGCTTGGTGAGGTACTCGTACTTGGCCTTCGCATTGGCTTCGTTCTCTGCGTACATAGCCTCCGCCTTTGCAGGGTTGGAGAGCTTGAGGGACGTGTAACGAACCTCTCCGCCGAGGAAGTCCATATAAGGATCTGTAGCGGGCTTGGAATCCAGGAAGAATTTCTTCTTGCCGCCGGCAGGATTGAATCTGAACAGATTCCAGTAGCCTGTCGTCACAGCGAGTTTCTCTTCATCCTGAACCTTAGCCATACCCTTGCGGATACCGTGGTTGATGCAAGGAGCATAAGCGATGATCAGGGAAGGTCCGGGATATGCCTCTGCCTCGGAGATCGCCTTGATGCACTGATTTCTGTCAGCGCCCATGGAGATCTGTGCAACATAGACATAGCCGTAGCTCATAGCCATTGCAGCCATATCCTTCTGCTTGGTCTCTTTGCCGCCTGCCGCGAACTGAGCGACCGCGCCTACAGGAGTAGCCTTGGAAGCCTGTCCGCCGGTATTGGAGTAAACTTCGGTGTTGAAGCAGAATACGTTGATGTCCTTGCCGGAAGCGAGGATGTGGTCGACACCGCCGTAGCCGATATCGTATGCCCATCCGTCACCACCGAAGACCCACTGGGACTTCTTGGCCAGGAACTGCTTCTGCTCAAGGATCTCTTTCGCTGCTGCGGAGCCGTCAGCCTCGAGAGCTGCTACCAGAGCATCCGTTGCCGCGCCGTTCTCGGCGCCGATCGCGAAGGTGTCGATCCACTTCTGAGCAGCTGCCTTGACGTCAGCGCCTGCAGTCTCAGCGATCGCCTCGACCTTGGACTTGAGGTTGTTCCTCAGGGACTGGTTAGCAAGGAGCATACCATAGCCGAACTCAGCCGCATCTTCGAACAGGGAGTTGGACCATGCAGGGCCGTGGCCCTTGTGGTTCACTGTGTAAGGAGTGGAAGGCGAGGAGTTGCCCCAGATGGAGGAGCAGCCGGTCGCGTTCGCGATGTACATCCTGTCGCCGAACAGCTGTGTAACGAGCTTCGCATAAGGAGTCTCGCCGCAGCCTGCGCATGCGCCGGAGAACTCAAGCAGAGGCTGCTTGAACTGTGAGCCCTTAACAGTGGTCTCTTTGAACTTGTCGATAACATCCTGCTTGGGCTCGAATGTTACTGCTACGTTGAAAGCTGCCTGCTCGTTAG
>CAMOXN010000103.1 GCA_946629175.1 uncultured Lachnospiraceae bacterium | reverse complement strand
GACCGCTTCCGGTCCTGACCACAGTCCCCGTCCGCGCCGGCACTTCCGCGCCGCTCAGTCCTCGAGCATCCTCCCAAGGTCAGCAGCTGCCTGTTCGTGGTCGCGCACCAGGATCGTGTTGATCCCGAGCGCCTTCGCCGCCGCGATATTGTCTTCCAGATCGTCGAGGAACACACAGCGCGCAGGATCCAGGTCGTACTTGTCGATCAGGATCCTGTAGAACGCGGGATCCGGCTTGATCACATGGTAGTCGCAGGACAGGATCCCTCCGTCCAGATACGGAAGGAAATCCATCGCGTCCGCGTTGTCGCGGGCTACCTTCATGGAGTAGTTGGACAGATACAGCGCCTTGCGCCCGCTCGCCTGAACTTCCCGGATCCACGGGATCGCCGCGTCCATCCTGCGCACGACGCCGTGCACGCACTTCATCGCTTCCCTGATCTCGCTCTCAAATTCCGGCGCGTATGCCGCAAAGAGATCGATCACCTCTTCGTCCGCGAGTACTCCCAGATCGAATTCCTTCCAATAGGGGCTTCTGACCGTGCTATCATAGAGCCGCATGCACATTTCCTGCGAGTGTCCGAACTGTTCAAAAAAGTGTTCCCTTCCAAAGTCGACCAGCACGCCGCCGATATCAAAAATGACTGTATTGATCCTCATTCTTCCTCGTTTCCCTTCATATGCCGCCCTTTCATCCCATGCGGCGCTGTCTGCGAATATGATATAATAAATTATAATTACATTTTAATGATTCACAAGGAATTTGCTATGAAAAAAGACTCCCTGACCCTTAATGCGTCTCCCCGGCGCTTTCAAGAGGCCCTGGCGCAGATCCCCCTTCCCGGGCAGCGCATCATGCGTTCCATCCTCTCAGTCTGGCTCTGCATGGTCGTCTATTACGCTCGCGGCCAGTATGGCGAGCCCTTCTATTCGATCATGGCAGCGCTGCAGTGCATTCAGCCTTACTCCTCGAACATGCTGGAGGAAGGAAGAAAAAGGATCACAGGAACGATGATCGGCGCGGTCTGGGGCTCCGTCGTTCTCTTCGCGGAGCTTCTGCCCTCGGTCAATACTGTCCGGTCGACCATAGTCTTCTATGCGCTGCTCGGTCTTTTCGCCGGAGTGGTGATCTACTCGACCGTGCTATTTGGCATCCAGCAGTACGCACTGTTCTCCACCGTGGTGTTCCTGGGCATCGCTATGTTCCATGCGGAAGACGCGAATCCCTATATCCACGTCTTCAACCGGACCATGGATACGATCATCGGCGTCGGTATAGCGATCGTGGTCAATTCCCTCCATTTCCCGCGGACGCGGGACACGTCGACCCTGTTCGTATCCGGTATTGACCATACCCTGTACCGGGAAGAACGCCGGCTGGCGCCCTATACCGCGGTCGAGCTCAACCGCTTCCTGGACGACGGCATGCTCTTTACAGTATCCACGAGGCAGACGCCGGCGACCGTTCGCGAGATCCTCGCGGATGTAAATCTGAGGCTCCCGATCGTCGCGATGGACGGCGCCGTTCTCTACGATGTCAGGACCATGAAATATGTCAAGACCATCAAGATGGAGCCGGATCTGGTCGCACTGGTCTCCGATTTCCTGCACGAACAGGGCATGCCCTTTTTCGTCAACACCGAGCAGGACGACCTGCTGGTGATCTATTTCAGGGACTACAGAGACCTGCTCCTGGAAGAGGTAATGGACGTGCATCACAAAGAGACACTGCCTGCGGATGAACAGGATTTTGACCTTTCAAAGTCCGCTTATCTCGCCATGGCCAGGCTCTATCACAGAAAGCGCTCTTCCCCTTACCGCAACTACATCCGCACCAATGCCCGCATCACGAAAGATGTCCTCTATCTGCAGGTCGTCGACCGGGGAGAAAATATAGACAGGCTCCGCGAAGTATTAATACAGCAGCCCTGGGCAGGCCGCTGCCGCACGAATTTTGAGACCTATGACTGTGAGGAAGGTGAAAAGATCATGCGGATCTACGCGGCTGAAGCCAACCGTCCTGCTATGGTGGAAGTGCTGAGGAAGCGCGTCGGCGTCGATAGGATCCTCACTTTCACCGCCGACGATGAAGACGGGGATGTGATCATAAAGGACGCTTCCCGCGGCCGTATGGTCAGGGAGCTCAGGAGGCGGTTCGAACCGGTCAGTATCAAAGGCTGGCGGAATATCATACACCTGTAAGCGCAAAACGGGGCTGCCGTACAGAGCGATCGGATCACGATCCAATGCTTGTACGGCAGCCCCGCTGCTTATCTCATATTCAGGACCTTACGGTCATCTGTCTGTTATCTGTACTCAGCCAGTTCTCTTGCCCAGGCGTCCATGATGTCATTCGCTGACTTGGTCTCGTCGGCAAATGTCACCTTGTAGATCTGCTCGTAATCGCCCCAGACCTGACGGATCAGGTTCTTGCTGTCTTCCCCGTAGAAGAAATCGAATCTGACTTCGTCCTCAGGGAAGTTCAGTACGACGTACTCTCCGTCAATATCCTGGTCGTCGATGACTTCATAAGTCGCGTCCTCGGTCATCATCTTGAAATACTTCTCCGCGTCGACATTTTCATTGGGCTCGAGCACGCCGTCCTTTGCGAACTCCAGTGTGCTCAGCGTATAAACGGCCTCCTTGTCGTACGCTGTGCGGGCAAGATATGCCTCAAGGACAGTTCCGCTCCAGTTGAACTTGGTGATGCCCGCGTTCTCTTCCAGGAACTTATCCTTCATGGTGTTGCCCCACTCTACGACCTGTGTCCACTGGTCCTGATCGGCCTGCATCTGCTCAGGAGTCTCGCGCTCATAGCGGACATCCGTGGGATGGAAGAATACATAATAGTTGCCGTCAGCGTCATAACCGATCGGCTCCTCGCCTGACATATCGCTGCAGAGCATCTTGTGGAAAGACTCCTCGTCTCTCACACCGATCGCGTACAGCCAGCCGATCCCGTCGTAGTCCGAGCCCTTGGCCTTAGCCGCTTCCACGGAAGCTTTCTCGGAAACCTCGAACAGGATGCCGTCATCACTGTCTACAGGCGTCTCGACGATGACCTTGTTCGCGACTTCAGCCGGGACCGTCATCTTAAGTCCACCGTTCTCATATGTGGTCTCAACGCCGGGCTCTTCAGCTTCCTTCACCTCAGCTTCAGCAGCCTCTGCAGGCTCCGCAGCCTCGGTCTCCTGTTCAGCCTGTGCCTCCGCAGCGGGAGCTTCTGCGCTCTTTCCTGCGTCGGAAGCCGCTGAATTTCCGCAAGCTGCCATGGAAAGGACCAGCGCGGGAATAACAACACCGATCTTCATAAGATCCATCATATTCTTTTTCATTACAATCTCCTCCTGTAAATGATCCGCGGCAGATCTCGTTATACAGACCGCCATTTCACCGGATCAGTCATTATTTGATTAACAGTAGCTCATAATGCCGTGTTGATTTCGCATTATAAACAAATATACGACGTATCGGAGAATATCCACGCTTTTTTTCATCATCTTTCCGCTGTGTCCGGTATTTTTCCGGGTACCATTGTCCCAAACGGTCGCAATAGTGTTAGAAATGACTTCCTTTATTGCACTTTCCGCCTTTACGGCTTAGAAATGATTCGTAGAATTGTAGCGCATCCTGTGTGGTGTTCACAGCATGACGCCCGCCCCGCCGGGACAAGTCTCCTGATATCCGGCCATTGCCGGAACACAGCGGAAAAGAGCCACAGCACAGACTTAACTGTGTTGTGGCTCTTATTATAACAGGAAGATCCTGTTTCCGTTCCCCCCGCCGCGGCGGCAAACGCATGTTCATTGCGCCGGCAGAGGTATCCGCCGGCCGCCCGCAGGTACCACAGGCGGTGCTTCCGGGCTGCTCGCAAAGGTCCCGGGTGGTGCTTCCGGGCCGCCCTCAGGCCGCGGCTACCCCTGGGAGCCGCTCGTGCGCAAAGTCTCCAGGCCGTTCATCTTAAGGAGCGTATTCAGTTCGATGATGCCGCCGGGCCTTTCATTGAAGGCGATCATGATCATCGCGTCCCTCGGTATTTTGGCATAGAGCTCTGCCATTCCGTATTTCTTGAGGGCCCGCTGCGTTTCCTGCAGAGTCAGCTCCGCCGCGTAGCACAGGCGTATGATCACATCGCGCTGGCGGGTGGATTTCTCGCCCGTAAGGATCTTATAGCCGTATCGCTCCGGAACATCCGCCCTGAGAAAGACCATCTGCTGCGAGATCCCGTTCTTCTTGAGGATCTCCTTAAAATAGGCGCAGAAGGAAGTGACGTCGGACAGCATGCTGTCGCTGTTCTCCCGGATATAGACGTCGAATTCGTCGGGATGCGTCCTGCCGAGAATCTTTTCCAGTTCAATTGTCTTTTTTTCCTGCATAAATTTACCTCCGGTCATGTTACAATGTGGAATGGATACGATTTTCTGATCAATTAATCCCTTCTGACCGTTTTTATTACACTTGAGCGAAAGGAATAATGAACATGAATCTTTCTGATCCCTTTTCTGTCTCCTGTTATGACATGATCGCCCCGATCAACGAGTCCCATCAGGTCTATCTGGTCCGTCATCAGGAAAGCGGCAGGATTTTCGTCAAAAAGATCCTCAGCATCTACTCTGCCGATATCTATAGGAAGATCCGGCGTCATCCCGTCGCGGGGATCCCCGTGATCGCCGCCTCCTGCGAAGAGGACGGCCGGCTCATCGTCATCGAAGAATTCATTTCCGGAAACACCCTGAGCGACCTGATAGAGCTCACAAGAAGGTCCGGGGCCGCCCCGTCCGGTTCCCCGGAAAGCACATGTCCCTCTTCCGTCATCCCCAATGAACCGCTCACGATCCCGAAGATCGGCAGATATATGATCCGGCTGTGCGAGATCTTAGAGCGGCTGCATTCTCTTGACCCTCCCGTGATCCACAGGGATATCAAGCCGTCCAACATAATGATCACCGCCGTTGACACCGTAGTCCTTCTTGACCTGAACGCAGCCAGATATTACTCCGGCCGTCCCGGACGCAGTGCTGACACAAGGCTCCTTGGAACGCACGGATACGCGGCTCCGGAACAATACGGCTTCCGGGAATCTTCTCCGCAGACGGATCTCTTCGCGGTCGGAATGACCCTCAAGGAAACTGTGGACGCGCTCCCTTACGAAGATCATACATTCGACGCGGTCATCAGAAAGTGCACGCAGATGGATCCGTCCAAGCGCTACGCGTCGGCAGGCGCCCTTAAAGCAGCCATCCAAAGGAGCCTTGTCCGGTATGAGCGCAAGATCATACCGGCCGTCACGTTCACGGTCCTCCTGTTCATTATATTGATCATAGGGATTTTTCTCGGTTCCCTAATACTATAGCAGATAATTCTGACCCGCGTTGCCACCGCTGCGGTGGGAATTTGGACCTTTTTCATCCATTCTTATAGACTTTTTATATCCATCTCTGTAGACTTTACGCGGCAGATCCCGCCGGCATCCGGAATCTCTTCCAAATACTCTCCAAATGAGTACTACCCTTTATCCCGTTCGTTCCGGGATCCTGTTTTCGGATATCCTGCCACTCGGCCAATTTTATTACACAATTATTACGCAACTATTGCATAATTTTGTAATATGAGCTAAAATAGCACTATATTTCTATGTTGACAACAGAATGGCAAATCATATCAGGAGGGTATATGCGCAAAAGAAGTATTTGTGTTCTGGCAGCGATCATTCTCGCAATATCCACAGTCGCGATCGGCTGCGGCGGTTCTGCGTCCGGCGCCCAGGCACAGCAGGAAGAAACGAAAGAAACGGTAACAGAAACAGCGGCTCCGGAGACAGCGGAGACGCAAGTCGTCGAGACGGCTATGGAAGTCACTCCCAAGCCGGAACCGGAACCCATTCCCGAGCCGGAGCCCGAACCCGAGCCGGAGCCCGAACCCGTGCTTCCCAGAAGCCCGCTGACCGGCAAGGTAATGGATGAAGAGCTCTTGAAGCAGCGTCCTCTGGCAGTAATGTATCCGATCAACCAGCAGGCGCAGCCCCAGTACGGCCTTGACAGAGTCGACGTCTTCTACGAGATCATGGAAGAAGGCAACATGAGCCGTCAGATGGGAATCATGCAGGACTGGCAGGATCTTGACAGGATCGGCAATATCCGCAGTATCCGCTCCTACTTCGTCTTTGAGGCGCTCGAATGGGATCCGATCATCCTTCACTTCGGCGGTCCCGTCGATTATACCGGCGAGATCCTCACACGCGAAGACGTCGATAACATCAACGGCGTGGGCGGTGTCATGGGTTCGGACTACGGCGCGTATTACCGCGTTCCCCATGACGGTGT
>CAMOXN010000102.1 GCA_946629175.1 uncultured Lachnospiraceae bacterium | reverse complement strand
GGCTGCTCGGAGGAAGTCCCGATGAACGAAGCGGGAGGCAGGATCTGCGGGGAGTATATCTATGTCTATCCTCCGGGGATACCGATCCTGGCGCCCGGCGAATACATCGAAAGCGAACATCTGAGGATCATCCGGCAGGCGGAGACGGATGGAGCCGTCGTCCGGCACACACATGCCGGGGGCCGGCGCACGATCGTATGTCTGGAGGAGTGAGCCGGGCGGCTCCCGCTCATCCGGGCAAAGAGAAGAACGGATATGTGCCCGGCGGAGAGCATTAGGAACGTGAGCCGACGCCGGGCATATATCCGGTCTTAACCTATGCCCGCAATGAGCCGGGAACTGCCCGGCGCGCACGCTTGACAAACAAAGCGGGGCGTTAGTATTATAGACATAGTGTTGGATATGACCACGACAGCAAATCACAGAAAGAAGGAAATGAGTATGAAGCACATTCAGACACTGAATACCCGTGATATGGCAAAGAGTGCTCAGAACGGCGGCTGCGGCGAGTGCCAGACTTCCTGCCAGAGCGCGTGCAAGACCAGCTGCGGAATCGCGAACCAGGCTTGCGAGAACAAGGAAGAGAACTGATCGTTCTTAAAGAGAACTTCGGGATTCATACGCGGAGTAAGGGCTGTCGCACTAAGGATCATTTCTTAGTGCGACAGCCCCGTTGCTTTGTTTACGAATTATAAGGCGTGAGAGGACAGATACCATGATCCATCAATACAAACTGAACGGATATAACATCGTGCTTGACGTGTACAGCGGAAGCATCCACATTCCGGACGACGCGGCTTACGACGCGATCCGCATGATCGATGAGGGAAAGACGCGGGAGGAAGCGGGAGAGCTCCTCTTTGAAGAGTACCGGGGCCGGGGCGTCACCCGGGAGGACATCGCGGATATCTTCTCCGACATCGATGAGCTCAAAAGGGAGGGCAGGCTGTTCACGGAGGATGTGTACCGGGATCGGAATTATGATATGAAGCAGAGGAATACCGTGATCAAGGCGCTCTGCCTTCTCGTCGCGCACACGTGCAACCTCAGCTGCGAGTACTGTTTTGCCTCCCAGGGGAAGTTCAGGGGTTCAGCGGGTCTTATGAGCTTCGAGACGGGGAAAAGAGCCCTTGATTTCCTGGTGGAGAACTCAGGCTTCAGGAAGAACCTGGAAGTGGACTTCTTCGGCGGGGAACCGCTCATGAACTTCGAGGTGTGCAAACAGCTCGTCGCGTATGCCAGGAGCATTGAAAAAGAGAAGAACAAGAACTTCCGCTTTACGCTTACGACGAACGGAGTCGGCATCACTGACGAAGTTATAGAATGGGCGAATAGAGAGTGCCACAATGTGGTCCTCAGTCTGGACGGCAGAAGGGAAGTGAACGACAGGTTCCGCGTCGACCACAGCGGAAAAGGCAGCTATGACCGCATCGTACCGCTCTTTCAGAAGTTCGCGGCCGCAAGAGGCGGGAAGGGCTACTACATGCGCGGCACCTTCACGCACTTCAATACGGATTTTACGAAGGACATCTTCCATATGGCGGACGACCTGGGCTTCACAGAGCTCTCCATGGAGCCGGTCGTAACGTCTCCGGACAGTCCGAGTGCGCTCACTGAGGAGGATCTCCCTGTCCTGTTCGAACAGTATGAGATCCTGGCGAAGGACATGCTGCGCAGGGAGAGGGAAGGAAAGCCCATCACTTTCTACCACTATATGATCGACCTGGAGCACGGCCCGTGCATTTACAAGCGCATTTCCGGCTGCGGTTCGGGAACGGAATACATGGCGGTCACCGCCTGGGGAGACCTCTATCCCTGCCACCAGTTCGTCGGAGATCCCGATTACCGGCTGGGAGACATATGGAGCGGCGTCACCAACCGCGCGAAGCAGGACGAATTCAAGTACTGCAACGTCTATTCGCACCCCGAGTGCAGGGACTGCTGGGCCAAACTCTACTGCTCCGGCGGCTGCGCGGCGAACGCGTACCACGCGACAGGACAGATCAGCGGCGTCTATCAGTACGGCTGCGAGCTCTTCAAAAAAAGGATCGAATGCGCGCTGATGCTCAAGGCAGCTCTTGCGCTTGAAAAGGGCGAATAAGCCGCCGGCATTGCGCGGCGCCGATTCCCTGAGCGCGGGACAGCTGACGGGTCACGCGTGCGGGTATTCCTTGCGTATGTTGCTGATGCCCGAGATATAGTTCAGGTCAACATCGTAATAGCGGGCAAGGCAGATCAGTATATCGAGCGGTATTTTGCACCGGCCCGTCTCATAGTCGGAATAGGTCCTTGGAGAGATCCCGAGGTAAACTGCCAGTTTGCTCTGTGTGAGGTTCTTCTGTGTGCGTAATTTGTGGATTCTGGACTTGCATGTCACTCGCATAGTGATGAGATCCTTTCGAAGTGTGAGTAGAATGTACGATGACATGGAGACACTGACATAGAGACATTCAGATTACAGATTCAGATTTAGAGAAAAGAGCGGCGGGCGCCGCTTCTAAGATTATAATACACGGGACTGAGGATTGCAAAGGGATTGTCACAGGATGTCGCGCTCTATACATGGACATGCCGCCGAAAATGAGCTATGATACATTCAAACACGCAACAATTTGAATTTATGATTCATATAAGGGAGATGGCAATGAACTTTGAAGAAGCTAAACTGAAACTGGAAAAATACGGACAGACCCACGTGCTTGACTACTATGACGAGCTGGCGCCGGAACAGAAGGAAGCCCTTCTTACACAGATCGACGAGACCGATCTCTCCGTGATCCGCTACGCGGCGAACCCCCACGGGAACCAGGAAAGAGGAAAGATCAGCCCGCTCGGCGCCATGGAGATCCCCGAGATCGAGAAGAACAGGGAGCGCTTTGAGAAGGCAGGCCTCGAGGCTCTCCGCGCAGGAAAGATCGGCGCAGTCCTCCTTGCCGGCGGCATGGGGACCAGGCTCGGGTCGGACGATCCGAAGTGCATGTACGATATCGGCATCACGAAGCCGGTCTATATCATGCAGCGCCTCATCGAGAACATGATGGACGTCGTGAAAGAGTCGGGCAGATTCATTCCGCTCTTCATCATGACCAGCGACAAGAACCACGACAAGACTGTCCGTTTCATGGAGGAGAAGAACTATTTTGGCTACGATAAGGAAATGGTCCGGTTCTTCAAACAGGACATGGCGCCTGCCGTGGATTATGACAGCAAAGTCTATATGGAGGCCAGGGACAGGATCGCGACATCTCCTAACGGCAATGGCGGCTGGTTCAAGTCGATGATGAGCACCGGCACCCTTGACAGGGCCAAGGAACTCGGCTGCGAGTGGCTCGAGATCTTCGCGGTGGACAACGTCCTTCAGAGGATCGCGGACCCGTGCTTTGTCGGCGCGACGCTTCTGAGCGGATGCGCGACCGGCGCCAAGGTCGTCAAGAAGGCTGCGCCGGATGAGAAGGTCGGCTGCCTGTGCCTTGAGGACGGCAAGCCGTCCATCGTCGAGTACTACGACATGACTCCCGAGCTCATGGAAGCGAAGAATGAGAAGGGTGAGCCCGCCTACAACTTCGGTGTCATCCTCAACTATCTGTTCAGGGAGAAAGACCTCGAGCGCATCGTCAATGACGAGCTCCCGATGCATGTCGTCGAGAAGAAGATCCCTTATATGGACAAGGACGGGAAAGATGTCAAGCCCGCGGAACCCAACGGATACAAGTTCGAGACGCTGGCCGTGGACCTTGTCAGAGAGCTGGAGACCTGCCTTCCTTACGAGGTCGCAAGGGAGAGAGAATTCGCGCCGATCAAGAACAAGACCGGCATCGACTCCGTGGAATCCGCGAGAGCGCTCTGCAAACTGAACGGGATCGAGCTGTAAGGCCGCGGGACGCGATATGTTCAGACTCTGGGTCATGGAATGGAAAGACAGCCATCTTGTCAGGGATACGGTGGTTGAGAACGGGGAACGCGATACGAGGACGCATAAGGTCCTGAAGGCCCTCGAGGAGGGCTGCCGCAGGTTCGACCTTGCGATCCCGATCTGGCTGGATTCTTCGATCAGCGATTTTAAGCGGCACGCCGGATGCAGGTTCACGCAGGACGCGTTCATCGAGGAGATCGATTTTGACTATCTGGAGATCCGGGTGCTCGAAGAGGATATGTAAAGTTACTGATATGGGCATTGGAAAGACCGGGTGCGTGCCCGGTCTTTTCTATACGGATAAGCGGCCCGGAAGACGCGGCGCGCCCGGCTTGTCAAAAACGCGGGCTTTGTATTGCGGGCTTTTTTTCACTGTTTTTTAACGGTTTTGCCCCGCATTCTTCACCGTTAATCACATTTTCTACACATTTAGTGCTTATACTTGGCATATCTTAAAAAAAGGTACTATGATAACCATGAAAGGCAGGTAGAGATATGAGTGACGGAAATTGGACGAATGACAGACCACAGGACGATTTTTCCGGAACAGGAACGGGAACATCCGGAGAACAGAACATTGTTGACGGAACGGCGGAAGTGGTGAGCGAGACTGCCGGGGAGCCGGCATACACGGCGGCTCATGAGGAGGCACAGACTTACTACAGGGATCCCGGTCAGGCTTCCGAACAGGCTTCAGGCCGGTACGAGAGCTATCAGGCGGGAAACGGTTCCGCGGGCAGCGAGTACGCGCATGCTGACGCGGGCTCGGCGACCGGAAACGGGAGCTATCAGTACAGCACCAGCCATGAGTATTACCAGGGTGAAAATTACGGTTCGTCCGTAGGAGGCGGTCAGGGACCGAGCTCGGGAGGCGGCAGAGGCAAGGGCTTCCTCGCGGTCGTTCTCGCGATCGTTTTCGGCGTCTGCATCGGCGCCGGTTTCTGGGGCGTCCACCGTTATCTGGGCAATTCGGGCGCTGCGGACACAGCGATCGCAGGCGCTGCAGAGAACAGCGGACAGGTCGTTTCCGGTGAAAAGACAGAGGAGCCCAAGGCCCTCCCTGAGGAAGCGGCACAAGCGGAAGCGCCGGCAGAGGCGGCTGCCGAACCGAAGGCGGAGGCCCCGGCTCAGGCAGAGACTCCCGCGGCGGAGCAGCAGGAGCTTCCGGCTGAGGAGACTGCGGCTGCGGCTCCGGAAGAGACCGGGACTATGCTCGAGCAGGCGGAAGGCATCGTGAACGAGGCCGGGCTGATCATTTCAGATGTGGTGAAACCGGAGACCGAGCTCACGAAAGTGGTCAACAGAGTCATGCCGTCCATCGTCTCTGTTTACAATGACTATACACAGCAGGTCCAGACTTTCTTCGGAGAGACATATACCATGGAGGGACAGTCTACAGGATCCGGCATCATCATCGGCAAGACCGATGATGAGCTCCTGATCGTGACGAACAACCACGTGGTAGAAGGCGCGGATAACCTCAGGGTGCTGTTCATCGACGAGGAGACGTGTGACGCGGAGCTTAAGGGCACGGATGCCAATAACGATCTCGCGGTCATCGCGGTCTCCCTTGACAGCATCAAGGATACGACATTGAACGAGATCAAGGTGGCGACACTGGGAAATTCCGATGCGCTCAGGATCGGAGAGGACGTGATCGCGATCGGCAATGCGCTCGGCTACGGACAGTCAGTCACGACCGGCATTGTGAGCGCCAACAACAGGGAGATCAATGACGATACGATCACAGGCACATTCATCCAGACGGATGCAGCCATCAATCCCGGAAATTCGGGCGGCGCGCTTGTCGATATCAACGGAAGTGTGATCGGCATCAATTCCAGTAAGATCGGCGGCAGCACTGTGGAAGGCATGGGATTCGCGATCCCGATCAGCAAAGCGATCCCCATCATTGAGAAACTAATGAGCCACGAGACCCTTTCCAAGGTAAGCGAGGAAGAGCAGGGCACGATCGGGATCAGCGGAGCGACGGTAACATCCAGCGTTTCCAAGGCCTATAACATGCCTGTCGGCGTCTATGTGGCCCAGATCATCGAGGGCGGCGGAGCCGCGTCTTCCGACCTTCATGAGGGAGACATCATTACAGCGCTCAACGACCAGGCTGTATCCAGCATGGAAGATCTGCAGAACCTGCTTCAGTATTACAAGGCGGGAACGGAAGTGGCGCTGACTATCCAGAGGCAGGACGGACAGGGCTCTTACGCGGAGGCGACCGTGATGGTGACTCTGGGGACCCGCGCATCCATTCAGTCGCAGCAGAGCGGCCAGGAGCAGGAGCAGGGCAATGGCGGTCAGGACGGCGGACAGAATGGCCAGGGCCAGCCGGATCCCAATGAAGGACAGCAGCAGAGCCAGGAGTTCTATAATCCGTTCGATATGTTCGGATTCCCTTTCGGAAACTGAAGTTATGTGACAGCGGGACAGTCCCGCTGTCACATTTGTGCAGGCAGGGCGGCCCGGAG
>CAMOXN010000101.1 GCA_946629175.1 uncultured Lachnospiraceae bacterium | reverse complement strand
CTGTCTCCGCGTCACGTCCCGTCTCCGCATTACGGCCTGTCCCCGCGACCGCAAGCAGCTTTCCCGCGCAATGCGTCGCTTTTCCGCCGGGCGCCGCGCAGACATCATAGACCGTCTCGCCGCCCGTAAGGCCTGCCGCTTCCGCCACCATCATGGAGCTCTCGTCCTGGACTGTCCAGGATCCTTCTCTGTATCCCGGCAGTTTCGAAATGCTGTCCGTTCCGGTCAATTCATAACAATAGGGAAAATAGTGCCCTTTTCGGACACCGACGCCCAACTGTGTAAACTGTGACAGGATACCGTCTCTCTGTTCTTCCGTGATGCGGTCATCGAATCTTATTGTCACAGGGCGGACTTCAAGGAAAGAGGCAAGAAGCTTCTCTGTCTCCTCCGGAGAGAACTGCCTGTTCCACATGCGGATGATCCATTCCGGCATGGAATACTTGCGGGAAAGAAATGTGATACCGGCAGAAGATGCAATACCGTTCTCAACTTCCCCGACACCTGCTCCATCTTCCGAAGGAGACTGCATACTCATCGAGGGAGCCTGCACACTCACCAAACTATCTTTACCTCTCGCCACATTCCGAAGTATGCCGTTGACGAACCCTGCCACTTCCTTCTTCCCGTTGGCCTTGGTCAGCTTGACCGCTTCATTGCAGGCCGCGGAGTCGGGCACAGCATCCATATACAGGATCTGGAAGATCCCCATCCGCAGGATGTCGCGCACCACCGGTTTGATCCGGACACCTTTTTTCGTATACTTGCGGATCACGTCGTCGAGCTCGATCCTGCGCTCGATCACGCCTTCGGTCAGTCTTTTGACAAAAGCCCTCTGCCGCCGGTCCATCCCTTCGCGCTCGCAGCGGTCCAGGACTTCCTTCACCGCGATATGGCTGTAATCGCCGCTCTCCCGGATCCTTGTGAGGATCTCCAGGACGGCCTCTCTCTCGCCTGTTCTTCCCAAGTTCACCTCTCCCTCGTCAGCTTCTGCCCGGGCTCCACCTTCGCGCCAAGCAGGAAAGCCTGCGTGTTCATGCGCTTTTTGCCCTCGTACTGGACCTCGGTGAGCGCAAGCACGCCTTCACCGCATGCGACATAGATCTTCTTTTTGTCAGTTCCGACAACAGTGCCGGGCTCCGCGCCGGCCTCCCCGTCACACACCTCAGCGCCCCAGATCTTGAGCATCTTTCCGTTCATGAACGTGTAGGCGCCCGGCCAGCTGTTCAGTCCGCGCACCAGGCGCTCGATCTTCACCGCAGGCATGGTCCAATCGATGTTGCCCATCTCTTTTTGGAGCATCGGGGCATAGCAGGAAGCCGCGTCGTCCTGCTTGACGGGAGTGAGCGTCCCCTGCCCGATCATGGGCAGCGCCCTCACCAGGAGCTCGCCTCCGAGTTTAGCCATTTTGTTGTACAGGCTCTCCCCGGTCTCATCCGCCGCGAGCGGGATCTCCTCCTGAAGCAGGATATCTCCGGTGTCCAGGCCTTCGTCCATCTGCATGATGGTCACGCCGCTCTTCTCTTCTCCGTTGATCACGGCCCACTGGATCGGCGCGGCGCCTCTGTATGCGGGAAGGAGCGAGGCGTGCACGTTTACGCATCCAAGACGCGGCAGATCAAGGATCTCTTTGCTCAGGATCTGGCCGAACGCCGCGACGACGATCAGATCCGGCGCTTCCTCCCGAAGGCGCTCCACAGCTTCGGGCCGTTTTACGCGGACGGGTGAAAATACAGGGATCCCCCATCGGTCGGCGCACTCGTGGACAGGTGTCTTGATGACGCTCTTCCCGCGTCCCTTCGGCCTGTCGGGCTGTGTGACGGCCAGCGTCACCTCGCAGCCGTTCTTCATCATGGTGTCCAGTACTTCCGCCGCCAGGTCGGGCGTTCCCATAAAGACGATCTTCAAATTCTGTTCCTCCTTCGCAGCTGCTTCTTATTCCGCTGCAGCCGGCTCTGCCGCCTCTGCCGCGGCCTCCTCTTCCTCTTTAGCGGCCATCTCGTCCAGTTCTTCGTTCGTATAGAGCTTGCCCTCGACCAGCTCCACGTACATGTGGCCTTCCAGATGGTCAAGCTCATGACAGATCGCCCTGGCAAGGAGATCGGTCCCTTCGATCGTGAATTCTTCCATATCCTCGTTCAGGGCTTTGGCAACGACATGCTGCGGCCTTGTGACCTGCCCGCTCTTCCCGGGCACGGAAAGGCATCCCTCCCAGCCGGTCTGCTCGCCGTCCTGCTCGACGATCTCCGGATTGATCAGCACGATCGGCTGATCCTGCTCCATGCTGACATCGATGACGACGATCCTTTTGAGCATGCCTACCTGCGGAGCAGCCAGTCCTACGCCGTCCGCGTCATACATGGTCTCTTTCATATCCTCGATCAGCTGCCTGATCTTGGGCGTCATCTCCTTGACCGCTTTTGCCTTCTTTTCAAGGACCGGATCACCGAGCTCTCTGATTGTTCTAAGTGACATTTACCTTTCCTGCCTTTCTGTATATATATTCGTTCAAAGCATACCTGATGCCCGGGCTGCCCCCGCGCTCCCTCAGAACGGGCTTACCGGGTCAAAATCGAACTGCATGAGCACCTGCGGATCCCTCCCGATCTTAATTAGATAGGCTTGGAACGCCTCCGCCCGGTCTTTACATCTCACCAGTTTATCATATTTTTCATTCTTGACATAGACTACGTACCGGTACTGGTCCCGGATCCTGGACAGCGAGCCTTTCGCCGGTCCGATCACGAATGCTTCCGGGTCGTCCCGCATGAACAGCTCCCGGATCCTGCCGGCGAACCCCTCGGCCTTATCTTCGTCCCGGGACTGGATCTGCACGCACAGCATATGCGCCGCCGGCGGGTACATGAGGAGCGAGCGGTATCGCATCTCCTCCTCAAAAAATCCCTCGTAATCCTGCCTCGACGCGTACTGAACAGCGTAGTTCTCCGGCTGGTAGGTCTGGATCACGACAGAACCGGGCACTTCCCCGCGGCCCGCGCGCCCCGCCGCCTGCGTCAGCAGTTGGAAGGTCCGCTCCGCAGCCCTGTAGTCGCCCGCGTACAGCGAGAGATCCGCCAGGAGGATCCCGACCAGCGTCACGCCGGGGAAATCATGTCCTTTCACGATCATCTGCGTTCCGACCAGAATGTCTGCCTCTCTATTGGCAAAAGAGGAAAGGATCTTGTCATAGCTCCCCTTTTTGGAGGTCGTGTCCGCGTCCAGACGCAGCACCCGCGCGCCGGGATACCGGATCTTCAGGTGCTCTTCGATCTGCTCGGTGCCCGCCCGCATCGCGGAGATGTAAGGGGAACCGCACTCCGGGCATTCCTTCACGTCAGGCTGCTCGTAGCCGCAGTAGTGGCAGACGAGCTTACCGTTCCTGTGCAGCGAGAGCGATACCTCGCAGTGCGGGCACTTGATCACGGATCCGCAGGATCTGCAGGAGACAAATCCCGCCATGCCGCGCCGGTTCAGGAACAGGATCGACTGCTCTCCTTTGTTCAGCCGGTCTTCCAGAAGGCCCTGCAGCTGTTCCGACATGATCGAGCGGTTGCCGTTCCTGAGTTCCTGCCGCAGATCGGCGATACTGACTTCCGGCAGTGTTCCGCCCGTGAGCCGCTCCGAAAGCCTGTAGAGGCGGTACTCCCCGCGTATGGCCCGGTCGTAGGATTCCAGGGAAGGCGTCGCGCTCCCTAAGACAACACACGCGTTCTTCATCCTCGCGAGTTCGACCGCTGTCTCGCGCGTGTGATATTTTGGCATAGACTCGTTCTTGTAGCTGCCCTCGTGCTCCTCGTCGATCACGATGACGCCGAGCTCCTTAAACGGCGTGAACAGGGCGCTCCGGGGACCGATGATCACGTCGATCTCGCCGCGCCGTGCGCGCTCCCACTGGTCCGCCTTCTCGCTCTCGGACAGGGACGAATTCATCACCGACACCCGCTCGCCAAAATACCGATAGAACCTGAGCAGCGTCTGATAGGTCAGGGCGATCTCGGGGATCAGCATGATGGCCTTCCTGCCGCGCTCGCAGATGCCGCGGATGATCGAGATGTAGACCTCCGTCTTGCCGCTGCCGGTGATCCCGTGGATCAGGCTGACCGTGGAGCGGCCCGCATCGTGATCTGCGAGGACGCCGTCGACGATCGCCTTCTGGGCGCTGCTGAGCTCTTTGGCGTCGGCTTCCGCGCTGTCAAATGAGACCGGATTCCGGAAAGACGACTCCTCCAGGACTTCGATCACGCCGGCCTGCGCCATCGCGCGGATGACGGGCGCCGCGATGTGGAGTTTGCCCGTGACCAGGCTGTAGGGCTGCCGCGGGACGTCCATCAGTTCCCGGAGGAGCCTCTCACGGGCGACCTGGTGCTTTTTGACGTATACGGCGAGCTGCTCTTCCGCTTCTTCGCGGCTGAGCCTGAGCTCGATCTCCCTGGTCTTGACCGGTTTTCCGGGTTTTCTCGAAGTCAGGACAGTTTTAAGCGCCGCCGCCATGGTGGAGCCGTACTGTCTTTTCATCCAGGCCGCGAGGGCGATCGCGGCCGCGCCGTCCGGATCTTCACTGTATCCGCTGTCACCCACCGGCAGCTCCGCGATCTCCTTTACCTTGTCGGGCGGCAGTCCGCATTCGTCCTTCAGCGCGATCACATAGCCCTTGCGCATCACATTGCCTTTGCCGAACGGTACAAGAACAAGGCTCCCCGTCTGCAGCGTTTTCTGCATCCTGTCGGGAACCTTGTAAGTGAACGGCCTGTCCAGTTTGTTGTAAGCGATGTCGATGATGACTTCTGCGAATCTGCTCAAATACTCCTCCGAATCAATAGTACCGCAGCACTGTCACTCCTCTTCCAGGATCTCCCTGATCAGCACGCGCTCATCCATAGGATATTTGTGCCCCTTGATCTCCTGATAGTCCTCGTGTCCTTTTCCGGCGAGAATGACGATATCGCCCGGCTCTCCGTGCCGGATCGCGTAGCGGATGGCGTCCTTCCGGTCGGGGATCGTCACATATTTGCCGTCCGTGCGGGAGATGCCCGTCACGATGTTATCGATGATCGCCATCGGTTCCTCATCCCTGGGATTGTCCGAGGTGATGATGGTCAGCTCCGCGAGCTTACCGCTCGCCTCTCCCATCTCGAAGCGGCGCTCCGGATCGCGGTTGCCGCCGCATCCGAACAGGCACACCAGCCTGTGGGGCTCGTACTCGCGAAGGGAAGAGAGAAGACTGCTCAGCGCCATCGCATTGTGCGCGTAGTCGATCATCAGCGTGAAATCATCGCTGACCCTGACCATCTCGATCCTGCCGCGCACGCGGACTTCGCGCAGGGCTTTCTGTATTTTGTCAGGTGTCACGTCAAAGTGCCTGCAGACGGCGATCGCGCAGAGCGCGTTGTATACGCTGAAACGTCCGGGCGTAGGGACCTCCGCGTGGAAATCCATCAGTCCCTTCACGTCAAATGAAACGCCCAGCTCGCCTGGCTTTTTGATCAGCTCCAGGTTCTCCGCGTACAGGTCCGCCTTGTTCCCGATCCCGTAGGTCTCGACGCTGCAGGTGTGTCCTGCCATGACCTCCTTGTAGTGAGGGTCGTCCGCGTTGAAGATGCCGGCCTTGCACTGCCTGAACAGAAGGCTCTTGCACTGAAGGTACTCGTTGAAGTCCTTGTGCTCGTCCTTGCCGATGTGGTCAGGCGACAGATTTGTAAAAATACCGAGGTCGAACAGGAATCCCTGCGTCCTGTGGAGCTTCAGCGCCTGGGAGGAGACCTCCATGACGACTGCCTGGATGCCGGCGTCCGCCATGTCGCGGAAGGTCTTCTGAAGGACTGTGGATTCCGGAGTCGTGTTGGGAGCCGGGAGCCGCACATCGCCGTACAGGATCTCGATGGTCCCGATAAGGCCCGTCCTGATGCCGGACGCCTCGAGGATCGACTTCACCATGTATGTGGTCGTCGTCTTGCCCTTGGTGCCCGTAACGCCGATGATCTTCATCTCCGACGCGGGATCGCCGTAATAAGCCGCCGCGATATAGGCCATCGCGTAGCGCGTGTCCTGCACGCGGATGATGACAGGGTCTTCGACCGGAGTCTTTCCCTCAAGGTCCGACAGATCGAGGTCCTTCTGCACGACGAGCACGGCCGCGCCGTCGAGGAGCGCCTGCCTGGCGTATTCATGTCCGTCTTTCTTCGCGCCGACGATACAGAAGAAAAGACTGTCTTTTATCACCTTTCTGGAATCGTTCACGATCCCGCTGATCGCAGTGCCGCGAAGCTCGCGGGCTCTGGCGGGATCCGTGACCGCTTCGCCTTTCAGTGTATTAAAATGGTAGTCCAGTTTGCGGATCAGTTCTGAAATCTTCATTTTGTCACTCCAATCTTTGACGCACGTCAGTGCCGCCTATGCCGGCAC
>CAMOXN010000100.1 GCA_946629175.1 uncultured Lachnospiraceae bacterium | reverse complement strand
TCTCTGTAAAAAATATCGTGGTCGCTGTAGAGCCACTTCTTGATAATGGGAAACATGTTCTCACTGTTAATTGACAAATATCCTTTTTCTGCCATTTGTTCTCTCCTTTGCTGTATGTATTCCCGGTCCGCCATATAGATGCCGGGCTTTATTACATATGTTCATCCAAATGTGAGTTTAGTATTTCGGCATGGAAATGTCAACACAAAATTAGCACTCATTTAACGTGAGTGCTAACAAAAACATCAGGTATTCACAATTAATGACATCAGGTATCGATTCCTGAGCCCGCCAAGGGGACAGCTGTCACTCCGCGTTCTCCTCCTCTTCCACCCTGATCTCTTTCCCCAGGTCGGAAGATCCGAAATACTTAGCGTAGACCTCCGAGAATCCGGGCGTATCCGCAAGATCCGGGATATCCGCCAGCTTCACCGTGTTCCAAAGCGGCTCATTGAGGTCATAGTCCAGCGTCGTACAGAAGCTGTCGTACCGGTCCTCAAAGTTCGTGCCGATGCTCTTGAATACTTTTTGTGCCAGCGCGTATTGCTCGAACAGTTTCCGGAGCGTGACTTCGTCGATCCCCAGATACTCCTTCTCGGCTTCCGACAATCCCTCGTAGTACTCCGTCTCCGCCTCGTCTGCCAGGTTCTCCTCCTGGATCGTCAGCATGATGTTGTCCTGCACAGCCAGAAGGAGCATGACCTTCAGGCGGGATGCCTCCGAGAGGGCTCTCTGCACGATCGCCTCTTCCAGGCTCTTACCGTTCGCCTCCTGCCAGACATCGTGGCCGAAGGTCCGCTCGCAGTGTTTCTGGAGATTCAGCAGGAACACATTGTATTCCGGAAGCATGCACTGCGTGTTTCCGATCCGGAACAGTTCCTGCCTGCCATAGCCCTTGGTCATTACCAGTCTCTGCCCGCATCCGGACAAGAGCAGTGCAGCGGTCAGAAGAACGGTCAAAACAGCGGCCGCCGGCGCTTTTCTCCTGCTCTTTTCCATTACTACCTCCATGGACAGGGGACGGTCCTCCGTCTCCTTTTCACTTCTTCACTCTCTCGTAGCGCACAAATGTATAGGTCAGGTCAAAATAAGTCTGCTCGTCACTGTCCGCCGTGATCTCCCACTCGGGATCCCTGTCAAGGTTCGGGAAATAGGCGTCCGCCTCATACGCGTAATCGATCTTCGTGATATGCGCGGTATCGCAGTAAGGCAGCATTTGCCTGTAAATGCTCTCCCCGCCGATGATATAGACGTCTTCCGACGGGTACTTCTTCAGTTCCTCCAGAAGTTCCCCGATGCTGTGCACGACTGTCGCGTTCCTGACCTTGTAAGCCGGGTTCGCCGACAGTACGATATTGACCCTCCGGTCGAGCGGCTGCGCCATGGGAAATGTCTCCAGCGTCTTCCTGCCGTAAACGACCACCTTGTCCAGCGTTTCCTGCCGGAACATCCTGTGATCCGCAGGGATCCTCACAAGGAGCTGGCCCTTGTTGCCGATCGCCCAGTTCTCATCCACTGCTGCTATCAGGTTCATATAAATCCTCACTCCCGTAAAAACTGTGCTGCGGCATACGGCCGGCGCAGAGCACCGCCCGCAAGGCGCATCACCTCTTATACTTCTCGATCAAAAGCTCCAGGTCCTTTGTGAACTTCTCCATATCCTTGTTCGGAAGTCCGCTGCACTTATTATTGATGAACTCAACGATCTGTTTGCCGGTCATCTTGAGTTTCACGAACGCGTTGGAGACCCTTCTGCCCGCTGTCGCCTTGCTGATCGGTATTCCCTCGGTGACCACGATGAACTTGCCGGCCGCCAGATCATAGCGCGTGCCGCTGAAAGGCGCGACTGCTCTCAGATCACACTCGTTGACCAGTGTCTTCGCGAACATATCCGCGACATCGTCCTCGCCATGGACGACAAAGACCATGCGGGGCTTGTACATGAACCCTTCGATCCACTCCAGAAGGCCCAGTCTGTCGGCATGTCCCGAAAGGCCCGGGAATTTCACTATTTTGGCCCTGACTGCGACATCTTCGCCGAACAGCCGCAGTTCCTGCGCGCCATCCTGCAGTTTCCTGCCGGGCGAACCGATCGTCTGGTAGCCCACGATCAGGATCGTGGAATCGCTTCTCCAGAGATTGTACTTGAGGTGGTGCTTAATGCGTCCCGCGTCGCACATTCCGGACGCGCTGATGATCACCTTGGGTTCGGTATCGTCGTTGATCGCCTTGGACTCTTCAGTCGTGACCGACAGCCGCAGGCCCGGAAAATCGATCGGATTGATGTTCCTCTCCAAAAGCTCCAGCGCCTCGTCGTCATAGCACTCTCTCCCGCACTCGTAGAAGATCTGCGTCGCTTCCACCGCGAGGGGACTGTCGACGTAGACCGGGAAATTCGGGAATTCCGGTACAAGATTTTTCTCCTTGATCTTGCGGATATAGTAGAGAAGGACCTGTGTCCTGCCCACCGCGAAGGCGGGGATCACGACGTTGCCTCCTCTGCGGAAAGTCTCGCCCATGATCTTCGCGAGCTCGTCGATCACGTCAATGTGGTCCTTTTCGTGCAGCCTGTCGCCGTATGTGGATTCCATGACCACATAGTCCGCCTCGCGCGTCATCTCAGGCTCTTTGAGGAGGGGTTGATGCTTGTTCCCGATATCGCCGGAAAAGACGATCTTCTTCTGCGCATTTCCTTCTTCCAGCCAGATCTCGATGCTGGCGGAGCCCAGTAGATGGCCGATATCCGTGAACCGGAACCGGACGCCGTCGCATGCCGTGAAGATCTTGCCGTAAGGATAGGTCACAAAGAGCTCCAGTGCTCCGATCGCGTCATCCATTGTGTAGACCGGCTCATAGCCCTCGCCGTCGACCTTTCTCTTGGCCTTCTTGTTGCGCCACTGCGACTCCATTTCCTGAATGTGCGCCGAGTCCTTGAGCATGAGGTCACAGAGACTTGCCGTCGCCTTGGTCGACAGGATCTGTCCCCGGAAGCCGTCATGGTAGAGCTTGGGGAGCATACCCGAGTGGTCGATGTGCGCATGTGTCAGGAAGACAAAGTCGATCTCCGAAGGCGGGACCGGCAGGTCCACATTCTCAAAGTGGTCGACCCCCTGCTCCATGCCGCAGTCGACCAGGAATTTCTTCTTTCCGACCTGTATAAAATGACAGCTTCCCGTTACTTCGTGCGCCGCGCCGATAAACATCAGTTCCATATTAAGCCCCCTTTCGGCTGGTTACACCCGCGTCTCTTCAGTTCCCCCAGACCGCCTTGCGCATCAGGTACAGAAGCAGCAGATGCCCCGGGTAGAAAATATAGAAAAAGTACTTGTTCTGTTTTCCTCTCTTTCCATTATAACACCGGATAAGAGAAAATCCCGTCAAAGCGAGCAGTTCGCTGCTATTATAATACGTCAGCCACAGCCACGCCGCGACAAGCGAGAAGTCCCGGGCCCTGTAGAACAGGTACAGGATCAGAATGCACAGGACGCCGCCGTAGGAGTAATCGAAGCCTCCCCACTTGGCCAGCCTGCAGATCCCGTATGTCAGAGCAGCGCTCGGCACCAGGAACAGGACGGCGCGCACGGCGAGATTGTCCAGCGGCGCCGGGAGCTTAAGCAGCAGGGCGTCCTCTGCCGGGCCTGCTCCGCTTCCGGTCTCCGCGGCCTTCCCTCGGCCCCGGACCGCGAAAGGCACGGGGCGGTATTTTTCCGGCAGGAGCCTTGACAGCTCCGTGATGCCCCAGATCACCACATAGCCTGCAGCCAGGGTAAAGATCGTATCCGTGTGGCGCCTTTCCGAATACGGAAAAGCCATCAGATTGAAGGGCACATGCGCGATCGCCGCGAAGATCAGAAGCCTTAAAAGATACTTCCACCGGTCCCGCGTGTAGATGAACCCCTCCACGATCAGAAAGCAGAAGACCGGGAAGGCGAACCTTCCGATCCCTCTTCCGATCTGGTCGAGCATTTTTCCCGCCGGGAACGTAAACATGATCCTTGTATGTTCTTCGTTCGTCGCGATCTCCAGACAGGTCAGCGTCAGATGATCGATGAACATCGTGACGATGGCGATCTTTTTGAGCATTGCGGCATCGATCCCGCCTCTCAGCTTATCCAACAATTCCATATTCGTATCAACCTTCCGCCTCGCCAGACATTTCAGTATCCGCGGGCTCGCCGCCCTCGCCCTCTTCGCCGGCGTCCTGCTTCTTCTCTCCGGTGTCCAGTCTCTGCCTCTCCACGAGCTCGGCAAAGAAGCCCTGCCTCTCGATCAGCTCGTCATAGGTGCCGTCTTCGGCGATCTTGCCGTTCCTTAGCAGGAGGATCCTGTCACAGGACTGGATCGTCGAGAGCCTGTGCGCGATCACGATCCTGGTGCAGTTATAAGAGGTGATCGCTTCCGTCACCTTCTTCTGCGTCAGGTTATCCAGAGCGGAAGTCGCCTCGTCGAACATCAGCACTTTCGGCTTGGGCGCAAGTGCCCGCGCGATCAGGAGCCTCTGTTTCTGTCCGCCGGAAACACCGCCCTGCCCTTCGGAGATCATCGTCTGCATCCCCATCGGCATCTCGCGGATATCCTGCGCGATCCCGGCAGCCTCAGCCGCTTCCCATGCATCATCCATTCCGAGCCATGGGGCCGAGATCGTGATATTTTCATAAATACTGCCCATCATCAGCTTTCCGTTCTGTATTACGACGCCGATATGCCGCCGCAATGAGCGGAGATCCAGGCTGTTGAGGTCTCTTCCGTCGTAAAATACAGCGCCTTTCCTGGGTTTCTCGAACCCGAGGAGGATCCTGATCAGGGTGGATTTGCCGCAGCCCGTCTCACCGACGATCGCGACATATTCGCCCGGCTTGATCCGGATGCTCAGGTCGTCCAGAATATCGGGCATATTGTCCGCATAGCGGAAGCAGACATGGCTCAGTTCTATGTTCCCGCTGAGCGACGTCACCGTCTGCTTCTTCTCCGCGGTCTCCGGCTCTTCCTCGAGGATGGGACTGACCATTTCGAGGGTAGGCCTGATCCCCGCGATCAGGAGCGCGACAGACGAGAGCTGCATAAAGGCCCCCGAGATGAATCCGTAGGAACTCGTGAAAGCCACGTAGTTGTCAAAAGTAACTCCGCTGCTGATCGCGGCACTGTACATAACGACCGTCCCGATGAGGCTGATCGCCGCCGAGATCACGCTGTTCATCTTGATGACCATAGGCGGGTTGTACAGGTATTCCGCCTCTTTGGCATAGAGCCTTCCCCAGCGGGCGAACGCGCGCTTCTCGGCTCCCGCGAGCTTGATCTTCTGGATCCCGGTGATCATCGCGTAGTTCATGCCGCTCTCCTGCGCGGCGAGCTTCATGGATTCTCTCGAGACCTGCGTGTTGATCAGTGTCGAGACGATCGAAAAGACTACCGTGATCAGGGTGATCACCAGCGAAGGCACGACCAGCGCCGGTGTATAGTGGAAGATCTGCGTGATATATACGAGCGAAAATACAGAAGTAAGTCCGGTGGATAGCACCGCGGAGGCAAGGAGCTTACAGAGATCCGTAAAAGACTGCGTCCTGTTGTACAGTTCGCCTGCGCTGAATCTTCTGAAGAACGATGCCGGAAGCGACAGCACGCGCATCATGACGGCCGCCTCGATCGCCACTGTCTGCTTGGTCTGTACCGCCTGTGTGATCAGATTGCTCACCGTCGAGAACAGAACATTTCCGATCGCCGCGCTTATCATAAAGAACATCAGGCCGTATAACATCGGCATCTGCCCGCTGCTGAGGACTTTTCCGTAAGCCAGCTTATTGAACATAGGCGTCAGGGCTCCGATCGCAGTGATGATCGCTCCGGTGATAAAGATCAGCGCGTAATCTGTCACGGATCTAGACATTGCCATGTACATAAGAATGTCCTTTATGCCGATCTTTCTTTGCGGAAAAGGCTTGTAGAAGAAGATCGCTTCCTCCTCAAAGAGCTTTTGCGTCTCGTTGTTGACCCTTCTCTTTTTGAGCGTGAGCGGGTCTGTGAACTCGTACCCGCCGATCAGGCCCGGCATAACGGCTACAGGGATCTGCCCTTCCTTGTAGATCATAAGGAAAGAGCCCGCCGCGTCTTTGTACCATCCCGCAGGGAGCCTGACCACGCGCCTCATGATCCCCTGGGGATCGAGAAGATAGTCCAGCTGGTCTTCCAGTTCTGTCACTTCTCCGGGTATTTCCCTGGTGCGGACATGAAAGCTCCTGAGGATCGTATCGATCGCGTTCTTGGTCTTCACCCGGCTGCTCTCGAGGGAAGCCTGGAGCTTCCCGCCCATGACAGCTCCCGCCATATCGAGGAAGGAGTCCTCGAACATCTCCTCATCATTCAGTTTTCTGAGACGTATCTGCTCGTCAAACCAACCCATAGTGTCTCCTTAA
>CAMOXN010000099.1 GCA_946629175.1 uncultured Lachnospiraceae bacterium | reverse complement strand
GCCGCCCCTCACGCCGTGCTCTCCCCGCTTCCGCGGATGAGTCGCGGCGCCTCTTTCCCGAGGACAGCGGCTTCTGTGATAATGCATTTTTCGACATTCTCCTCGTCAGGGATCTCGAACATGACATCTTCCATGACGCCCTCCATGATTGCCCTCAGGCCGCGGGCGCCGGTGTTTTTGCGCATTGCAATATGCGCGATCTCCCTGAGCGCACCGGGTTCGAATTCGAGTCCGACGCCGTCGGCCTCCAGGAGATCCCGGTATTGATTTACCAGTGAGTTCCTGGGCTCTGTCAGGATCCTGACCAGCGCTTCCTCGTCGAGTTCATCCAGAGCAACAATGACGGGAAGCCTTCCGATGAATTCCGGCGTCATGCCGAACTTCATCAGATCCTGCGGCGTGACGTCTCTCATGATCTCTGAAAGAGACCTTTCCTCTCTGTTCCCGAGGGCCGCGCCGAATCCCAGGGAGTTCTTGTTCGCTCCGCTGTTCACTATTTTGTCAATGCCCGCGAAGGCGCCGCCGCAGATGAACAGGATGTTTTTGGTGTTGATCTCCAGCATCGCTTCATTCGGGCGCTTGCGGCCTCCGTTCGGAGGAACTGACGCGACCGTGCCCTCGAGGATCTTGAGCAGCGCATGCTGCACGCCCTCGCCGGATACGTCCCTTGTGATCGAGCGGTTCTCGCCTTTCCTCGCGATCTTGTCGATCTCATCGATGTAGACGATCCCTCTCTCCGCAAGAGATATGTCACCGTCCGCTGCCCTGATCAGCCGAAGCAGCACGTTCTCGACGTCTTCGCCGACATACCCTGCTTCTGTCAGCGCCGTCGCGTCGGAGATCGCGAACGGGACGCCAAGGATCCCGGCCAGTGATTGTACAAGGTAAGTCTTGCCGGATCCGGTCGGCCCGATCATCAAAATATTGCTCTTTTCATAATTCGCGTCCGATCTGCCGTTGATCCTCTTGTAATGGTTGTAGACAGCTACCGCGAGCGTTCTTTTGGCTCTGTCCTGGCCGATCACGTACTGATCTAGGAACTCCGCGATCTCCCGCGGTCTTTTCGTCATCTTTTCTTTCGTGCTTTCTGCATCATCGTCTGTATTCTTATCCTCCTTACTGAGCCTGGTGAGAATGTCGTTCGCCGCCCGCACGCAGTCTTCGCATACGGCCATGCCCGAGATCCCGATCGCGCGCTTGTTCTTCAGCGGTCTGCCGCAGGCCACACAGATCTTTACGGTCGTCTTATCTTTTTCATCAGCCATTTTTCCGCCTCCTCCCTGACCTTCCGATATCCGCGAAGGATCTGTCACTATATGTCAAAAGCCGCCTGTTCTCCGGATAGGCGGCCATGTTACCTGTGTTTACTGTAGCACCGCTGATTTGTGCCTGTCATTACACCTGTAGTATAAAATGCCGCAGGAGGCTGGGCGGCTTATTTCTTGACACGGACATTCGATTTTTCATTAATTTTGACATTTTGTCACATCCGGCATTGATTTTTCATGGCGGTTAGTGGGTATACTATTGGCAGAAGCTTCGACCGCAGGCCCGCGCGACCGGCAGGCCCGGGCTGTGATCGCGCGGGCTGCAGTCGCGGTTCGCGAGCCTCGATCAAATACAAAAAGGAAACAAAGGTAACAATTCCGTGAACATAAACACCATCATTCTCATCGGCGCAGTTTATCTCATCGCGACCATGATCCAGCGGATCTGCGGCTTCGGCATGGGCATCGTGGCTATCATGATCCTCCCCTATTTCACCGGATCCCACGCCCACACGGCCGCCTACACCAATATACTGTCCGCCGTCAGCGCATCTATACTGACTTTCCGTTTCCGCGACAAGGTCCAATGGCGGATCATTTTTCCGCTCTTCTGCGGAAGCTTTTTGGCCACATTCTGTACGGTCCGTTTTCTGAAAGATGCTTCTTTCACTGTGATGGAAAAAATACTGGGGTTCGTGCTGCTATTGCTCTCCATCTACTTCTTATTCCTGAAGGGGAAGATACGTGTCGAGCCCCGTCCCCGCAACGGACTCCTCTGCGGTGCCTGCGGCGGATTTCTGAACGGCCTGTTCGGCGCAGGCGGCCCGCCGGTCGTCATCTATCTGCTGGGCGCCACTGAAAGCCATGCCGTCTATCTGGCTACCATCCAGGGCTATTTTGCGGTCAACAATGTCTACGCCACCTTTATCCGCTTACTGAACGGACAGATCACCCCGGATATGCTCCGCGGGCTTATGGGCGCTCTCCCCGGAATGGCGCTGGGAATGCTTCTTGGTGACAAGATCGCTCCTCATCTGCCGGACCGGACTATACTGAAAGGGATCTACCTTCTCATGGCCATCAGCGGCCTGAGCATGATCCTCTGACCCGCCCGCCTGTGACCCACCCGCCAGCCTCTGATCCGCCGGCCAGCTGCAGCACCCGCAGACCGCCGTCTTTCCGAAGCCTTGACAACCGGGAAACCCTGCCATTAATTCCAGAAAAAGGAAGACCACCATGAAAGTATTTCTTTGTGAACCGATCCACCCCACCGCCTACCGCCTGCTGGGGCAGAATGCGGAGATCATCGCGGACAGGGCGAGAATGAATGAAGCGGACGCGCTGATCAGCAGAATGATCCCCGTTGGACGCGCAGAAATGGAGCAGATGCCGGATCTGAAAGTCATCGCGGTCCACGGCACCGGCACTGACGGCATCGATCTTAAGGAGGCAAAAAAGCGAGACATCCAAGTTGTCTATGCCCCGCACATGAATGCCAATTCCGTCGCGGAACTGAACGTTGCTCTCCTTCTCTCCGTCATGCGCAAAACAGTGTACGCGCGCCGGCTGATCGACCGCCGGACAGACGCAGCGGACGCCGCCTCCATCCAAGGAACAGACGCAGCGGACACCGCCTCGGCCCGAAGGCAGGCCGCGGACGCCGCCTCCATCCAAAGAGAGCTGCGTGGGCACGAACTGAAGGGAAAAACAGCCGGCTTTATCGGCTTTGGCGCGATCGGCGGAAGAACAGCGGAGATCCTTCACTGCGGATTCGGAATGGACTGTATCGCGTGGTCTCCGTCGCTGACGCCGGAACGGGCAGGACAGCACTTCAGCAGATGCGCTGCTTCCGCAGAGGATGTGATCCGCACTGCAGATGCCGTGTTCCTTGCGCTCCCCATGACCAATGCCACTCGTGGATTCATGGACCGGGACAAACTCTATCAAATGAAGCAGGGAGCCGTCCTGATCAATACTTCCCGAGCAGGTCTTGTCGACGAAGAAGCGCTGCGGGAAGTGCTGGAGAGCGGTCATCTTGGCGGAGCCGCCACTGACGTGCTCGCGCAGGAGATCCCGGACCCGGATCATCCGCTGCTGAAGTTCCCGGGCTTTGTCGTCACGCCCCACATCGGCGCGAACACAGACGAGGCGCTCTACGAAGTCGGCATGTGCTGCGTGCGCCAGATCCTCGATGTAATGAGCGGCAAGGAGCCGGAGTACCCGGTACCGTGATAGAAATCCCCCTAAAATCCCACAAGTTTTGTGATTGTTCCGAAAAAAAGTCAAAAAAACCCTTTGAAATTTCAAAAATAAAAGTGATATACTTCCATCGTTGAGTGAGCAGCGAAAGCGTAAGTCCGGCTTTTGACTGCTCACTCTTTTTTTATGCGCAAGGAGGCAGATCCATTGGAACACACTAATGCATTTTTGGAACAGGAACCTGTAAGCAAACTGATGCGGATGTACTCCATCCCCTGCATCATCTCTCTTTTGGTCGCGGCGCTTTATAACATCGTCGACCAGATCTTCATCGCGAACGCCGATTATCTGGGATCATACGGAAACGCGGCGAACACGGTCGTATTCCCGCTGACCATCGTGGCGCTCGCCATCGCCGTAATGATCGGGGACGGCGCCTGTGCCTATGTGTCGATCCTGCTGGGAATGAAGAAAAGCGACGACGCGTCAGCGACAGTAGGGAACGCCGTCCTGTTGACGATCGTTTCCGGGCTCGTGATCACCGCCGTATATCTGGGATTCTCGAAGGGAATCCTCACCGTGTTCGGCGGGACAGTAAATGAAGAGACTTACCGTCAGGCCAGGGAGTACTTCTTCTGGATCACTGTCGGCATTCCGTTCTATATGTTCGGCCAGGCCATGAACCCGATCATCCGCTCGGACGGCAGTCCGCGCTTTGCAATGGCCTCGACGCTGGTCGGCGCGGTCTTCAACATCATCTTCGATCCGATCCTGATCTTCGGCCTGAAATGGGGCATGATGGGCGCCGCCGTCGCCACGATCGCAGGCCAGATCATCACAGCCGCTTTGTCTCTGTGGTATCTCGCCCATATGAAGGCAGTGAAGATCAACGGGAAGTCTTTCCGCCTGCGCCGCGACCTGGTCAAAAGATTCCTGCCCCTGGGTCTTACCAGCCTGCTCTCGCAGATCTCTCTGGTCGCCTCCATGGCCGCTGTCAATAACATGATCAGGAAATACGGAGCTCTGGATCCCATCTTCGGACAGGAGCAATACGCCCAGATCCCTATGGCCGTCGTCGGCATCGTCATGAAGTTCTTCCAGATCGTCATCTCGATCGCCGTGGGCCTGGCCGCGGGCTGCATCCCGATCACCGGCTACAACATCGGAGCCGGGAGAAAGGACCGCGCCAGAGAGCTCTTTATCCTGCTGCTGAAAGCGGAAGCAGTTGTCGGCTTTATCGCGCTCCTGATCGTAGAACTGATGCCTGAGAAGCTGATCGCTGTTTTCGGGGCGGCTAATGAAAGCATCTACTACACGGAATTTGCCGTCCGCTCCTTCCGGATCTATCTCTGCATGATGGTCTTTGCCACAGTGAACAAGGGCACCTTCATCTATCTGCAGTCTCTCGGAAAAGCGCTCGCTTCAACACTGATCTCGATGATCAGGGAAGTCGTGTTCGGTGTAGGATTTGCCCTCCTGCTCCCGGTCTTCTTCGGGCTGGACGGCGTCCTGTATTCCATGCCAGTCTCTGACGCGCTGACTTTTGTGATCGCGGCTTTTGTGATCCGGCGTACAATGCGGGAATTGTCTGACAGCCCGGCTCAGCCGGAAAGCACATTATCTGCTTCCCGGGCGGCTGTTTCTTAACGGGAGGAAATGAATATACGGCGCAGTATGTGGACGTCCTGACCGGAAATCTGAAGATTGCCGAACTCGATCAGATCGTGAGCATTTGACAGTCCTTGTTCTGCCCCTTGCTGCGCTGCCCGGTCGAATACCTGCCTGATTGATTTCCGAAACAATCTGCACGCCTCCGGCGTATCCATGATAGAATAAGAAAAGCGTATCCTCCTCGGACACGCAGTTCAGACGAATCACCATCATGAATATAGAATAGTTCATGAACACAAAGCAGTTCACGAATACACAGCGGAAGGAGCAGCATATGCCAGAGAAAAAACCTCTGATCGCAGTCCCCATCGGCGATCCCGCCGGCGTAGGCCCCGAGATCGTGGCCAAAGCCTGCGCGCTGGAAAAAGTCAATAACGCGGCTGATGTGATCGCCATCGGCGACCGCCGGGTCATGGAAAATGCGATCCGCATCGTCGGCGGAGACTTAAGGATCAATGTCGTGCAAAAGCCCGCCGACGGCGACTACCGCCCCGGCGTCCTGAACCTGATCGACCTTTCCAACATTGATCAGTCCCGCTTCTCTTATGGCGCTGTCCAGGCCATGTGCGGCAAGGCTGCTTTTGACTACATCAAGAAGAGCATCGAGCTCGCCATGAGCGGCGAGGCGGATGCCGTCGCCACGACCCCGATCAACAAGGAAGCCCTGCGCGCCGCAGAGATCCCCTTCATAGGCCACACTGAAATCTTCGGCGCACTCACCGGCACGCCTGATCCGCTGACCATGTTCGAGACGAACGGCCTTCGCGTCTTCTTCCTGACCCGCCACAAATCCCTGCGGGATATGCTGGACGACATCACCAAAGACAACATCAAGGCCTGCGTCAAAGAGAGCCTTGCCGCGCTGAAGCGCCTTGGCGTCACCGAAGGCACCATGGCGATCGCCGGCCTGAATCCCCACTGCGGCGAACACGGCCTCTTTGGCTGGGAGGAAGTCAATGAGATCGCGCCCGCTGTGGAAGAACTAAAGGCAGAAGGTTATCCCGTGGCGGGTCCTATCGGCGCGGATTCCGTCTTCCATCAGGCGGCGATCGGCCGCTACAACAGCGTTCTGTCCCTGTATCACGACCAGGGCCACATCGCGACCAAGACCCTCGACTTCGACCGGACCATTTCCATCACCAACGGCATGCCGATCCTGCGCACCTCTGTGGACCACGGAACGGCCTTCGATATCGCGGGCAAGGGGATCGTCAGCGAGGTCAGCATGGCAGAAGCTATTCTGCTCGCGGCTAAATACGCGCCGTTCTTTGCAAAA
>CAMOXN010000098.1 GCA_946629175.1 uncultured Lachnospiraceae bacterium | reverse complement strand
TCAGGGGCGTCACATTTTTCAAATGCGACAGCCCCTTTTGCTTAGGGTCCTTTGCAACCTTTTTAGGGTACAAATACTTTTCAAAAATGCTCTAAAGCAATCCCTCACTCCCAGAAATCCTTATTTCCGGTCTTAGGGTTCAGCGCGGCGCGCAGTTCCATCATCGCCGTGTAGTTGGGAAGAAGGAAAGTGGTGCAGTTTTCCTGCTCCAGTTCGTCGACAAGTTTGGAATAGTCTGTCACCAGCTCCATCCTGTCTTCGGAGGCGCCTGCCCGCTGCAGGCGGTCATAGAGGTCCTGAGCGCGGTCGCCGCAGACATAAAGCTTCTTAAGGTGCGGATCGGCACAAAGCTTTTCATAGTCGGTCTGCTCGATCCAGGAAAAGTCGTGGCCGTCTCCGGTCCTGTTGTTGAGGCACAGGACTGCGTTGAAATCGTCCTTGAAACTCGTCACATAGGTGAAGGCCTGGTTGCATCCCGCGGGGTTCTTGACAAGGATCATCTGAAGGATGTTGCCGCCCAGTTCAAAGGTCTCCATGCGTCCGAAAGCGGAGCGCACATTGGAGAGGGACTGGATCGCTTCTTCAGCGGGAAGTCCCAGCGCCTTGATCGCTGCGACACAGGCCGCCGCGTTGTAGACGTTGTAGACGGCGGGAAGGGAGACAAAGACTTCTTCCGTATGTCCGTCCGTGCGAAGATGGATCGTGCTCCCATTGGTCCCGGTATGGTCGATCGAAGTGACAGCTACGTCGGGCGTCTCGTGCGCGTAACCGCATTTGGGACAGCGGAAGCCGCCGAGATGGGCGTAGATATGGTAGTCATATTCGTATTCGCTGCCGCATTTCGGGCACTTGCCGGCGTCCGTGAGATCGACATTTCCCTGTTCTCCGACGGTCGCTTCAAGTCCGTACCGGATCACTTTATTGGGGACGCCGAGCGCAAGGGAAGACGTCTGTGTGTCTTCGGCGTTGAGCACCAGGATGGAATCCGGGCTGCGCTTGACCCCTTTCCTGATCTCGGCAAGTGTGTTCTCTACATTTCCGAAGCGGTCCGCCTGGTCGGTGAAGACGTTGGTGACGACGATCACCTTGGGATGGATCAGGGGAACAAGATTCTTGAGGGCCGCCTCATCGACTTCCAGAACTGCGTAATGGCTCTTGGGATTTCCGAGCCAGTCCGTATCGCACAGAAGGTCAGAGGCAATGCCGTGCACGAGGTTCGCGCCGGACCGGTCGCGGTGGCAGCCGTGGCCGCCCTCGATCAGGGCGTGTTCGATCATGTTGCAGGTCGTGGTCTTGCCGTTGGTTCCGGTGACCACGACGATCTCCATATCCTTAGTGGGAACGGAGAGGATATTCTTCGATATCTTCATGGCGACGATGCCGGGAAGGGCAGTGCCGCCCCGGCCGGTCTTTCGAAGGATGCTGCGCGTCAGCTTGCAGGAAGCGACGGACAACACGGTTTGCAGTTTGTTGGGCTTTTTCATTATATTTACCTCTTCTATTTCCTGATTTAAGAAAACGATCCGTTCATGAAAGATCCTATATCAGATTCCGTTTAATATTGTGTAATTGTAGCACTAGTTCCGTCTCAATGGAATCGGAAATATGAAAGGCGGGCCACAGCCGGCATTAAAAGATTATTAAATATTCGGAAAAACTGTCGCTTGTATAGCCAAAAAGGGTATAATAAAATACCATGCATCTGTGACGAACACATTATGCTATGACAAAGCTATAACACATAATAGTAAGACACAAGCCAGAAAGGAGTTCTGTTTTTAATGGCACTTCTTGACCAGATAAACGAACCGAATGACATAAAGAAAATACCGCAGGACGCGTACGGCGACCTCGCCGCGGAGATCCGGGAATTCCTGGTCCGCAAGATCAGCGTTTCCGGAGGACACCTTGCCAGCAACCTCGGTGTCGTCGAGCTTACGATGGCGCTTCACATAGCGCTCCGTTTTCCGGAGGACCAGGTCGTCTGGGACGTAGGGCACCAGAGTTATACGCATAAGTTACTGTCGGGGAGAAAAGACGGATTTGACGGGCTCCGCAGCCTGAACGGCATCAGCGGATTTCCCAAGCGAAGGGAGAGCACATGTGACATCTTCGATTCGGGACACAGTTCCAATTCGATCAGCGCGGCGCTGGGACTGGTCCGGGCACGCGACCTGACCGGCGGCAAAAGAACGATCTGTGCCGTGATCGGAGACGGGGCGATGACCGGAGGAGAGGCGTACGAAGCGCTCAACAATGCTTCGCACCTTACGTCGAACCTGATCATCATCCTCAACGACAACAATATGTCGATCTCGCCAAGTGTGGGAGGCTTTTCCAATTACCTGAGCGATATCCGCACATCTGACGGATATATCCAGCTGCGCGACAAGATCCATGATTCACTCAACGAATCGCTTCCCGGCGTGGTAAAAGGCATCAGCCGCGCCAAGCAGTCGCTGAAGTCGCTGATGGTGCCCGGTATGTTCTTTGAAGAGATGGGGATCATCTATCTCGGACCGATCGACGGACACAACGTCAAGCATATGGTGAAAGCCATTGAAGCCGCGAAACGCGTCAATAAGGCAGTACTGATCCATGTGTGCACCCGAAAGGGAAAGGGCTACGGTCCCGCGGAGAGAAGGCCTGCCAGATTCCACGGAACACCTCCTTTCGCGATCAAGACAGGAAGACCTGTGAAGCCTGTCAAAAAAGACACTTACACAGATGTATTTTCGTCCGCGATGATGAAACTGGCGCAGTCTGATCCGTCCCTCGTGGCGATCACAGCCGCGATGGAAGATGGCGTAGGACTTCAGGATTTTCACGCGAAATACCCGAGCCGCTTTTTTGACGTGGGGATCGCAGAGCAGCACGCTGTGACATTTGCGGCGGGGCTGGCACTGGGAGGACTCAGACCGGTCGTCGCAGTCTATTCGACCTTCCTGCAGAGGGCTTATGACCAGATCCTTGAAGACGTATGTCTGCAGCAGCTTCCGGTCGTATTCGCAGTTGACCGCGGAGGGCTCGTCGGATCGGACGGGGAGACGCACCAGGGGATCTTTGACCTCTCTTATCTCTCGTCGGCTCCCGGCCTGACGGTCATGGCGCCCAAGAACGGGCTGGAACTGGAAGAGATGATGAGATTTGCTCTGTCCCTCGGCAAGCCGGCGGCAGTCCGGTATCCGAGAGGATCTGCCTATACCGGGCTCAGCGAATTCAATGCCCCCATCGAGGAGGGCAGGGCGGAAATGATCTATGACGAGGGCGGCGTGCTCCTGCTGGCAGCGGGCAGCATGGTGTGTACAGCTGTGAAGGTCAGAAAAATACTGAAAGAACGGGGGATCGCATGTTCCCTCGCCAACGCCCGCTTTGTCAAACCGCTGGATACGCAGCTGCTCCGAAGCGCGGCGGGCAAGTATTCCATGGTCGTCACCATGGAAGAGAACGTGAAGAGCGGCGGATTCGGAGAGCATGTCGCGGCGTGGTACGCGGAGGCCGGTCTGCCGGTCAAACTCCTGCAGGTCGCGATCCCGGATGCGTTTGTTACGCACGGGACGCCTGAGCAGCTCTCAGAGATGACCGGCATTGACGCGGAGACGGTCGCGCGCAGGATCCTGGAGAAGAGCTGAAGAACGCATCATAAAAGTAACCGCATCATAAGAGTTACCGCATAACAAGAGTTATAATTACGAAGAAGCCTGCTGTATGCCCGGTGGCGAGCATACGGCAGGCTTTCTATGATGTCTTATTATTGCGGATCAGGCTTTCCACCCTGCGAGCATCTCCTGAACTTCTTTCTCGGTATCAAAGACCTCGTCGATGGAAGGCGACTTGATGAATCGGCAGTTCTCCATGCAGTGCTGGATCATCTCTGTGATCTCCGGGTAGGAGATCCTGCCGCCTAAGAATGCCTGGACAGCCAGCTCATCGGCTGCGTTAAAGGCTGTCGGGATGTTGCCGCCCTGTTCGATCGCCCGGTAGGCGAGCTTAAGTGCGGGGAAAGTCTCGGTATCCGGCTTCTCAAAGGTGATCCGTCCGAGCGCGTAGAAGTCAAGCCTTTCTCCGCTCATCGGGCGCCGCTCGGGATAATACAGCGCGTACTGGATCGGAAGCCGCATGTCCGGCGTGCCCAGCTGCGCGATGATGCTCCCGTCCTCGTATTCCACCATCGAGTGGATCACGCTCTGGGGATGGACCAGCACCCGGATCTTAGAGGGATCCGTATCAAAGAGCCAACGCGCCTCGATGACTTCCAGTCCCTTGTTGACGAGAGTGGAAGAGTCGATCGTGATCTTGGGCCCCATTGCCCAGGTGGGATGCTTGAGGGCATCTGCGGGTGTTACATTTAAAAGGTCGGATGCCTTTTTCCCGCGGAAGGGACCGCCTGATGCGGTCAGCCATATTTTGGCAAGGGGATTGCCGGATTCTCCGTTCAGGGACTGGAAGATCGCGCTGTGTTCGCTGTCAACGGGAAGGATCGGAACGCCCTTTTCAGCGGCCAGCGGCATGATGATGTGGCCGGCCGTGACGAGCGTCTCCTTATTGGCCAGCGCGATCTTCTTGCCGGACTCGATCGCTGCGACCGTGGGCCTTACGCCGACCATTCCCATGATCCCTGTGACAAAATATTCATATCCCTCCATGGAGGCGACTTCCAGGATGCCGTCCATGCCCGCGAGGACTTCCACGTCGAGATCCCTGACCCTGACCCGGAGGTCTCTCGCGGCGTCTTCATCGTACATCACCGCTTTGCGGGGCTTGAACTCGCGGATCTGCGCTTCCATGAGGTCTACGCTGGCGCGGGCGCAAAGAGCGGTGATCTCTATATCTCCCTGTTCTCTCGCTACGTCCAGTGTCTGTCTTCCTATTGAGCCGGTGGAACCCAAAACAGCTATTTTCTTCACAATGTACCTCCCTTGATGTTTCATGCATCGCTATTTTGAATCAATGCCATTATTTCCATACATCCGTGTCGGACAGTCCGATATTTGACTCGTGGAAGACGGGGTCGAGCCCCGCTGCCATCTGCGACTCGTAGTCGTCGAGCGCTTTAAAAGCGATGTTCCCGAGGAGCAGGATCGCGATGATGTTGACGACAGCCTCGAGTCCCATGGTGATATCGGCAAGGCTCCACGCGACGTCCAGGCTGTTCCCCGCGCCGATAAAGACCATGATCGCCGCCGCGACACGGAAGACATTCATCACAGTCTTATTCTTTGTGATGAAGAGGACGTTGGCCTCCGCGTAGAAGTAATTCCCGATGATGGATGTGAACGCGAACAGGCAGACGATGAGGGTGACGAAGTGGATCCCGATCGGTCCGATGACTCTGGCGACGCACTGCTGCAGGAGCGGGATGCCGGAATATCCGCTGTCGGACCAGTCGCCGGTCAGAAGGATCAGGAACACTGTCGTGGAGCAGATGAGCAGCGTGTCGATATACACGGAGATGATCTGCGCAAGTCCCTGTTTGGCAGGGTGGGAGACCGTGGCGGAAGCGCTCGCGTTGGGAGCGGATCCCATACCGGCCTCGTTGGAGAAGAGCCCGCGCTTAATGCCCAACACCATGCACGAGCCGGTGAAACCGCCGAAGATCGACTTGAAGTTGAACGCGTCTGTCATTACGATCGCCAGGATGCCGGGAAGCCTTGTGATGTTCGTTATGATCACAAAGATGCCGATGGCGATGTAGAGGCCGGCCATTGCGGGCACAAGGACGGACGATATTTTGCCGATGACGTCTCCGGCGAAGAAAATATAGAGCGCCGCGAGAGCAACGATGACGCCAATCACCATCGGCAGGTTGCTTTCCGGCCTGTCAGCAGTATAGACTTCGAAAGCGGATACGATGTTATACGCCTGCAGGCCGTTGAAGCCGAAAGCGAAGGTCGCGATCAGGGAAATGGCGAAGATGACGCCGAGCCACCTGGCGTGCAGCGCCCTTTCAATGTAGTAGGCGGGACCGCCCTTGAAGGAGTCACCTTCTTTTTTCTTGTAGATCTGGGCCAGCGTACTCTCGATAAATGCGGAAGCGGAGCCCAGGATGGCCATGAGCCACATCCAGAAAGCGGCGCCGGGACCACCGAGTATGATCGCGGTCGCCACACCGGCCATGTTGCCCGTGCCGACGCGGGAAGCGGTGGCGATCATCAGCGCCTGGAAGGAGGAGACGCCTTTGTTGTCCTCTTTCTTCTCCATCATGCATCTCAAGGCGTCTTTGAACCGGCGGACCTGTACGAATCGCGTGCGGATCGTGAAATAGATCCCGCTGCCTGCCAAAAGATAGATCAGCAGCCAGGTGTACAGGACGTCGTCGATCTGTGTAAGTATTTTGGCAGTGTCCATAAAAACCCCCTTTTTCGCTTGGGCGGCGCATAGGATTTGAGGCCGCTGCTCAGCGCTGTCCGAATGAACAGCGCTGA
>CAMOXN010000097.1 GCA_946629175.1 uncultured Lachnospiraceae bacterium | reverse complement strand
GGCTCAGCCGCCTGCTTGCCGATATACTTCACGCCATCGGCGTAAATGGTCGTCCAGTCGTTCTTCATGGACACCGGGATCCAGTGGAACTCCTCGCAGAGTTCGTACATCTTGTTTGCCTTGTCGATGTTGCCGTTCTCGCGATCGAGGTCGTCGCAGCAGAGCATGAACGCAAGGCTCTTGTAAGGATTCTTGCCGAGCGTGTAGTTCGCCATCGCGGCGTCGCCGGTGGTATTTCCGAAGGAAAGGACCGGCTGCTGGCCGATCTCCTTATTGATCACGGTGACTTTGTTCATCTTGAGGTTCTTGATGATGAACTCGCCGCCGAGGATCAGGTCATCACCCTGCTCGAACGTGTAATCCAGTCCGTCTACGCCGTTCTGCTTCCTTGCCACAACAAGTTCATCGGAACCGATGATCTGTTTGTTGGGCAGTACAAGCGGGCTGTTTACCATGAGTCCCCTGCAGATGAACCGGTCCGTGCCGCTGATCACGTAAACGGTAAAATCATTGGCTTTGAGGTAGTTCACGACCTGCAGCATGGGCTCATAGAATCCGCCGCCGCGGGTCATGCCCTCGTAGCTGGGCATAGGCAGCTTCTTGAACTCCTGGATATACGCGGTGAACTCCTCCTGCGTCATGCCCTTGAAAGCAGACGCGACCGCCTGGCCGTGCTCCACGGGAAGTTCCTCGTACTTGGTGCCGTTCTCGTTCTGGTCCTTGATCTTGGCTGCCACAGACTTCTCGAATTCGGAAGCCTGGTCCTTGTACTCGGGGTCTTCCGTGACGCGGTACAGCAGCAATGTATAGTCAAAATAGTTCGGATCCGTCTCGCAGAACAGTGTCCCGTCAAAATCGAAGACCGCGATACGGTCCTCCACGGGTATGTAGTCAGCGCTTCCCTCATCGGTGATCGCTTCCATGTAGGGGACCAGCTGCTGCCTTAATCCGGAGTCCTCCGTCCAATAGGAGAGGTACTCATCCGCATTGATCGCCTTGGCTCCGCCTTCGGTGCCTGCCGTTTCGCTTCCGTCCGCTTCAGCTTCTTCTGTCCCGGCTTCCGCTGTCTCCGTTTCCGCCGTCTCGGCTTCTGCTTTTCCGCCTTCCGTCGTCTCAGTCACTGCCGCGCCGTTCGCGCTCGTTGCGGTCGGCTGTGCCGAACCGGATCTCACGAACATGGCAATGACAGCGACGATCGCGACCACCGCCGCGATGATCGAGATGGTCTTCCATTTTTTCACTTCATTTGTCTTGGTGTCCATAGTGGTCAGTATGTCCTTTCTTATGACTTTACTTCTTATTGTCTTACTTCTTAAGCTTACAACATATTAACGCATCGGCACAGCGGTTTCCACAACGAAATTTGACCGATTCACGGTCTTATTTTACTATGTGGGAGACATCGGGGCTGTCCTTCCGTTCTCCCGCGCGAACTTCTCGTTGAGGCCGCCGGGGTTGCTCCAGGTCCCCAGCGACAATACCGCTATGATCGCGATAATGATCACGGCAACTGCCCCCTTATTTTTCATCCGATTTACCTCCCTGTATTGCTTCACTATATATTACTATAGCAAAAAGTTGTGCTATACTGTGAAATTAATGCACGCGACCGCAGGCCCGGGCTGTGATCGCGCTCACGACCGCAGGCCCGGGCTGCGGTCTATCCCAAAGTCTATGCAAGGCGGAGTATGCCATGAACTATCTCTCTTTTAACGGCGCCATGCGCGCCCGCTTCGGCACCAAAGTATACCGCCTCTCTCTCCAGTCTGGCTGTACCTGCCCGAACCGCGACGGGACGATCGGCACCGGCGGCTGCACCTTCTGCTCGGAAGGCGGCTCCGGTGAGTTTGCCGCGCCTTTTCTGCCCGTCGCCGACCAGATCGCGGCAGCCAGAAAGCGCGTCGACGCCAAAATACCGAACTCCATCGCTCCCGGGGACCGCCGCTACATCGCCTACTTCCAGTCTTACACCAATACTTACGGTGACCCCGAACGCCTGCGGCGGCTCTACTCTGAGGCTTTGGAACACCCGCAGATCGTCGCTCTCGACCTTGGCACCCGCCCCGACTGCCTGCCGCCGGAAATGCTGCAGATGCTCCGTGACCTGCGCGCTCAGTACGGCAAACCCATCTGGATCGAACTCGGCCTGCAGACGATCCACGAGAGAACAGCAAAGAGCATCCGCCGCGGCTATGACCTGGCAGCCTTCGAAGACACGTACAGAAGGCTGAAGGAACCGTTTCCCGGCAGCGCGACCGCAGGCCCGGGCTGTGATCCGCCCGGCTTCGAAGTCATCGTCCACGTCATCTTAGGCCTCCCCGGCGAGACCCGGGAAGACATGCTGGAAACAGTGCGTTACCTCTCTCACCTGACGCCGACGCTCGACGGCATCAAGCTCCAGCTCCTGCACATATTAAAAGGGACCGAACTGGCGCGCGAATACGCGGCCGATCCGTTCCCTCTGTTCACTCTTGATTCTTACTCTGACCTGGTCGTCGACTGTCTGAAGCTCCTGCCGCCGGAGACCGTGGTCCACCGGGTCACCGGCGACGCCCCGAAGCGGCTGCTCATCGAGCCGCAGTGGAGCGCGGACAAGAAGCGCGTTCTGAACACGCTCATGAAGAAGATCAGGGAGGCGTGAGCGGAACTCCGCTCAGGCCTCCCTGACGATGCCGTCCGCTAACATCTCTGTCTTGCGCCATCTATTCTCTTCCTAAAAGTTCATCCAGCGTGTTCCCGTAGGGCGGCAGGAATTCCGTGAGGAACACCTTCACTTCCGGCAGTTCTTCCGCCAGTTCCTCCACCGATCTCTGTACGGAGATCTGCGCGGTCTTGAACTCGCCGTTCCCCGCTCCCGTCTCCTCCATGCATTTGATCAGCGCCGACAGCTTGTCCGCCGCCTTCACGAGACGGCGCATGTAGTAGTCTTCTTCTGTCTGCGTCCCCTCAAAGATCTCCGAATACGCAGCGCGCAGGTCCTCCGGAAGCTGTTCCAGGAGCCGCCTCTCCGCCACATGCTCCACTTCTTTATACGCGTCGCGGATATCCCGGTTGTAATACTTGACCGGGGTAGGCATGTCGCCTGTTATGATCTCCGACGCGTCGTGGTACAGGCCGATCAGGGCCGCCCTGTCCGCATCCAGCGCGCGTCCGAAGCGCACGTTCCCGATCACGCACAGCGCGTGCGCGATCATCGCCACATCCAGCGTGTGCTCGCTCAGCGTTTCCGTGCGCGCGTTCCTCATGAGCGCCCACCGCTCAATATATTTCATCCTCGACAAAATAGCGAAAAAATTGTATGTCATTGGCCTCTCCTAATACGAATCAGATTTCCGCCACATGGCGTGAACTCAGTATAACACCGCCCCTTGCTCTGTGCTATCATGGAAAAAGAGATTTGTTTTTTCGTTTTTCATTTACTGTTTTTATCATAGCATTCGCTTTGTCGCAAAGGAGATTTCTATGAGCCCCTTCCGTTTCTATATCGGCACCCATGCTCCCGCAGGACAGCCTTCGATCCTCCACTGCTCCGCGGACTTCAGAAAAGAGACCTTTACGACCATCAGCACCCTGCAGGAGATCTCCGACCCCACTTACCTCTCTTCCTCAGACGGAATGATCCTGTACACACTCGGAAAAGCCTCTGATGGAGGCCGGGTCTTCGCGCTGCGCGGGCAGGCCATCCTGAACTCATTGCCCAGCGGCGGCAGAGGACCTTGCCACGTCTGCGTTGATGAGCACCGCGAATTCCTTCTCTGCGCCAATTACGTGAGCGGCAGCGTATCACTATATGACCTGAACAGTGACGGAAGCATTCATTCCCTCTGCGATTTCCGTCAGTACAGCGGCGCAGGATTCGACGCCAAAGACCGCCAGAAAGGGCCCCACGCCCACTATGCCGCTTTTCACACAGAGCGGGACGAGGTCCTTGTCTGCGACCTGGGCCTCGACATGGTCTATGTCTATGAACTCGACCGCGCGGCCAGAAGGCTCCGGGATACCGGACGCAGCATCCGCCTGCCGGACGGCTCCGGCCCCAGGCACCTCGCCTTCAGTCCGGCTCAGCCCGGAATGCTCTTCGTGCTCACGGAAATGGCCAACATGATCTTCACATACCGGTTCGATCCGGACAGCTGCCGGTATGTCCGTAAGCAGCAGATTTCCGCGGTCTGTGACGAAGGCTCCTGTAACGAAGGCTCCTGTGACGGAGGTGCCGGCGTCTGCCCGCCTGATGAGGCCCTGATGGTGCCCCCCACTGCCGACAACGGGAGCATCGGCTGCGCGATCCGTTTCACACAGGACGGAGCGTACCTCTTTGTCTCGAGCAGACTCGGCTACCAGTGCATTTCGGCCTTTTCCTGCAGCCCGGAAGGCAGGCTGCGTTTCTGCAGCCGCTGTCTGTGCGGCGGGATCACCCCGCGGGATCTCAACGTCTTTGAAGACAACGGACCCGGGACTGAAGGTCCTATGGAAGATGCGCGCGGAGATGGGCGGTCTTCAGATGGCCCGCTCTCCGACAGGCAGCCTTCAGATGGCCTTCTCTCCGGCGGGCACTCTGCCGAAAGCTGTGTCCACCTGCTCGTCGCCAATCAGGATTCAGACCTTGTCACAGCGCTGCGCTTCGACCGCCGGACAGAGAAACTGTCTCTTCTCCACATGAAAATGCAGGCGGTCAAGCCCACCTGCATCCTCCCGGTCTGAATCTGCCGCGGCTGAATGCCGCGAATCTGCCGTAGCCCTCACCCGCGAATCTGCCGCGGCTGAGATCTGCATCACGCCATCCGTCTGAAGATCCCCGCCAGGATCGCGCCGGAAATATTGTGCCACACGGAAAAGATGGCTCCCGGGACCGTCGCCATGGACAGGTCCGGAAAAGCGGACCCGGCGAGCGTCGTCGCAAGCCCAGAGTTCTGCATTCCGATCTCGATCGCGACCGCCTTCTTTCTGGGCAGGTCCATCCTGAACACAACACCGATCAGATAGCCGCACAGATATCCCAGCAGATTGTGCAGGATCACGATCACAAAGATGACCGCTCCCGTCGACAGTATTTTCTCACTGTTGTGCGACACGACCGCCGCGACGATCAGGCAGATGGCCGTCACCGATACCGTGGGCAGGATATCCCGGATCCTCTGCGTGTACCTGCCGAACAGCTTATTGATCAAAAGCCCCAGTCCGATCGGAAAGATGACGACCTGAACGATGGACAGGAACATAGACCTGACGTCCACATTTACGGAGGTCCGCAGATAGAGATAGGTGAGCGCGGGCGTGAGGAGCGGCGCCAGCAGCGTATTGACGCTGGTCATGCCCACGGACAGCGCCGTGTCGCCCCCCGACAGATACGTGATGACATTGCTGGACGTTCCTCCCGGACAGGTCCCCACGAGTACTACTCCGACCAGCAGCTCCTCGCTCACTCCGAAAACCTTTCCGAGTACGAACGCCAGCAGCGGCATTACGATGAACTGCGCAAGGCAGCCGGCTGTGACGTCCCTCGGATTCCTGAACACCACTGCGAAATCGGACAGTTTCATCGTCAGTCCCATTCCGAACATGACGAGCATCAGGAGATAGTTGATCCATGTCGTCCGGATCCACAGGCAGGTCCCCGGAAGGAACAGCGCCAGCGCCGCTACGACGAGAACGATCCACGCCATATATTTTCCGATCAGCTCACTTACTCTTTTCATTCCGGCTGCCCCTTCAGATACACGTACGCCGGCCTGTATTTCTTCTCGATCCGGTCAAAGTCTCTCTGTCCGGGATTCGGGATCCGGCTTAGATCCATGTTGTTGGTCAGGTCCGCCAGCTTCACTCTGCGGGCCAGCGGATCCTTCGCTATCTCCCTGACATAGTCCATATACGGCACGCCGTCCGCGTGCGTCAGGAGCGCCACCGCGTCCGCGATCCTGTCCCCGAAGATCTCCCGGATCTCCTCCGCGGTGACTTCCGTGTCCTCCACAGTGTCGTGCAGATATCCCACTGCCTTCTCTTCCGGCGTGTCCAGCATCGCGGCCACCGCCTCGGGATGGGCAAAATAGTCATTGCCCGCCTTATCTTTCTGTCCTCTATGTGCAAGCCTGGCGATCAGTCTCGCTGCCGCGACCTTTTCTTCTCCTGTCATCGTGCTCTCCTCCTGATACTTTTCGGTATCTTGTATTATAACAAACAGCAGGTGCCATCGCACCCGCTGTTTGCAAAAACCGGTTCTCTGTCTCCGTTGTCTCGGCATAAGGTTCGTCCGGCATGCTACCGCTGCCGTCTCAGCCGGTGACTGCCGCAGCTCCGTATATCCCCCTTCAGGTCAGTAAATCATGATATAATAAGCAAAATGACCTGCGAACTAAGACCACTACAAGGAGTTCCCCATGCCCAACGGCTTTCTACCCCTTTCCAAACAGGACCTCATAGAAGACGGCATCGCGCAGCCCGACTTCGTCTACGTGAGCGGCGACGCCTATGTAGACCACTCGAGCTTCGGCACCGCGATCATCTGCCGCCTGCTGCAGTCGCGCGGCTACAGCGTCGC
>CAMOXN010000096.1 GCA_946629175.1 uncultured Lachnospiraceae bacterium | reverse complement strand
AATACAGCTGTATGCTCTGTTTTCGTCAGCGTGAGTTCCTCATCGGTCTTCTCGTAACCCTCCGGAGCCTTGAGAACATGGGCTGTATAGTTGCCGGGAGCCTCGTCGAATACTGCGCAGCCTTTGTCGTCGGTCTTGCCCATTAAGCACTGCGTATCGGAACAGAACTGCACTTTCGCGCCTGTGACCGGCTCTTCGGTTTCCGCATCCAGTACGTAGATCTCATATTTGCCGTCCGAAGTCTTCGCGCCCGCATTTGCCGCCGGGGCAGGAACATTGACATTAACAGCCCCGTTCGAGACTGAAGCTGTTCCTATGGACTTTTTTCCCTGATCCGCGCTGCCGCACCCTGTCAAAAGAGCGATTCCCATTGTAAGTGTGATAACGAACATAACGATCTTTTTCATGACTTATACCTTTATTATTCTGATCCTTTCTTATTCTCCTGTGCCTCATTCTTATTACGAGACATTCCGTAGGCCGGACCATGTTCGGTCAAGGCCGCGATCATTGTTGTTTTCTTTGATATGTTATACGAAGCACTACGGAGTAATCAACGGACAAATTTAAGGTTTCTCCATGTTCTTCTTAAGCATCAACACATATAACTCTTCACAGCTTCACGCCGCATCCGGCAATGCTTCCTCCTGCACTGTCAGACCCGTATGTCCTCACGTCTCATCTATGCTACCGTTCCTCCCTGATCATCAGAATAGCGACAAACGCAAGTATTGCGGGAGAGACCAGGATAGCTTTCGTATTCCACATTGCCGACAGGATGCCTCCTGTCCCCGCTCCGACAGCAAAGATGAAAATGATCCCGAAAAAGTGGAGCGCCTTGATCAGGGATTTCCGGTCTTTGTTCCTCATATACTTTGATAAGCTCTCCGTACCGCTTCTCAGGTTGCCTATGCACATGGTGCTTGCGTATCCGTAGCCATGTACCTTCCGGAACGTCTGTACCTGCAGAGCACACGAGAACGACACCATCATATTCGCGATCACATTGAAGCTGCGCGGCATGAACCCGACTGCGCCGAGCATTATGATCTCGATCAGAAGCACGATCTGTCTCCAGTGGATCCCCCTGCTTTTCTTGAACCTGTTCTCGATCCGCTCCGCGATGAATATTCCCGCGGCAAAAGATAGAAGGGGGAACATGTAATGAATTCCGTCAGACCAGTTCCCCTGCATCAGGTTCTGGCTCATTAATACAACGTTGCCTGTCTGCGCGTTCGCGAAGACATGATCTCTCACGTTATAGGTGTAAGCATCCTGCAATCCTCCCGAGAAGGATAGGAACGCGCTTAATCGAAAACTTTCCGATGTCTGCATTTTGGAGCATTTCCCCCCATAGATCTGTTTTTTCCTGTCGCGGTTCATTGTCTTTTTCATCGGTGCCGCGAAAAAGAGCTCATCACATCGATGAGCTCTCACGTGTCCGTTCACTTTCTGCCGCCGTCTTCTTCCCGCGTTCCTTCGACGATATCCTCATTCACACGGAAGCTCCCCGTCAGAGAGATCGACTCCATGAACACGGTATCCTGCTGCCCGTCCACGGAGATCTGGACAGTATCGATACTTGGCAGCTCGCACAGTGAATTCACGATCGAATAGAGAGCGACCTGCGGCGTCACATCCAGATGCTCATTTGAGAATTCATCGCTCAGATTTACATAACAGATCCCGTCACGGGTCGTTATGTTGATGACCTTTGTGTCCTTGTTGACAGTCGGATACGCGAAATTTCCGTTCGGCCCCTGGATGACCTGTTCCAGCACTATGCGCTCCAGCGGCATGTTGCTGTTGTAAACGACCGTCCTGTATGCGTCGACCAGGCGGTTCCCCGCCTCGTTGGCAAAATACAGATGCAGCCGCACTCTCTCATAATTGCGCATCTCGGTATAGGAGTTATATATGAACTGATCCGGCTCCATGATCCCCGGCTCCTCGCCGTCAGCATCATGCAGCTCCTCTCCGTCCACCAGGAAATAGACGCCGTCGATCTCCGAAAAGCTGCAAAGCGTGTTGACTACTGCTGTCCTTGTCAGGACCTCATCGACCGCGTCCATATTGTAATAGTCTTCCGAGAAGTTCATTGTGATGATGCTGCCCCTGGTCTCGCTCGTCAAAAGACGGAAGTCCGAGACCGGCGCTTTCAGATTCATCTCTTTGGGCTGGACGCACAGCTTGGCGATCAGCTCCCTGATGATGCCATTCCTGTCATTGGCTTTAGGTGTATAGGCCTGCTCCCGGATACCGTAGTCCGTCCCGCTCAGGTAAAACACCCTGATGCCGCTCTTATCCGCCCCTTTCTCTCCGCAGGAGCTAAGGAGCAGACACCATATGAAAATGAGAAAATAGATCCCCGTTCTTCTTTTCAATCCGACTCCTTTGCGCTCTGTGCAGCGGGAACAGCACTCTGCGCAGGTGCGCTCTTTACAGTTGCTTTTTTGCCGGAAGAAGTCTTAGCAGATATATTCTTGCCGGTCGTACCTGTTCCGTTCGCGCTGCCTGCAGTTTTCTTTGCCCGTGCGCTGTCTGTAGACTTCTTTGCCGGCGAGCTGTCTGCTGACTTCTTTGCCGATGCGCTGCCTGCGGCATTCTTCTTTGTCGGCGCGCTGCCTGCGGCAGGCTTTTTTGCGTGAGCGTCCTTCACCGCCGTCCTGACAGCCGACGTATTCACGTCCGCTTTTTTGCCGGACACCTGTACAGCCGCACTGCTGCCGGACTGGCCGCTCCTTCTTTTTTGCCGGGCGCGCCTCATCCTCTCGCGCTGCCTTCTGAGTTCCGCAGGGCGAGAAACGTAAGACAGAGGTACTGTTACGGTGAACTTTGTTCCTTCTCCCTCGATACTCTGTACATCGATCGATCCGTGGTGCTGCAGCACTATGCTCTTCGTGATCGAAAGGCCGAGGCCTGTTCCGCCGACTTCCCTGGATCTGGACTTATCTACGCGGTAGAACCTCTCGTATATCTTGTCTATGGAATCCTGCGGGATCCCGATCCCGGTATCCTCGACGCTGACATAGAAGTTGTAGAGGTCCGAATTGATCGTCACTCTTACTTTTCCGTGGTCCCTGTTGTATTTGACGGCGTTCTCCACAAGGTTCGTGATGACCATCGTCATCTTGACCTCGTCGATCTCCGCGTAGACATCCCTGAGGCTGACCATTGTCAGCTCGATATCTCTCTTTTGCGCGATCGGACGTATTCTCCGAAGGATCAGCTCCACCATCTCGTTGACATTGGTATCTGTGACATTGAGCCTGGAATCCTTCCTGTCCATTCGGACGAGCGTCAGGAGTTCCGTGATGATCTGGTTCTCCCTGTCGACCTCGTTCTTGATATCTACCATGAATTCCCGGTACATCTCGACCGGCACGTTATCCTGCTCAACAAGTGAATCCGCGAGGACCTTCATGGAGGTCATAGGTGTCTTGAGCTCATGGGACACATTGGAAACAAATTCCTGCCTGGACTCGTCCAGCGCGTTCATGCGCGCGAGCACCTGATTAAAGGCATCGGCGATGTGCTCTGTCTCCAGAAAAGCAGGCGCCTTGATGGGATCAGTGGAAAATCCCGCCTTTACCGCGGATATTTCTCCCGAAAGCTTCTCGAACGGCCTCATCAGAACAGTGGACAGGACTAATGAAAGTAATAACACCGCCAGGATCAGGATCGCTTCCAGGAGCATTGCCTTCCGGCTCAGTATTCCCAGTGTGTTCCTGATCGAGACGGTGGATACGCTTGCCAGAAGAACGCCCTTTACGACCTCCTCGTCCACAACATCCAGCTCGGACCCCTCATTGTCGGATCTGCTGTCCGTCCGGACAGTAGCGGTGATCGGTGTCACGATCTCGATAAAGCCGTCCTGCCGGTCGTAGTTGGATGTACTGCCTTTATTGCCCTGTTTGAGACAATTGACTACATCCGGCGAAACGATCGTCTTGCCGTCCGACATCGAATAGGTGTCCTTCATTACTTTCAGGTGATCGCTGATCACCAGAATGCGCCCGTCATACAGCGATGAGAACTCGGCGAGCTCCGCCCCGATCAGTTCGGAGGACTGGTCTGTCAGGTAGTCGTAACTGATCAGATGGTTGGCGAGTGCCCGCAGATGTGTCTCCACTTCTTCCGTTCTGACCTCTACAGCCCTTGTTTCATAATTATTGAGGATCCCGTAATGCAGAATGACGCACGGCACGAGACCCACAACGAAGAAAATTATGAAAAGCCGCATTCTCAGGCTTTTGACCACTGAGAATTTCCGGATCATATTGACAGCATTACCTGTCATTTTGCCTGAAATAGTAGCCTACGCCCCATTTCGTCTGCACGTAGACGGGTTCGGAAGCATTAGGCTCAACTTTCTCACGGAGTCTTCTGATGTGAACATCCACTGTTCTCACATCGCCCGGATAATCCTTGCCCCATACGGTCTGCAGGAGCATGGAGCGGCTGTAGACCTTTCCGGGATGCGTCGCGAGGAGCTCCAGGAGCTCAAATTCCTTGCTGGTGAGGTTGATCTCTTTACCGGAAACGGTGACTCTCCTGTTGTCGAAGTCCATCCTCAGGTCCCCGTTCTCAAGGATCCTCTCGTCTTCGTCGCCCCTATCCCTGCGGCTTCCGGCCACCCTGCGGATGATCGCCTTGATCCTTGCCTTGACTTCGAGGATATTGAATGGCTTTGTGATATAGTCATCCGCACCGTAATCAAGTCCCAGGATCTTGTCCATATCCTCGCCCTTGGCAGTGAGCATGATGACCGGCACTGCGGAGAACTCCCTTATCTGCTGAAGTACATCAAGTCCTGACAGCTTGGGAAGCATTACATCCAGCAGAATTATGTCATACTGGTTCTCGCTCGCTTTCTGAAGCGCTTCTTCCCCGTCATACGCGGTGTCAACTTCATAGCCGTCCTGAAGGAGGCTGAACCTTATACCCTTGACGATCATCTTCTCGTCATCTACCACAAGTACCTTCGTTGCCATTCAATACACCTCTCATTTCTATTTCACTATCTGATCCGATTTTATTGACTTCCTGATATTCCGCTTTTCTAATCCACAGTAATGTAGTCCTTAAGTCCCTCGTAGATCCCGCTCCCGATCCCGCTGACATTCTGGATCTCGTCCACGGAGCCGAATCTTCCGTGGTTCTCCCTGTAGGAAATGATCCTGTCAGCCTTGCTCTCGCCGATCCCGGGGATCTCCATAAGCTCAGTCCTTGAAGCAGTATTGATATTGATCAGACCATTTCCGGTCTGTCCGGCGCCCTGCAGCGTCGTTTCCCGCTCCGCCCCGGCATCCGTTCGCAGTTCTTCCGCCTCTCCGGCAGTCGGTATGCTCACGCGCTCGGCGTCATATACATACTCAGCCTGGTTGACATAGGACCTGTCCGCGTCTTCTCTGAAACCGCCCGCCGCATTCACGGCGTCGATCACTCTCGATCCCTCATCCAGATAATAGACGCCCTCGTTCATCACCGCCCCGCATACAAAGACACAGATCTGTCTCCGTGCGGAGTCTTCCGTGTTCTCTGTTCCGCCGGCGCTCCTGCCGCTGTCCTGCTGATCCCCGCTGATCCCATCTCCCTCTTCCGGGCCTGTTCCGGAAACGTTCCGGCTGCTGCCGTTCTGCGAGTAGATGGTCTCAGTGAACGCCTCCCTCTTTTTCATGCCGCAGCCCGAGAAAAGGAGGGCCGGCAGGAGGAAGGCGGAAAATGTTACGATTTTGACTCTGGTTATGAATGAAAATAAAATATGTGATTGCATAGTAGTCCCTCATTAGTAAAGAGACCCGCTATGCGACAACATTATTGTAATCATTGATGTAATAATTTACAAGAATAAATCCCCCGGAACGAACGGATTTTTAAAAAGATTTCATAAAATACTACAAAATATAGTATGGCCGAAACAAAAGCCCCACAACATGGGCGAACATGTCCATGTTGCGGGGTCCATCTTTGCTGCGGTTCCGAAGTCTTATTTACTTAGTGCCTGCTGAACAGCAGTCATTTCCCTGTTCAGCTGACATTACTCAGCTTTCGCGAGCGCGGCTCCCAGGATAGAAGCCATCTCGTCGATCTCCTTCTCGGTAGTCACAAGAGGAGGAAGGATGCGGATGATATCCGACCCTGCGTTGATCAGGATCAGGCCGTTGTCCATGGCCTCCGCGATCACGCCCTTGACCGGTCCTTTGCAGACAAGTCCCTGCATGAATCCGCGGCCGCGTCTGAGCGTGCAGTAATCGTACCTGGCCACCAGTTCATCCAGCTTCATTTCAAGATAAGGGGCTGTCTTTTGCACGTGCTCCGTGATGCCCAGCTCCTCGTACTGGTCCAGGACAGCATTGATCGCCGCGCATGCGAGCGGATTGCCTCCGTAGGTCGTGCCGTGATCGCCCGCTGTAAGAGAGTTCGCAGCGACCTTCTCGGTCATCATGAACGCGCCGACGGGAACGCCGCAGCCGAGCGCCTTGGCGGAAGTCATGATGTCGGGTTTCAGGCCGAATTTCTGCCAGGCGAACATGTATCCGGTCCG
>CAMOXN010000095.1 GCA_946629175.1 uncultured Lachnospiraceae bacterium | reverse complement strand
GTGAAAAAAACGAAAAAAACGGCGGCAGCGGCTGAGCCGGAAGTAAAAAAGCCGGCAGTTACAACAGAGCATGCAAAGGCAGTTAAGTCTTTGACGTCAGAGCCTGCAGTTGCGGCAGAGCCTGCAGCTGCGGCAGAGCCTCTTGCGTCAGTTGAGCCTGCGGAAGCGGTTGAGCCTGCGGCGGCAGTTGAGCCCGCGGCGGAAGATAAAGCTGCAGGACCTTCTGCGGACGCGGTATTTCACTATTTCAGGGAGATCTCCGCGATCCCCCATGGTTCCCATCACACGGAGCAGATCAGCGACTATCTGGCAGAATTCGCGAAAAAGCGCGGTCTTTCTTACGTGCAGGACGACACCAACAACGTGATCATCACGAAGAAAGCTTCCGAGGGGTATGAAAACGCGGAGCCGATCGCTCTGCAGGGACATATCGACATGGTGCTCGCAAGGGAGCCGGAGAAGAAGATCGATCTCACGACGGAAGCGATCACGGTCCTTGAGGACGGCGACTGGATGTTCGCGGACGGGACGACGCTCGGCGCGGACGACGGGATCGCTGTAGCGATGATGCTCGCGGTGCTGGACGACGATGAGATCAGGCACCCGCTCATAGAGTGCATCTTCACATCCGATGAAGAAGTGGGACTGATCGGAGCTTCCGCGATCGACCTGACCGGCCTGAAAAGCCGCAGGCTCCTGAATCTGGATTCCGAGGAAGAAGGCGTGTTCTGCGCGGGATGCGCGGGAGGCGCGGATGTCGTCTGTGATCTGCCCCTTAAAAAGAAGAGCAAAGAGGGGCGTATCCTCCGCATAAAGGTATCGGGCCTGATCGGCGGACACTCCGGAAGCGATATCCATATCGGCGGCGCGAACGCGATCAGACTGCTCGCGAGGGCACTTTATACGGTATACGGAGAGGTCCCGTTCCGCCTGGTCTCTATAGACGGAGGCGACGCGAACAACGCGATCCCCAACAGCGCGGAAGCTGAGGTCCTGTTCGCCGAAGAGGATTACAGCGACCGTGTCCCGGAGATGTTCGACGGAGCAGGAAAGACGCTTGCCGCTGAGTACAGGTTCACCGACCCCGATATGAAATGGACGGCTGACGCGGAAGGATCCGGGGAAGCTGAGTGCGTATCCCATAAGAAGACACGGAAGATCCTCGAATACCTGATGGCCCTTCCCACCGGCATCACACATCTGAACCCGGTGATCAAGGGAGAGCCCCAGACTTCTTTGAACATGGGGGTCATCCGCACCCTTAAGGACCGTCTTTCGATCCAGTTCATGGTCCGCAGCGGCGTAAACACGCAGACCGATTACCTTTGCGACAGGCTTGCATGCATTTGCAGCGGGTTCGACGCGTCCTCGGAAGTGCGCTCCTCCTACCCCGCGTGGGAGTACAGGAAGGATTCCCCCCTGCGCGATATGGCGATCGCCACCTATACGGAACTGACCGGCAAAGAGCCGGAGGTGGAAGTGATCCACGCGGGCCTGGAGTGCGGGATCCTGTCAGGAAAGCTCCCCGGCCTGGACTGCATATCCGCGGGCCCGACACTTCAGAACGTTCACACAGTCCGCGAGAGGGCGAGCATATCCTCTGTGGGAAATGTATGGAAATTCGTGCTGGCGCTGCTTGAAAAAGCGGCGGCAGGCGCTCCGAAAGAGGATTGATATGGCACAGATCTCAGGGGACTGGCTGCCTGCCGTACAGGCGGAATTTAAGAAACCCTATTACAGGGACCTATATAATTTTGTCAAAAAAGAGTATACCGGAGGGACTGTGTATCCTCCCGCGGACCAGATCTTCAACGCGCTCCACCTTACCCCGCTGGGGAAGGTCAAAGCGGTCATTCTGGGGCAGGATCCCTATCACAATGTCCACCAGGCGCACGGTCTGTGCTTTTCCGTGCCGGAGGACCAGAGGGAGCTGCCTCCGTCCCTGATCAATATTTTCAGGGAACTGCATGACGACGTCGGCTGCAGAATGCCGCAGACAGGCTGCCTGACAAAGTGGGCGGAACAGGGCGTCCTGCTCCTCAATACAGTACTGACAGTGCGCGCCCATCAGGCGAATTCGCACAAAGGCCACGGCTGGGAGCAGTTCACGGACGCGATCATAAGCGCCGTGGAGGCCCAGGACAGGCCGATCGTCTACATGCTGTGGGGGACCCCGGCGCAGGCGAAAGCGGTCATGGTGACAAATCCCAGGCACCTGGTACTGAAAGCGCCCCACCCAAGTCCGCTGTCCGCTTACAGGGGATTTTTCGGCTGCAGGCACTTCAGCCAGTGCAACGAGTTCCTGGAAGCGCACGGAGAGACGCCCATAGACTGGCAGCTCTGAATACAATGAATAAATATCGGAGGTAAACATGAAGAAAGTACCCTACATCACCAGAGACAAGGCAGAAGAGATCTCGAGAACATGGCCCACTCCCTTTTATCTGTATGATGAAAAAGGGATCAGGGAGAACGCGGAGGCGGTCAGGAAGGCCTTCTCGTGGAATCCCGGATTCCGTGAGTATTTTGCCGTCAAGGCGACGCCCAATCCTTACATCATGCAGATCTTCAACGACTATGATTTCGGATTTGACTGCTCTTCCATGGCGGAACTGATGCTCGCGGACTCCGTCGGAGCGGACGGAGCGCATATCATGTTCTCCTCCAACGACACACCGGCGGAAGAATACGCGTTTGCCGCGAAACTCGGCGCGATCATCAATCTCGACGATATCACGCATATCCCTTTCCTTGAGAAGATCCTCGGTGGAAAATTCCCGGAGACGATGAGCCTCCGCTATAATCCCGGCGGCGTATTCAGGATGTCCAACGGTATTATGGACAATCCCGGAGACTCCAAATACGGATTTACCAAACAGCAGCTCTTTGAGGGCGTGCGTATCCTGAAAGAAAAGGGCGTGAAGCATTTCGGCATCCACGCTTTCCTGGCCAGCAACACTGTGACCAACGAGTACTATCCTATGCTCGCGGCGCAGCTGTTCGAACTGGCGGCGGAGATCCACCGCACATTCGACGTCCACATCGCGTTCGTCAACCTGTCCGGAGGCGTCGGCGTGGCGTACTCTCCCTACGATACCCCCAATGACATCTCGGTAATCGGAGAGGGCGTCAGAGAAGTATACGACGCTGTCTTCAAAGGCAAAGGAATGGATGACGTCGCGATCTACTGCGAGATGGGCCGCTTCATGCTGGCTCCCTACGGAGCCCTGATCACGAAGGCGATCCATGAGAAACACATCTATAAAGAATATATCGGCGTGGACGCCTGCGCGGCGAACCTGATGAGGCCCGCCATGTACGGCGCTTATCATCACATCACCGTGCTCGGCAAAGAGGACGCGCTCAGGGACCACATGTACGACGTGACGGGATCCCTGTGCGAGAACAACGACAAGTTCGCGGTGGACAGGCTCATGCCCAAGATCGACCCGGGCGATTATCTGTTCATACACGATGCGGGTGCGCACGGATTTGCGATGGGTTATAATTATAACGGAAGGCTCCGCAGCGCGGAACTTCTGCTCAAAGAAGACGGGAGCGTACAGGAGATCCGCAGGGCAGAGACGGAGATGGATTACTTCGCGACCTTCAGCGGAACACCGTTCTATGAGAGGCTTCAGGAGGATTTCAGGGAGATCCGCGGCTGAGGACGCCGGGCCCGGTGAGGCGGCCGTTTTGGAAATGAGCGCCTTGCGGAAAGGCTTATAAGGCACCGGAGCCACACTACGAAAGGAGTATGATCTTTTGGAAACAATACTTGACAGACTGGAACTTACGGAAGCGGAATACGGCAGCCGCCCTGCAGTGGATGACGGCGTGACAGCGCTGACATACAGTGAACTGGCCGGCGCCGCCAGAGGGATCGGCGCGATCCTTTCGGATAAGATCGCCAGAAATGAGCCCGTCGCTGTTTTTGCCGAGAAGAGCACTGCGACACTGACATGCATGTACGGCGTAGTCTACGCCGGCGGTTTTTACGTCAGCGTCAATCCGGAACAGCCCCCGGAGAGGGTGCGCAAGATCCTCGATGTGCTGGAGTCCAGGACCGTTGTCGTGGATGAGGCCAGAAGGGAACAGCTCGCGGCGTCGGGATACTCCGGAAATGTGCTGTATCTCGAAGAACTGTACAGGGACGCGGCCGGAGCATCGGCCGGAGCGGCTGAGAAACTGGCCGGGATCCGCGCGCAGATGACAGGAGAGGATCCTCTCTACGGCGTATTTACTTCCGGCTCTACCGGAAACCCCAAGGGGATCGTCGTGCAGCACAGGTCGGTCATTGACTTTATCGGTCATTTCACGGAGATCTTCGGGATCACCAATGAAGATATCATCGGCAACCAGGCGCCGTTCGATTTCGACGTATCGGTCAAGGACCTGTATTCCGCCATGTTCACAGGCGCGGAAGTCGTCCTGATCCCGAGGGAGTTCTTCAGCACGCCGCCCAGGCTCCTCGATTATCTGTGCGACAAGAACGTGACGGTCCTCATCTGGGCCGTGTCCGCTCTGTGCATCGTCTCCGGGCTCAAGGGACTGCGCTACAGGGTCCCCGATAAGGTCCGCATGATCATGTTCAGCGGCGAAGTGATGCCGATCAAGCATCTGCAGATCTGGCAGGCGGCGCTTCCGGACGCGCAGTACGTCAACCTCTACGGTCCTTCCGAGATCACCTGCAACTGCACTTATTACAGGATCAACAGGACCTTCGAGAAGACCGAAAAGCTGCCCATCGGCGGCGCGTTCCCCGGAAGGACGGTGTTCCTGATGGACGACGAGGGCCGGATCGTTACCGAGCCCGGTGTTTCCGGAGAGATCTGCTGCGCCGGTGAGTCCCTGGCGATCGGATACTACAACAATCCCGAGCAGACAGCGAAACAGTTCATCATGTATGACCTGGACGGCGTCACGCAGCGCGTCTATAAGACGGGCGATCTTGCCGCCTATGGAACGGACGGGGAGCTGTATTTTGCCGGACGCGGGGATTTCCAGATCAAGCACATGGGCCACAGGATCGAACTGGAGGAGATCGAGACCAACTTCACGGCGCTGGACGGCGTGGCCAGGGCGGTCTGTCTCTTCGACGAGCCCAAGAACCGGATCGTCTGCTGGTATCTCGGTGACATCGAGCCCAAGGAAGTAAGGATCAGGCTCAAGGAGAAGGTCCCGGCTTACATGGTCCCCGGCAGGATCAACCGCGTCGAGGAGATGCCCTACAACAAGAACGGCAAAATTGACAGGGCCTATTTCAGGGCGCTGCTCGCGAAATAATGAGACAGGGATGTGACAAGGGGACAGCCCCCTGTCACATTCGGTTTAAGTGACAAAAGGACAGCTCCCCTGTCACGGAGGTGATTATGAACCAGCAAAAGATCAAAGAGGCGGCTGACCGCTTCGGAACACCGCTTTACCTGTTCGATCTCGATACCATCAGAGACCGCGTTCAGAGATTCCGCGAAGCCTTCAGGGATGAGATCGAACTGACCTACTCTATGAAGACCAACCCTTTCCTGACGCTGGAAATGTCCCGGCAGGTGGAAAGGATCGAAGTGTGCTCGATGGGAGAGTTCAGGATCTGCAGGGACCTTGAGATCCCGGCGGAGAAACTCTATATTTCCGGCGTCCTCAAGATCCGCGAAGACCTCATGGAGATCCTGGAATACGGGCAGGACGCGGCTCGTTATACCGCGGAGTCGCCCCTGCAGCTGCAGATGCTCTCCGACTGGGCGGACGCGCATGGCAGGACGCTCAGAGTCTACCCGCGTCTGACCAACGGATCCCAGTTCGGCATGGACGAGGACACGATCACGGCGCTGATAGGGGACCGCGCAGCGCGATTCCCGCATATTGAGTTCGCCGGTATCCATTTCTTCTCGGGAACGCAGAAGAAGAAGCTCAAAAAGCATGAGAAAGAACTGCAGATGCTCGACGCCTTCTTCGCAAGGCTGGAGAAAGAGGCGGGCTTTAAGGTGCCGGAGCTTGAGTACGGCACCGGATTCGCTGTCTCTTATTTCACCGACCAGAAAGCGGAGGAAGACCTCCGTGAGCCCGGACCGCTCGCGCAGTTCACGCAGATGGTGCGCGATATGCAGTGGAAGGGGATCGTGACGGTCGAGATGGGCAGGGCCTATGCCGCGGAGTGCGGAATGTACGTGACGACCGCGCTGGATCTCAAGGAGAACGACGGGAAAGCGGTCTGCCTGGTAGACGGAGGGATCCACCAGATGGGTTACGACGGGCAGATCAAGGGCATGTATAAGCCGGAGATGTCAGTCATCCCTGCCGACGGCTCCGCTGCGAGGGAGCAGAAAGAGTGGACTGTCTACGGATCTCTCTGCACGATGAACGATGTGCTGTGCAGGGGGTTTAATGAGACGGTCGGACTCGGAGACCGCATCGTGTTCCACAGGACAGGCGCGTACAGCTTCTACGAGGGGATGTCCCTGTTCCTCAGCCATGAATTTCCTGCCGTCGTATTGTACGGGGAGAAAGAAGGCTTTATCCCTGTGAGGACGCAGATCCAGTCCTACACGCTGAATCTGGCAAAATATTGATGAAGAACTGCCGTTTTTATATTTTTCCTTTTTACAGTGGCGGTTTT
>CAMOXN010000094.1 GCA_946629175.1 uncultured Lachnospiraceae bacterium | reverse complement strand
TTATGTCCAAAAAACTGGGAAATCTGATCAAAGAAGCGCGCGCGAACAAGGGCTTGTCACAGGCCTCGCTTGCAGAGCAGGTCGACGGGATCACTGCGTCTGACGTCGGCAAAATAGAGCGCGGCGAAAAAGAACCCGCGCAGGACGTAATAAAGCAGATCGCAAAGGTACTCGGCGTGACGCAGAAATCACTTTTGGACGCAGCTACGGGAAAAACGACCGCAGCGAAGACGGCCTCCGGAAAGACTGCAGCCGGAAAGACCACGGCCGCGAAGACGTCTTCCACGGCAAAAAAGACGACCGCGAAGAAGCCTTCAGCCGCGAAAGCAGCGGTCGAAGCACTCACACTGTCAGCGACGGAGAAGAAACTGGTCCAGCTCTATCGTAAAGCGGACACCAAGACCAAGAAAGCGGCCATCAATCTGCTCGAAGGCGACAGCAGCATGATCGAGCTGATCGGTGTGCTCATGTCTTCCGGAAAGGGTTCCGGAAGTTCAGGCGGCTCGGGTACTTCCGGAACGTCGGATCTGCTCAATGCGCTTCTGTCCGGCAAGACAGGCAGCAGCTCATCAGGTTCGTCCGGTAAGGATACGATGAGCACGATCATGGAGATGCTGGCGAAGATGAACAAGTAACACTTCGGCATAGGATCATTCGGTAAATAATCAATAGGAGAAAGCCATGGACAGAGAAAACATCAAGGTATTACAGCTGCTATCCAGGGAGTTTCCGAACCGCAGAGCGGCGTTCGCGGAGATCATCAATCTCCAGGCGATCCTGAACCTGCCGAAAGGAACAGAACACTTCCTGAGTGATATCCACGGGGAGTATGAGGCCTTCAAGCATATCATGAACAACTGCTCGGGCGTGATCAGCGAAAAAGTCAAGCTGGTCTTCGGGGATTCCATGACGAGACAGGAGCGGGCGGAATTCTGCACGCTGATCTATTATCCGGTCGAAGAACTCGAAAGGATGAAGCAGGGCGGAGCGATCCCCCGCCATCAGTATCTGCAGATCCTGGACAGGCTGATCGACCTGACAAGGTACCTTTCTTCCAAATACACGAGATCGAAGGTGCGTAAAGCGATGCCGAGTGAATTCGCCTTCATCATCGATGAGCTGATGCACGCGCAGAAAGATGAAGACAACAACCAGGCGGTGTATCACGCGAAGATCCTTGACTCGATCATCGGTACGGACAGCGCGGACGAGTTCATTATCGCGCTCTGTACTTTGGCAAAGCGCCTGACCGTTGACCGGCTGCATATTCTCGGTGACATTTTTGACCGCGGCGAGCATGCGGACAGGATCATGGACCTTTTGATGAATTATGAGAATGATCTGGATATCCAGTGGGGCAACCATGACGTTCTCTGGATGGGCGCTGCGTGCGGCAATCCGTGCAGCATCTTCAACTGCATCAACAACAACGTCAAGTACGGGAATTACGAGGTCCTTGAGAACGGCTACGGCATCAGTATGCGTAACCTCGTGCTGTTCGCGGAGAAGACCTATAAAGAAGACGACGGAATGGACCCGCTCAAAAAAGCGATCTCCGTCCTGATGTTCAAGACAGAGGGAGATATGGTGCGGCGTCATCCGGAGTATATGATGGAAGACCGCCAGATGTTCGGAAAGATCAACTGGGACGATTACACCGTGGAGATCGACGGCACGGTCCATCCCTTAAAGACACACGATTTTCCGACCGTGGACAGGGAGGATCCCTATAGGCTCAGCGAGGAGGAAGCGGTGGTCGTGCACGACCTTGTGCATGCGTTCCGGCACTCCGTAAGGCTCCGCCAGCACGTCGATTTCCTCTATGCTTACGGTTCCACATACAAGTGCATCAATGAAAATCTTCTGTACCACGGATGCATACCGCTCGACGAGGACGGCAATTTCGAGAGAGTGGACTTTTTCGATGAGCCTGTGCAGGGGAGAGCGTATCTGGATCAGGTGGACCGCATTGCAAGACAGGCATGGAGCACGCTCGATCCGGACAGCGTAGACTTTATGTGGTACCTGTGGGGCGGCCGCTTTTCCCCGATGTTCGGAAAGACCATCAAGACGTTCGAGAGGACGTATATCAGAGACGAGTCCACATGGAAGGAGCCGCGCAACGCATACTATACTTTCCACGAGGAGAGGCGTACGGCGAAGATGATCCTGCACGAGTTCGGTCTGTACTCCGACCGCAGCCATATCATCAACGGACACACGCCTGTCAACGTTAAGAAGGGCGAGTCGCCGATCCGCGCGGACGGAATGCTGTATATCATAGACGGCGGTTTCTGCAAGGCTTACCAGAAAACGACCGGGATCGCCGGCTATACGCTGATCTTCAACTCCCACGGACTCAGGCTCAAGACGCACCAGCCGTTTACCAGCCTCAAGCAGGCGCTCGACGAGAACGTGGATATCCATTCCGACACGGAGATCGTGGAAGTGGAGGAGAAGCGCGTCATGGTCGGGGATACTGATGAAGGCGTGGAGATCAGAGAGAGGATCTCTGACCTCAAGCAGCTTCTGAAGGCATACAGGAGCGGTCTGATAAGGGAAAAAGACTGACAGTTCCGATAATGTTCATCAACGGGGGACCGCATGAGCCGGAGAGCGCATGGGTCCCCTGATTTTTTGCGACTTGCATAAGTTTATGCTATAATACGAAAGTGTTGCTGAAATGTGTCGGAGACCGGATCCTTCACATTTTTTGTTGTAAGATATCTGTTCAGGATGTCTGTCATAATGTAAGTTCAGAGTCAATTTGAGGTGATATTTTCATGAATCAGCCAGATACGTCCACTGCGGCGGAGAATCCCCGTGCCCTTTTACCCATCCTGTTGTTCCTCATCGTTTATCTCGGCAACGGAATCTTCTTTGAGTATATCCATCCTGCGGAAGGACAAATGGGTTTTTATGTCGTCTCAGTCGTTCTCGCGTTCTCCATAGCCCTGATCGCGGCTTTTTTCCAGAACCGTAAGCTCTCTTTTGATGAGAAAATACACATCTGCGCCAAGGGAATAGGAGATGACAACATCGTCACGATGCTGTTCATCTTTATTATGGCCGGCGCTTTCAGCGGGATCGCTTCGGAAGCGGGCGGCGCGTCGAGCACGGCCAACATGCTCCTCAGCATCATTCCCGGAAGGTTTGCCGTGCCGGGACTCTTCCTTATTGCATGCCTGATCTCAATGGCGATGGGAACGAGCGTTGGGACGATCTCCGTCCTGGTCCCGATCGCGTGCGCTGTGTCGAAGAGCGGCGGATTATCGCTGCCTTTCTGCGTCGGCATTGTCGTCGGCGGAGCGATGTTCGGAGACAACCTGTCATTCATTTCAGACACGACGATCGCGGCGACCAAGACGCAGGGCGTGGAGATGAAGGACAAATTCCGCACCAATATCAAAGTGGCGCTGCCCGCGGCGGTCATCACTTTTGTGATCGTGGTCATCGGCGGGCTTGTCAGCAAAGGAGCGGCGATCGGCAATTTCGAGTACAATATCTGGCAGGCCGCCCCGTATTTCATCGTCCTTACACTCAGTATCGTCGGGATCAATGTATTCCTCGTGCTGCTGGTGGGAATACTGCTGTTCGTGCTTGTCGGGATCTTTACGGGATCTTTGGGCTATGCGACGGCGCTGGCCTCTATGGGAAACGGTATAAACGGTATGTTCGAGACCATGATCGTCACGATCCTGGTGGCTTCGATCGCCTCGCTCATGAAAGAGAACGGTGGTTTCGAGGCGATCCTTTCCTTCATCCGCAGAAAAGCCGGCAATAAGCGCGGCGGTATGTACGGCATCGCTTTTCTGACCGTATTTATGGATATCGCGACGGCGAACAATACGGTGGCGATCGTCATCGCGGCGCCGATCGCCAGAGATATTACGAAAGAGTACGGCGTGGATCCCCGCCAGACGGCGTCCCTTCTGGATACCTGTTCCTGCATCGCGCAGGGCATAATCCCTTACGGCGCGCAGCTCCTGGTGGCGGCAGGGATCGCTCAGGTGACGAGCGTTTCACTGATCCCGTTCCTTATCTATCCGTTCGTTCTCGCGGTCTTTGTCGTGATCTCGATCCAGAGGACGCACTGAATTACAACAGAGGTAGCAGCATGAAGACAATAACAAAAGGCAAGATGTGGTGTTTCGCGATCGGACAGTTCGGCTGGTCTCTCCTGTCGGCTCTGATCACGAACTGGCTGGTCTATTTTTACCAGCCTGATACGGAGAGCATAGCGGCGGGTCAGACGCTGTTCATCCCGCAGGGGCGCGTGATCTTAGGCATCGCGACAGTGATCGGCGGAATTGCGGCACTCGGAAGAGTATTTGACGCGGTGACGGATCCCATGATCGCGAACCTTTCAGACCGATCCAAGAACCCTAAAGGGCGCAGGATCCCCTTTATGCAGAAGATCGCGGTTCCCTTCGCGCTGATCACGGCGCTGGTATTCTGGGCGCCTGTGAACGCCATCTCGAACGTGAACTGTATCTGGCTCCTTGTGACGCTGCTTCTGTTCTATCTGTTCATGACGACCTACTGCACGCCTTATAACGCGCTGATCTCAGAGCTGGGGACCACGCAGGACACGAGGATCAGTATCTCGACGTATATCTCCGTGACTTTCCTTCTGGGCTCGGCTGTCGGTTACGCCGCGCCGTTCATCTGGGGCGCGCTGGAGCCTTCCATGGGAAGGGTCACAGCGATCCGCATTACGTTCGCGGTCCTCTCGGTGATCGGCCTTGCCGCGCTGCTGGTGCCGACCTTTACGATCAATGAGAAGGAATATGTGCACACCGTGCCGTCTGAGGATGACGCGTTCACATCCCTGATCAAGACTTTCCGGAACGGAGATTTCCGGGTGTTCGTAGGGAGCGACGTGCTCTACTTCCTCGCGCTCACGATCTTCCAGACCGGGCTTCCTTTCTTCATTACTTCGCTGATGAAGCTGCCGGAGACCTTCACGACGATCCTCTACGTGGCGATGACGCTTCTGTCATTTGCCTGCTACATGCCGGTCAACGCGCTGGCGCACCGCATGAACAAGAAGAAACTCGTTCTGATCGGCTTCGCGGGACTGTCCGCAGTTTATCTGATCACAGCGGTCTCGGGCCTCCTCGGCGGTTCCGGTCTGGTATTCGGCATCATCATCGTATGCGCGGCGGCTTTCCCGATGGCGATCCTCGGCATTCTGCCGCAGGCGATCGTCGCGGATATCGCGGAAGCGGATGCCGTCACGACGGGTGAGAACCGCGAGGGCATGTTCTTCGCGGCCAGGACGTTCGCTTTCAAGTTCGGCCAGAGTATCGCGATGCTCGTCTTCACCGCCTTTGCCAGCATCAGTCCCGGTACCGGGCTGGGCTACAGGATCGCGGCGGTATCAGCTGCGGTGATCTGCATTGCGGGCGCGCTGATCCTGTCCCGCTACAACGAGGACAAGATCCTCGGCATCATCGTTCCGAAGAAGTAAAAAGAGATCACAGGCCCGGGCTGTGATCGGACACAGATGACGACAGCCGACCGGCAGGCCCGGGCTGTGATCGAAAGGTGGCCAGCTATGCCTGCAGAGAAATACACAGCGATCTACAATGACCTGAAAGAGAAAATTGAAGAGGGGATCTATGCCCCGCAATCGATCCTCCCGTCAGAGAACATCATGACGACGCGCTATGGCGTATCAAGGAACACGATCCGGCGCGCGATCGCGAAGCTCGCGGACGAGAGCTATGTGCAGAGCATCCACGGCAAGGGCGTGGTCGTGATCTACCGCAAGTCGCAGGCCAACATGTTCTCCTTCGACGTGATCGAGAGCATGAAAGAAGCGGCGGCAAGGAACAACCGCGAGTACCGCACGAAAGTGATCCACTTCGCCACATTCAAGGTGGACGAATACCTGTCGAAAAAGACGGGGTTTGCCGTAGGAGAGGAAGTGTATTATATCCAGCGGGTGCGGTATTTTGACGATGTGCCGATGATCCTGGACAACAACTGGTTCCTGACGAGGGTCGTCCCGGGGCTGACCAGAGAGATCGCGGAGAAGTCCGTCTACGAGTACCTGGAGAAGGTGGTCGGCGATACGATCGTCACCACGAGAAGAACGCTGACGGTGGAAAAGATCACGGAGATCGACGAGAAGTATCTCAGCCTCATGGACTGGGGGGCGATGGTCGTGGTCACTTCGGAGACATACAACGCGGCCGGGGAGATGTTCGAGCACACGCAGTCCAGGCACAGGCCTGATATGTTCGCGTTCTATTCCGTGGCGCGCAGGAGAAAGTAATCCGGCGCGGCACCGGCGCACAATTCCGACGGAGCCGGGATATACATAGAAGCCAAGATATAGTATAATTATTATCAAAATACAGATTCGACAGAATAGCGCTGCAGCCTGGAATATACGGCTGCAGTTTTTTTATTAAAGATTTCTTTCCGCGATCTTCATATTTCCTTCGAAGACTTCGGAAACTGATGTGCGGCATGATCATTAACAGGCCATGAGACAGTATTTACAGGTTGACAGCAGCGCCTGTTTGTGATATATATAAACTAACACGTTTAAACAAGTTCGTTCACACAACAAGGATATGCTGGAAAACATAACGGACAACAGGCAAAGAGGAGGAAAGTATGGGCAAGTACACAGAGGATGCAAAAGAATTGCTCCAGTACGT
>CAMOXN010000093.1 GCA_946629175.1 uncultured Lachnospiraceae bacterium | reverse complement strand
GAGCCGCTCCACAAAGCACACCTACACGATCGTCGGCATCGCGCGCAGCCCGCTCTATGTATCCCGGACCAGAAGCGATTCCACTGTCGGAAGCGGCAGCGTCACCGGGTTCGTAGCGCTTCCGGGAGAGTGCTTCACGCAGGAAGTCTACTCGACGATCTATCTGGAGTTGGAAGGCCTCAGCAGGTACAACTGCTATACGGACGACGCCTACATCGAAGAGGCGGACGCTTTTATCGACGGAATGGAGTCTTTTGCCAAAGAGCGGGCGAAGATCCGCAAAGAAGAAGTCTCGCGGAAGATCACTTTTTCCGATATGGCGGCCGCCCTGATCGCGGGGATCGCGGAATCGGGCAGCTCGACGGCCGGCGCGCTCTCGGGACTCACGACATCCGGCGGGGAGTGGTATATCCTGAACCGCAAGACGATCCGCAGCTATGTGGAGTTCTCCTCGGACGCGGAGCGCATGGGGAACCTGGCGGACGTGTTCCCGATGATCTTCTTTCTTGTGGCGGCGCTCAGCTCCCTGACTTCGATGACAAGGATGGTGGAGGATCACCGCGCGGAGATCGGGACGCTCAAGGCGCTCGGCTTTTCAACTCTTGCCATCTCGATCAAGTATATCGGCTACGCGCTGGCGGCGAGCCTTCTGGGCGGCGGAGCGGGGCTCCTCATCGGCTGCACGGCGCTCCCGGCGCTGATCTATTATGAGTGGGGGATCCTCTATCTGCTGCCTCCGCTTGAGATCGGGATCTCGCCTATCGTCGCGCTCTATTCACTCGGTTCGGCGATCCTCGCGACTGCGGGAGCGGCCTACGCGGCCTGCTATACGACACTGCTGAGCAAGCCGGCCGAGCTTCTGCGGCCGCGCGCCCCCAAACCCGGCAAAAGAGTGCTGCTCGAGCGCATTCCGCCGATCTGGAGGCATCTCTCTTTTATCCAGAAGGTCAGCGTGCGCAATCTGTTCCGCTATAAGAAAAGGTTCTGGATGACGATCATCGGCATAGCGGGGTGCACGGCTCTGCTGGCGACCGGTTTCGGGCTTCGGGACTCGATCTTCGACGTGCTGACGTGGCAGTTCGACGACCTGATGCCGTATGAGGCGTCGATCTCGATCCGGGACGACCTGACGCCTTCGGACCGGGCGGAGCTTATGGAGGCATTAAGGAACGAACCGGGCATCGAGGACTTTATCGGCTGTTATGAGCGGACCGTCAGCGTGCGGACGAAAGAGGGCACTGTCGACAGCGTGATCCTCAAAGCGTCGTCGTCGGACTTTGGCGGATATGTCAATCTCTATCCGGGCGGGGGCGGCCTTCGCCGTTACGGAAGGGTGGGCGATCTGCCGAGACTCTCGCCGACGGACGAGACGATCGTGATCGACGAAAAGCTGAGCCGTCGCCTGGGGATCGCGGAAGGCGATACGATCGCGCTGCTGGACAGCGATGAAGCGGAGCACCCGGTGACGGTGAGCGGGATCTGTGAGAACTACGTCAATCACCACATCTACATGACGTCAGCCTGTTACAAGAAGGTATTCGGGGAAAAGCCGGTGGACAATCTTATCATGGCGAAGATGAGGGGGGCGGCCGATCCGGGGGAGTCCGGTGCGCCCGGCCCGGAGGGGTCCGGCACGGGGACATCCGGTCCTGACATGCGCCCGGAAGCCGTGGCCGCGAGGGTCTCAGGATTCAAGGGAGTCCTGACTTTCAGCCGCATCACCGAGACAAGAGAGCATTTCTCGGAGAGCATGAAGAGCCTTGACGTCGTTGTCTGGATCATTATCTTTGCGGCAGCCATGCTGGCGTTCCTGGTCCTCTTCAACCTGACGAACATCAATGTGACGGAGCGCATAAGGGAACTGGCGACGCTGAAGGTCCTCGGCTTTTACGACAAAGAGACGGCATCGTATGTGTACAGGGAGAACATCGTCCTCACGATCCTGGGAGCTTTTCTGGGAATGTTCATGGGAAAGTGGCTGCACCGCTGGCTCATCGGGACGATCGAGATGGAATATATGATCTTCGGGCACGGGCTGCACATGGACAGTTATCTGTATGCTGTTCTCCTTACAGCTGTATTTTCGCTGTCTGTCAATTTCTTTTCCTTTTTCTACATAAGGAAGATCAATATGGTGGAATCGCTCAAATCCGTGGAGTGATCATGCCGCGGCGAGATCCGGCTGCATGGAAAGCTTTACGGAAAAAGAGATCGATCCAGAGATCGGCCATAGGTAGAATTTCTGCTTTTTTTAAGAAACATTAATACTTTTTTGTTCAAATTAGCCAAACATGGGATATAATAGTAACAGGGTGATTATGTGTAGATGCATAAGTATGTAACGATACTCTGTGATACACCTAAGAAAGCAAGGAGGGTATAGGTATGGCAGAATACAACAAGATTACAGCTGAGATCCTGGAGCAGCTCAAGGCCGCGGCTCCCGGACACATTCTCACGGGCGAAGATGTCAATGCTGACTACGGCCGTGACGAGATGCCGATCTACGGCGAGAGCATGCCGGAAGCGGTCCTGCAGGCGACTTCCACAGAGGAGATCGCTGCGGTCGTGAAGATCTGCAATGAGAACAAGATCCCGGTCACGACAAGAGGCGCAGCTACAGGTCTTGCAGGCGGATGCGTCCCGGTATACGGCGGCATCGTCATCGAGACGATCAAGATGAACAAGATCCTCTCTTATGACCTTGAGAACTTCAGCGTCACCATCGAGCCCGGTGTTCTTCTTAAAGACCTGGCTGAGGACGCGCTCACAAAGGGAATGATGTATCCCCCGGATCCGGGCGAGAAGCTGGCGACCGTTGGCGGCAACGTTTCTACGAACGCAGGCGGCATGCGCGCAGTTAAATACGGCTGCACCAGAGATTATGTCCTGGCGATGAAGGTCGTTCTTCCTACCGGCGAGGTCACAAGCTTCGGCGCGAAGGTCTCCAAGACCAGCTCGGGCTACAGCCTCCTGAACCTTATGATCGGTTCCGAAGGCACACTGGGCATCATCACAGAGCTGACACTGAAGCTCATCCCTGCTCCTGTCATGACTCTGTCCCTGATCGTTCCTTTCGAGGATCTGGAGACAGCTATCTCCACTGTTCCGAAGGTCAAGATGGCCAACATCGATCCGCAGGCTCTGGAATTCATGGAGAGAGAGATCATCCTTTCTTCCGAGAGATATGCCGGACGCGAAGTGTTCCCCAAGACCGTTGACGGTGTGGAAGTAGGCGCTTATCTGATGATCACACTGGATGATTCGGACGAAGAGCCCCTTATGAACCGCGTAGAGAAACTGGCTGAGAAGCTGCTCGAGTGGGGCGCAGTAGATGTCATGGTCGTCGATAACCCTCAGAAGCTCCGCGACGCGTGGGCGACCCGTTCCGCTTTCCTTGAGGCGATCATGGAAGAGACCAAGCTCCTCGACGAGTGCGACGTCGTTGTTCCGATCAGGGAGATCGCGAGATTCCTTACTTTCGCTAAGCAGAAGGGCGAGGAGTTCGGCCTTGAGATCAAGAGCTTCGGCCATGCAGGCGACGGCAACCTTCACATCTATCAGTGCAGCAACGACCTTCCGAAGGATGAGTTCGTGAAGCGCGTGGATGCTTATTTCGAGGTCCTGTACAAGGAAGCGACCGACTGCGGCGGTCTTGTATCCGGCGAGCACGGCATCGGCAGAGGCAAGGTCAAGTATCTGGCTGAGTCCGTTGGCGAGACCAATATGGAACTCATGAGAGGCATCAAGAATGTATTTGACCCGAACCTGATCCTGAATCCGGGCAAGGTCTGCTATCAGTCCTGAAAACCAATGATCGGAGACTGAGACAAAGAGACTGTCTCTTTAGCTCAATTTATTTCTTACGTGATGAGATGCCGGTCTGCGGTTTACTACTCCCACAATAGAGCCGCAGATGGCACCACCGTGGAGGAAGAATTGCGGCGCAGCGCGGCTGCGCCGCTTTTTATTGGCCGGAAAGATTACACCGGAAAGCATTACACCGGAAAGGGCTGAATCCATATGAAGACTGTGAAATTCTTTTACGCGCATACGACGCAGGATCTGGAAGTGCCGGATGATACTCCGGTCCTTACAAGTAATGTAGATAAACTGGCAAGCGAAAAAAAGGGGATCGATATCGTCCGTGAGGCGATGGAGCACCCTATCGACAGCCCCAGGCTCTGCGAGCTTGCCAAAGGGAAACCTGACTGTGTGATCATCATCAGCGACCACACGAGACCGGTCCCGAGCCGCGACATCCTCCCCAACATGGTGAGGGAGCTTCGCGAGGGGAATCCGGACATTGCCATCACTCTTTTGGTCTCCACGGGTTTCCACCGTCCGACAACAAAAGACGAGCTCGCCGCAAAGCTGGGCGGAGAGCTGTATGAGGAGTTCAAGGACCATATCGTCGTACACGACGCTCACGACCCTGAGACGAACGTCAAGGTGGGACAGCTTCCCAGCGGGCCCGACTGCATCGTCGACAAAGTGGCGATGAACGCCTCCCTTCTGATCTCGGAAGGATTTATCGAGCCTCACTTTTTTGCCGGATTTTCCGGAGGAAGAAAGAGCATCCTTCCCGGCATCGCGGATGCAGTGACGGTCATGGGCAACCACTGCTCCAAGTTCATAGACAGCCCGTATTCGCGCACGGGGATCCTGGATCACAACCCGATGCATGAAGATATGCTGGCGGCGGCGAGGATGGCGAAACTGGCGTATATCGTGAACGTCGTCATTGATGAGAACAAGAAGACAGTGGCGGCATTTGCCGGCAACTTTGAGACGGCGCACAGAAAAGGCTGTGATTTCATCGCGGAGTACGTCTGCGTGAAGCCGGCTTACGCGGATATCGTGATCACGACCAACGGCGGATATCCGCTTGACCAGAATGCTTATCAGTCCCCGAAGGGAATGACGGCGGCGGAAGCGACGGTCAACGACGGCGGCGTCATCATCATGCTGGCGTCCTGCTCCGACGGAACAGGCGGCGATTACTTCTATCATATCATCGCGGATGAGCCGGATATCGAGACCGCTTACCGGAAGTTCCTCGCGACCCCGCAGGAGAAGACGGCGCCCGATCAGTGGTGCAGCCAGATCCTTGCGAGGATCGTGCGCAAGTACAAAGTGATCTTCGTGGCGAATGAGGACCAGCAGGCGATGATCGAAGGGCTCAAGATGGAGTACGCGCCGAACCTTAAGGAGGCGTACCGCAGGGCGAGAGAGATAAAGGGAGAAGACGCGACGCTGACATGCATCCCGAATGGCATTTCGGTGGTCGTAAGAGAGTGATTGGATAAAAAAGGGTGCCGACCTGGGAATCATTTCTTAGGGCGGCACCCCCTTTTTTTATTTGTGGTTTTCCTTCCACCTGCGGATCGCCTCGAGGCGTTCTTTGTAGCGGGCTTCAACGCCCTGCTCGGTGGGAAGATAATATCTGCGGTCTTTGAGTGAATCCGGCAGGCACTGCATACTGGTCAGCTTGTCATCGTAGTTATGGGCATACATGTATCCCTTGCCGTAATCGAGTTCTTTCATGAGGCGGGTCGGCGCGTTGCGGATGACGAGCGGGACAGGCTCCGCCAGCGTTTCGAGCGCGTCCTCTTTCGCTGTGTTGTAGGCGACCTCCATGGCGTTGGACTTGGGCGCGAGCGCCATGTAGACGACAGCTTCCGTCAGGTGCACGGAGCACTCCGGCATACCGATGTAATGGCACGCGTCGTAAGCCGCCACCGCGATCTGCAGGGCTCTCGGGTCTGCGAGGCCGACGTCTTCGCTGGCGAACCGTGTGACGCGGCGGGCGACGTAAAGCGGATCTTCGCCGGCTTCTAGCATTCTCGCGAGCCAGTAGACAGCGGCGTCCGGATCGGAATTGCGCATTGATTTGTGGAGCGCGGAAATGACGTTGTAATGTTCCTCCCCTTTTTTGTCGTAGAGGAGGGACTTGCGCGTGATCAGCTGCTCCAGCGTCCCGGTGTTGACGGTCGTCACGCCATTCTCAAAATCTCCGTTCAGGATCGCCATTTCCAAAGTAGAGAGCGCCGAGCGCGCGTCCCCGTTCGCGAAGTTAGCGATCGCCGTCAGCGCGTCATCATCGATGCGGATGTCCTGCCCGCCGAAACCGGAGGGAGACTGAAGGGCGTGGCGCAGTATTTTGACAATGTCAGCGGTCGTCAAGGGCTGCAGCACAAAGACCTTGCAGCGGGACAGAAGAGCGCCGTTGATCTCAAAGGAAGGGTTCTCTGTGGTCGCGCCGATGAGAATGATCGCCCCTTTTTCCACAAAGGGCAGGAAAGCGTCCTGCTGCGCTTTGTTGAACCTGTGGATCTCATCGACAAAGACGATCGTCTTCATGCCGTACTGCCTTGCGGCGTCTGCCTGCTGCATCACGGTGCGGATCTCCTTGATGCCGCTCGTCACCGCGGAGAAGTCGATGAACTGGGAACGTGTGCGCGAGGCGATGATCCTTGCCAGAGTCGTCTTGCCGACGCCGGGCGGGCCCCAGAAGATCATCGATGAGATCTGGTCGTTCTCGATCAGGCGGCGCAGTATCTTGCCGGGGCCGAGGAGGTGCTCCTGGCCGGCGTATTCGTCCAGCGTCTGCGGGCGCACACGCGCGGCGAGGGGCTGGGGGATGTCGTTGTCGAAGAGGGAAATCTGTTCGTTCATATATATGGCTCCG
>CAMOXN010000092.1 GCA_946629175.1 uncultured Lachnospiraceae bacterium | reverse complement strand
TCCCCCCTCACAGCACCGCCGCTTCAAAAGCAGTCCGCCTGCCCGCAAATTCTTCGTAAAACGCCGCTGCAGAGGGACATCCTGCCACAGAAAGCCCTACCGCCGCAGACGTTCCTCCCGCTGCAGCCGCCCCTCCATAAGGCGTCATATAAAACGTCTGCAGAAAATAGACGTTGACATTGCGCCGCACTTCATCCGACGGCTCTGCCGCCAGCCTGGCCCTGAGCCTCTGCACAAGCAAATGCCACTCCCCTTTAAAGCGCTCATAGCGCGGAAGATCCGCGATCCCGAGCCACTTCCCGATCCTGACTTTCGATAGTCCCCCCTTCACGCACCCTTCCGGGACGATGAAGTAAGAGACGCCGTCGTCATGGAACTCTCTGCCAAGCGGGAACAGCCGGCAGATCCCGGGCCGGTACGCATGGACTGCGCACTTTCCGTCTTTTGCCAAAAAAGAGCAGCCCTTCGTATCTTCCCGCATCATAAGGTGAGGAAGGATGACTCCTTCCTCCACATGCAGGTCGATGCCCGCTCCCATCAGCTCTTCAAATGTCCTGCCGGTCCCTGCGGCAAGCTGCCAGACATCATACGGGTCGAGGGCGATCGTGTCGCCCATCCCGCGGCAGCAGGCTCCGCAGCCCGCGCACTCACTGCTGCGGATCCGGACCATATCCTGCGCGCTGTACAGCCTGTGCTGCGCGTTGTCCTGCGCGCCGTGCGCTCTGTGCTGCGCGTTGTCAGTATTTTTCCCCATGCGAACCGCCTTTTCTGTTCATGTCCCAAAGCGGCACAGCGCGCTGCCGTCGCGAAATGCCGCCGGCAGGCGCATTACAGCAGCCCTTCCAGTTCCTCGTATGTGATCTTCCGCAGGCTGTCCAGCTCGTGCTCGATCTCAATGTGTTTCCGAAGAGCCGGCCTGTCGATCCGTACGCCGCGCGCCACCACCATGTACGGTTTGCGCAGCGCGTTCAGCCCCTCCAGCGGGTTGCCCGCCGTCACAAGGAAATCCGCCGCCTTTCCGATCTCAATGCTCCCCGTCTCGCCGCTGATCCCGGCGATCTCCGCGTTTCCGAGCGTTGCCGTGTGGAGCGCGAACGCCTCGGTGACTCCGCAGAAATTGTGAAAATACTGAAGCTCCCGCCACATATCATAATGCGTCACGTACGGGCAGCCTGTATCCGTTCCGAGGCCGACAGGAATCCCCTCAGCGAGCGCCCTGCGCGCGCACTCGATGATCCCGCGCAGAACTATGCCCGCGTTGTATCTGTCCATTGGACGGACATGCGTTTTCGCGATATCCAGAAGCGCGAGCGGAATGACGGGCGAGATCGTCGTCACAAGCGCTGCCCCTTTTTCGCGGAACAGTTCCATCATCTCATCGGTCGGCATAGCGCCGTGCTCGATCGTGTCCACGCCGCCTCTGAGCGCTGCGAGAACACCTTCCGTGCTCTCAGTATGCGCGGAGACGGTAAGTCCGAGACCATGCGCTTCCCTGCACGCGGCTTCGATCATCTCCTGCGGCATCAGGACCTCCGGCTCTCCCTCACGGACCGCGTCCATGATCCCGCCCGTGACCATAAGTTTGATAAGGTCGGGGCGGCCGGCCGCGATCTTTCTGACATACTGTACCGCTTCTTCCGGTGTGGACGCGGGATAGGCGAGCGACCCCGCCACGTGCCCTCCGGGCACGGAAATACCGGTATTACCGGCGAGGATCCTGGGACCGGGCATTGCTGTGCCGGCGTTTCCCCTGCGGAAAGCGGCGCCGATCCCCTCGGGGGCGGCCGATCCGAGCGGGATCCGGGACATTCCGGTCCTGACTGCCCGAAGCGGTGAATTCTTTACGGCCGCGGAGGCTGACCTGCCTGCTCTCCAGGCTCTCTCCCTTATGAGGCAGCCCTCTTCTATCTCATTTCTGATCCTTCCGTCATAATCAGCGATCCCGCCCACTGTCCGGATCGTCGTCACGCCGCTCATCAGCTCGGTCTTCGCGTATCCCCTGATCATCGCGCGCGTAAGCTCGCCGGTCACCCTGCCCGACGTCGCCAGTTTCACGAGACGGGCATAATCTTCCTGGGTCTTCTTCTTTCCGGAGGGCTTTCCATCGGAATTGAGATGTACGTGGAGATTGATCAGGCCGGGCATCAGATAGCAGCCCTGAAGGTTTACGATCTCACAGTCAGAGGGCAGCAGCTCTCCCGCCGGCCGGATCTCCGCGATCCTGCCGTTCTCTACGATGACCGTCTTTCCCCTCTGCGGCTCCATGTCCCTGGTGCCGTCCAGAATGATTCCGCCAATATACGCTGTTTTCATACGTCTCCCTTCCCGCCTGCTGCATACACGAGTCAATATATCACTACAATACCACACTTTATGCCGCGGGGACAGTCCCCTGATTCTGCGTTGGCGATCACAGCCCGCGATCACAAGCCCGGGCTGTGATCGCGGGCTGTGATCGCCGAGCCGATGGAAGGCATGGAAAAGGCTGATATATATGCGCGGCGGAGAGCATTAGGCCACGTGAGCCTCCGCCGTGCATATATATCAGCCTTAAGCCATGCCATAAAAACAACAAAGCCCCGTTCCGGGCATAAGCCTCAGAACAGAGCTCCGTCTCTAGGGGATGTAATATAGGGGGGTAATGATTGTCAGCTCCCGCTGACATTGTTTATATTACCCGATACCTGACGAAATGAACAGGCACGTATTTGACACGCTTTCGGTCTTTTTTGACATTTTACCGGTTTTCAGCACTCCGATGGGATGATTAAAATATGCTCTGTCTCAGAAAAGACCTGTGATCTTTCCGTTCTCGTCCACGTCGATCTTAGTAGCGGCGGGTACCTTGGGAAGACCGGGCATGGTCATGATCTCGCCGGTCAGGGCGACTACAAAGCCGGCGCCTGCCGACACCTTGACGCCGCGGACTGTGATATCGAAGTCCTTGGGAGCGCCGAGCTTCTTCGGGTCATCCGTGAGGCTGTATTGTGTCTTCGCGACGCAGATCGGCAGGTTGCCGAATCCGATGTCCTCGAGCTGCTTGGCCTGCTTGGCCGCGTCCGCCGTCATCACGACACCGCGGGCACCGTAGATCTTTGTAGCGATCTGGTTAAGTTTGTCCTCGATGCTTCCCGTAAGCTCGTAGGAGAAACGGAAATCAGAGGGCTCTTCGACGAGGCGGATGACTTCCTCAGCGAGCGCCTTGCCGCCTTCGCCGCCCTTGGCCCATACCTGGGACAGGACTACGTTGACGCCGAGCTCTTTGCACTTCTCTTCCACCAGCCTGATCTCTGCCTCTGTGTCGGTCGGGAACTCGTTGATCGCGACGACGCAGGGAAGTCCGTACACGTCGCGGATGTTGCTGACGTGCTTGAGCAGGTTCGGAAGGCCCTTCTCCACTGCCTCAAGGTTCTCCTTGGTCAGATCAGCCTTGGCAATGCCGGCGTTGTGCTTGAGGCTGCGGACAGTACCGACGATCACGACCGCGTTGGGACGAAGGTCCGCCATACGGCACTTGATGTCAAGGAATTTCTCCGCGCCGAGGTCCGCGCCGAAGCCCGCCTCAGTGACTGCGTAGTCCGCAAGTTTCAGAGCCATCTTGGTCGCTGTGACGGAGTTGCAGCCGTGCGCGATATTGGCGAAAGGTCCGCCGTGCACGATCGCGGGCACATGCTCAAGAGTCTGCACAAGGTTGGGCTTCAAAGCGTCCTTAAGGAGAGCTGCCATTGCGCCCTGCGCGTTCAGGTCGCCTGCCGTTACGGGCTTCTGCTCGCTGACTTTTCCGTATGTGTAGCCGATGATGATCCTGGAGAGCCTCTCCTTCAGATCCGTGATATCGCTCGCGAGGCAAAGTACTGCCATGATCTCGGACGCGACTGTAATATCGTATCCGTCTTCGCGGGGAGTTCCGTTCACCCTGCCGCCGAGACCGTCGACCACGAAGCGGAGCTGGCGGTCGTTCATGTCTACGCACCTTCTCCATGTGATCTTGCGGGGATCGATATTCAGCTCATTTCCCTGGTAGATATGGTTGTCGATCATCGCTGCCAGCAGATTATTTGCCGCGCCGATGGCATGGAAGTCGCCGGTGAAGTGGAGATTGATATCTTCCATGGGAACGACCTGCGCGTAGCCGCCGCCTGCCGCGCCGCCCTTGATGCCGAAGACCGGTCCGAGGGAAGGCTCGCGAAGAGCGACCATTACTTTTTTGCCGAGTTTCTGGAGGCCGTCGGCCAGTCCGATGGTCGTCGTGGTCTTTCCTTCTCCCGCGGGAGTGGGGTTCATTGCCGTCACAAGGATCAGCTTGCCGTTCTTACGGTCGGAATCCTTGAGGAGCCTGTAGTCGATCTTGGCCTTGTACTTGCCGTACTGCTCAAGATAGTCGTCGTCAATTCCGGCTTTTGCCGCGATCTCCGTGATCGGGAGCATCTCACATTCCTGCGCGATTTCAATATCACTCTTGTATCCCATGTTTCCTCCTGTCTGCTTTACTGCTCGCTTTTTTGTATTCTTTTCTGTACTTTCTGTGTTACCGTATTTGGAAAATTAAAAGGCAGTACCGGTATGTCCACGCGGCTCGCGCGCTTCCGGTTACTGCCCAGACGGTCGACATTTTATCATATCCGGCTCCCCTGTGGTACTCCACAAACCCGTCAGTAACCGGATACCTTTCTCTTACTAATTATCAAATCGAAGCGGTTATGTCAACTGTTTTCTGCCGGCTGTTCTCCTGCTGCCCGCTTCCCGGCTGTTCGTCATCACTCCGGAACCGCTTAGAGTAACGCTCGTAAGCCGCGTTGAACTCCTTGTTGAATCTCTGGTTCTTGCCGGAGCGCAGCGCCGAGAAATAAGTGTGCTCGTTGTCCGCCAGTTCCGGATGGACGCGGACCAGGACCGCTTCGCCGATATTCGTGCTGACATCCGCGATCCTCATCATATCGGACATGAGATTCTCGAAGTTGGCGTCTACAAAAATATCGCAGTCGCCCTTTCCCATCCTGTCCAGATGATGCCTCTTGAGCTTGCTCACCATATCGTCCGCGACTTCCTCAAGGGGCTCGATCCTGAAAGCTGCATCGGTATCGCGCTTCTCAAAGGCAAGTTCCACGGAATCGAGGATCTCCCTCAGAAGGTCCTCCAGAATATGGAGCTCCCTCATCGCTGACTCCGAAAAGGTCTTCTGCTGACTGTGCAGGGAGTTCGCGTTGTCCGCGATATTCACGGCGTGGTCCCCCAGACGCTCGAACTCAGCGACGACTTTGTAGTATTCGTCCAGGATCGCGGCATTGTCCTTATCCCCAACATGCGGCAGGAATTCCACAATGTAGCGGCTGATCCTGTCCGTAAGGAGATCGATGTTCGCCTCATCCTCCATGATCGTTTCGTAAACTTCCGGCGAATAGACGTCCAAAAGAGAGAAGGACCTTTCAATATTGTACCGCGACAGTCTCAGCTGTGTGCGCAGGGCGTCATAACAGCTGCGAAGCGCCAGCGCCGGCGTATCGAAGAACATCGGGTTCAGCGCGTCGAGCTTATCTTTGTACTTGCTCTCCGGCTCCTTGTCGTCGGGAATGAGCCTGAGGCTGGTCCTCTCGAACAGGGAAACGACCGGGAACAGCAGGATACTCGCGGCAATGTTGAACACGGTGTTCATGTTCGCGATCACACCGGAATTAACGACTATGTTCCAGATCCCGTCCAGAACGCCCACGCGGTGCAGGATCTCAACGCCGACGAAGATCAGGGCCATTTTCCCGATGTTGAACAGAATATTGAAGATACCGACCCTCTTCTGTTCCGCCTGCGCGCCGATGAAACAGACAATTCCCGTCGTCACGCTGTCGCCGAGATAAACACCGACGATCACAGGATAAACGCCCTTGAACGTGAGCATGCCGGATGCTGAAAAAGCCTGCAGAATACCGACTGTTGCGGAGGAACTCTGCAGAATGAAAGCTACTGTAGCGCCGGTAACATAACCAAGGAAAGGGTTGTTTCCGAGGCTGCTGAAAAGCCCCTCCACCATACCCGACTCTGTGAGCACTGTAACGGCGCTGGTCATGTTCAGAAGTCCGGAGAACAGAATACCGAATCCGATGGCAATATTTCCTATCTGCCTCGAACTCTTGAGTCGGCCGGTCATGATGATGACAATACCGATGATCAGCGCGATCGGCGCAAGAGAGGACGGTTTGAACAGCTGGAGCCATGATGTAGCCCCGCCTGCGTCAAGGTCCAATAGTCTTATGATCTGGCCGGTGACCGTCGTACCGACGTTCGCGCCGATGATAATGCCCAGCGACTGGTGCAGCGACAGAAGGCCTGCGCCTACCAGACCGGACGTAATTACGATCGTCGCGGTGGATGACTGGATGATCGCCGTCACGCCGAGGCCTAAGAGAAAAGCCTTGATCGGGTTGTTCGTGACGGACTCCATAGCCTTCTTGAGTGCTCCCGAGGAACTCTCTTTGAGGCCGTCCCCCATAAGGCGCATGCCGTACAGGAACATGGCAAGACCGCCGAACAGGGTCAAAAAATCAAATATACTCATACAGTGATTATCCTTGTTTTCTCAGAAACAGTTAATGACACGCACACTGAGCGCACTATAATCATTACCCTGAAATCCATTCTAAAGAAGCTTGGGGGGATTTACAATGAGCAAAACAGCGAAAAAAACGGCGCTTTAGCAGGATATGATGAGCACTGCAGATAAAAAAG
>CAMOXN010000091.1 GCA_946629175.1 uncultured Lachnospiraceae bacterium | reverse complement strand
GTACTAGCAAATAATAGGTTGAAATATACCTATTATTTGCTAGTATTATATTAGGAGGAATTCACTATGATTATTAATACGAATTCTATAGTTAGTGCAACGGAAGCAAATAAGAATTTTTCTAAAGTTGCCAAAATGGCTGAACAAAAAGGACATGTGGTAGTGTTTAAGAATAACCGCCCTAAATTACTTGTCATAGATCTGGATAAGGAACCGCAGATCGAGATGACAGAGGATGAAAAACTGGAGTTTGTGGCAGCCAGGATTCTTCGTGAACATCGAGCAGCATTTGAGGAGCTTGCAAAATGATCAAGTTTTCCAGAGAAAAAGTTTTACTTCTGCATCAGATCATTGGAGAAGCCACCGGTGGAAGCATAGGGGTCCGTGACGAAGGGCTCCTTGATTCTGCGTTGGAAGGGATTTACGCAGGATTTGGAGATAAGGAGTTCTATCCGACGAAGGAAGAAAAGGGTGCCCGTCTGGGATATTCTTTGATTTCGAACCATGCTTTTGTTGATGGTAATAAGCGGATCGGGATCTATGTAATGCTTACATTTCTCGAAATGAACGGTATAAGAATACAATGTACAGATGATGAGCTGGTTCACATTGGATTGTCTGTTGCTGATGGTGCGATGAAATACGAAGAACTGCTTACATGGGTTTTGAATCACGAAATGTGAACCGGGGTCATTTCACCTCAGAGGTGGAATGGCCCGGACCGCAAGGCCCGGGCTGGTGGTCGCGGGGGCAACAGGGTCATTTGACCTCAGAGGTGGAATGACCCTTAGGGATTATGAAGCATGAAACTACAGGATTATAAGAAATTCATAACAGCGGCTTTTGCTGCCAATACAAGAAGAGGCTTTGCTGACTGGCGTGACTGCGGCAATCTCTGCATGGATGTCACAGGAATACTGGAGGGTGCAAAGGAAGGGCTTTGTGGAGAAGGGCGATACGCCGACCTTTTTAAGCTCTGCAACCGGACGTACGAAAAGTGGGGCAATACTGATAAAGATGATTCCAATGGTGAAACGCAGGAGTTCTGTGCCTGTGTGTACGATATATGGGAGATCATTTACCGGGATGGCAAGAATGATCTTTCACATGAAAGAATGCTGGATACATTCCTGCAGCTTTTAGACGGAAGGGTGATCGACTATATGGAGGACAGAATCTATGATTTCGTCATCGAGCATTTTAAAAGCAGCGATGAGCTTGCGAAGAAAGAACAGTTCCTTCTGAAAAGGATGGATGATCTGAAACCTCTGATTCAGGAGAAAGAGGTCACCGAGTATTCGCTTTATGTGAAAGAGCATTATTATGTCCGTATTTTGGCGGATCAGCACAGGGCAATCGAAGAGATCAGGGACTTTCTGAATTCACGGGACAGCTATTCCAATAAAAAATTGCTGGCACAGATAGAGGCGGAATACGGAAATTACGACGAGGCGATCGCGCTTTACAAAGACCTGATAGAGAGCCGTCCGGATGCATATTGGTCGGACGGCCACAGAAAAGCTCTGATGGAGATATATAAGGCGCAGGGGAATACAGAGGCGTATAACGGAGAGCTTTACAAAATGATGGTGGCTCATCCCGGCAGCGATCAATACTATCTGGAGTATAAGGCGCTTTTCACGGAAGAAGAGTGGAAGGACAAATGGGGGGAATTGCTGGAGGCTTTTGCGGACAGACTGCAGGCGATCAATCTCTGGTTAAGCATCGAGGACAGATACGACCTGATCATGGATAACGCGGAACCTGACAATGCGTATGTGATCGATGAATATGGCAGGAAATTGTTCAAACTCTATCCGGAGAGGTGCCTGAAGGTTTTGGCAAATGCGGCGGACAGACAGGCTCGTCTTTCGAAGAACAGACGGGATTATAAGCGGATTGCCCAATTACTGAGAAAGCTCGCGGCATATTCCGGAGGGAAGGAGCTTGCTGCGGAGCTTGCAGCGAAATACAGAGCGCAATACCCGAGAAGGACGGCTATGTTTGATGAGTTGAAGAAGTTTTAGGGGGCAAATGGGTCATTTCACCCCAGAGGTGAAATGACCCAAAATACCCCCGGCAGAGGGGGGCAAATGGGCCATTTGACCCCAGAGGTCAAATGACCCGGAAAAGGACACATATGAGCAAAAAGACAATCTCGATCATCTTAGCGTTTACTATGCTTTTCAGCATCCTGCCGCCGATGCAGTCGGCGGCGGCGAAGGAGCCGGCCATGAAGTACGGCACGGCGGAGTACTATTCGACCTATTCGAAGGACAGCATGCTCACGGACGGCTATTATTATTCGGACGACTGGTTCTTCGAAGACAGCGCCGAGGCGAACGACGCGCTGGCGCTGGCCTCCATGCAGCTGACCGCGGCGGCCCTGGACGACGCCCCGGACGGGCCCGGCGCGCAGTTCCTGAACAAGCTCGGCTTTGAGGAGACCGGCTTCGCCTTCGCGGACCCGTCTGACCCCGACATGTGCAGTTACACCTGGGCCAGGAAGACGATCACTGACGGCAGCGAGACAGCGACGCTGGTGGCAGTGGGGTTCCAGAGTTACTCTTTTGACAAGGTGGTCAAGCGGACAGGGTGGAAGCAGAACTTCCGGGTGAACGGCGGGACGGTCGGCGCGGAACACGACGCGTTCGCGAGCGCTCTGGCGGGCGTGATCGACGAGATCGCGGCGCTGGGCGGCACCGGAAATGTCAGGTTCTGGATCACCGGGCAGAGCCGGGGCGGCGCGCTGGCGAATCTGCTGGCGGCGAAGCTGCCGGCCGCAGCAGGGATTTCGGGTCAAAATATCTATGCCTACACCTTCGAGACTCCCGCCGTCGTGGAGAGCAGCGCCGTGCAGGACAACGAGTCGGCGTACGGATATATCCACAACTACCTGGCGAGCGATGACATCGTTACGAAGCTGCCTCCGTGGGGCATGGTGCGTTACGGGAAAGACCATGAGATCAACACGGATGAGATCAACGCGAAGCTCCCGGTGGAGCTGCAGCGGCTCGGCAGCGAGATGTATGAGCTGACAAAGAGCGAGCCGGAAGCGCCTGTTGAGACGGTGGTCTCGAAGATCATGGATGCCCTCGTGAAAAGGGCTCCCACGCGCGAGTCATACTCCGCGGTGCACACGGACAGGATCGAAACGAATGACGGAAACACGGTCATTCTGAAGTATACATATCAGGACGTTCTTACCGGGCTGATGGATGTGGTGTTCGGGGAGGCTTTTGCCAACGTGGACGCAGACGCCATTACAGGGAATATGAACGCTCTCTTCCCGGCAGCAGGCGCCCTGGTGGAAGCCGTGAAGACTGAATCGGACGGGAATGATTCGAATGAGAAGTATTATGAGGCGTCGAAGGGACTGAGCTCTTTCCTGATCGAAAAATGCGGCATCGATCTCGGACTGTCGGACGCTAATATGTACGCGCTCGTGAAGCTACTGGGTCCCGTGATCGTAGACCGGAATTATGAGCCCGAGACAGCGCCGACGGATATGATAGGCCTCCTCGCGTATTTTGTGCCGCTCATCCAGCTCTACACGTTGTCTCCAAACATAACGTTCGCCCACCAGTTCGACGCGGTGATCGGCAGGCTCAAAGCTCTGGCGGGGATGCCGGAGATGGAGGGGTTCGATATCAGGATAACGGAGCCGGCGGCGGGAGATCCTGCTGCAAAAGCGACGTCAGAAGTGGTGGATTTTGTCGATTCGCTCGGGAATTCCTGGCTGACGGCCGAGGCGGCGTGGGAAGGCGAGAATGCGGCGCTGCCTGACGGAGAGCCGGAAGGCGGAGATGCGGCGCTGCCTGACGGGCGCGTGATGTATCTGGACGTCACGCTGACGGGCGTCGCGCACGTCGCCGCGGACGGTTTCGCAGTCACGATCGGCGGGCAGAAGCCGGTGGCGGATCCGGAGATCACCTATAAAGACGGGAAGACCACAGTACGCGCGACATGGGCGTACGTGCTTGGTTCACCGGCGCGGGTGAAGGTGTCTTTTGACGCAGGTGGACATGCGGAGGACCCGGCGCCGCTCGAGGCGGAGGTCGGATCGCGGCTTAAATGGGCCATTGCGCCTTCGGATCCCGGAACGGTCACCGACGGCGGCAAGACCTGGCGGTTCGATGACTGGGTCGATGGAGACGGACAGTCGTGGAAGAACCTGACCGCGGAGAAGGATATTGCTCTCTCTGCCGACTGGACCTTGATGATCGACCGGATCGAGATCACCTGCCCGATCCCTCATGTGGGCGAGGCGCCCGGGAAGCCGAGTGTCTCCGATGACGCCGATTATTACCTGGATGATATCAGCTTCAGCGATGAAGATTACAATGAAATTGACGTGGTGGAAAGCACAGAGCCCCTGCATCTGGAAGGCTCGGTATACGTCAAATCGGATAAGGCGGCATTCAAAGATGTGACGGATGAGGAAGGCTTCACAGTGTTTGGCGGGACACTGGCTGTGAACGGGGAAGAGATCGAAGAAGTGTCTTTCTATGATGAAGACGGTTATCTCAGCTTTACGTATGATTTCACGCCGCTTCCCGCTGAGCAGGAGCTGCCCGGAAAGACGACCAGGGGAGATCTGTTCAACCTGGCGGGAAATGTCAAAGTCACCTGGAAAGCGGTGCCCGGCGCCAAGTACTATAAAGTGTACAGGGAGGGCATTACGGATCCTTCGGAAAGCGTTGCTGAGCCCGTCATCGTGACGTCAAGGCTCGTCGGCTGGGACAAGGAACCCGGGCTCACGAACGGCCATGCGTACAGGTACAGGATCGTCGCGTCGCTGACAGGTAAGGGAGACCCGAGCGGCGACAGCCCGCTTTCCTACTCCAAGCTGATGTACAGGCTGAAGACGGTCGCCATCCGTTCCGTGAAAAATACCGGCCCCGGGGCGGTGACGGTCCGATATGACAAGACGACCAGTGGCGACAGCTATGTGATCCGGTTCAGCGAGAACGAGGATATGTCCGGCGCGAAGACGAGAGTTATTAAGGGCGCCGGGAACACGTCCTATGTCATCGGAGGCCTTAAGAAAGGCAAGACATACTATATTTCGATCCGCGTGCGCAAGACAGTTGACGGGATCAATTACTATACGACGTTCGGGGTGGCGAAGAAGGTGAAGGTTGAGAGGTAGGTGAGACTGCCGGGGCCGGCGACCACAGGCCCGGCGACCGCAGGGGGCTGGCTTTGCGGTCGCCGGGTCATTTCAATTGGGGGCATTTGGGGCCATTTCACCTCAGGTGAAATAGCCCTTTAACCGGAACGATAATCTGAGCATAGAAAAAAGAGATTTGCTATAATTGATGATGGAACTGAAGCAGGCAGGTTCAGGTACAGGAATCCTTAATGAAGGCACAAGGAATGGTGCTGGGGCGCCGGAATGACCTGGGGAACAAATCACAAAAAAACTCTTCTGTGCCTAACTCCGGAAACAGCCGGCAAGAGAGGCAGAATGAACCACTTACCAGAGGGATGTTATGAGAAAGGTGCTATTACTGATCTTATGCGGATTATGCCTGACACTTTGCTCGTGTAATTCGGGACAGAAGAAACCTGACACACAGGCTTTAATTGAGAAGCTCGCCTTGGAGAATGAGATCAAAGCGGAAAACCCTTATATGATGGAGGCAATCTATGAAGCGCTTGATGGCATCAGCAATGATCATGGCGGTCCCTTCGGGTGTGTTATCGTAAAAGATGGGGAGATCGTTGGCCGAGGACACAATAGGGTCGTTCAGAACAACGATTCCACAGCGCACGGAGAGATCACGGCAATTCGCAATGCGGAGCAGGACCTGAAGACTTTTGACCTTTCCGGATGTGTTCTTTATACTACGGGCGAGCCGTGTCCGATGTGTCTCTACGCGATCCTCTGGGCAAACATCGAAAAGGTGTATTACGGCTGTACGATCGCGGACAACGCGTCGATCGGGTTCCGAGATGAAGAGTTCGATGAGCTCACGGGCGGCAGGGAAGCGTTCGATGACTATATGGAATGTATCGACCGGGACGCGTGCCTGAAGCTGTTTCAGGTATACAGTGAAATGGAACACAGTATTTACTGAAGGTATGGGAGCGCCATTTGGGCCATTTGACCTCAGAGGTCAAATGGCCATTATCCGTAAGGACAGGAGATTACAGATGAAGCAGATCATTACAGGGCAGGTTTTGTTAATACTGTGCTGCGCGGTCTATCTGGTCTGGTGGTACAGAGGGTTTCGCCCGGGGATCCATGTAAGCCGCGTGGGGGGAGTGAACGGCGCTTTACTACTGGTCACTGCAGTCCTTGGATTTGCAGGCATGGTATTCAGCCTGATGCCTGTTGAGGAGATCAGGAAGCCTTTGATCAGTCAGGGCATGATCGTGATCTTCGGAATTACCGCATACTTAGTGCTCTTGTTTGTTACCAAGAGGCTTTTCGACCGGGTCGTAACAACAGAACTGTTTCTGATCGTCGGATGGACGATGCTGGAAACAATCGCAGCTGACAGGCTGTATGCAGTCGGATCGCTTGACGGAGACGGGATCATAGTTATAACTGTGATTATTGCTGCTGCGTTTCTGATTGGAATCGTATTGTATGTCGCATACTATCGGATGGAAGAAATGAGAGCTTTTTACGCAGCAATGGTTCCGCTGATCGTGGATGCGGTTGCGATGGCTGCTATAATAGGGATTGTGCTAAGTAATTGAGGTCATTTGAGGGGTCATTTCACCTCAGAGGTGAAATG
>CAMOXN010000090.1 GCA_946629175.1 uncultured Lachnospiraceae bacterium | reverse complement strand
GGCATATTGAATATGCTGAGCCTGATCAACATGTTCGTCTTTATCTTCTACATGGTGGTCCTGGTCCTGGCGCAGATGAGCGAGAAGGAGAGCATCATCCTTCTGAACAAAGAGCTCAAGGAAGCGAACGAAAAGCTCGAGGAATATGCCAATGAGTCCGCCAGAATGGCCGAGACCAGGGAGAGGAACAGGCTCGCCAGGGAGATCCACGATACGCTCGGGCATTCCCTCACGGGTATCATCACGGGGATCGAGGCCTGCATCATGCTGATGGACATAGCGCCGGAAGCGACCAAAGAGCAGCTGCGCGCGATCGCGGAGGTGGCGAGGACCGGGATCATCGATGTGAGGCATTCCGTGAAAGCGCTGCATCCTGACGCGCTGGAGACGATGGACCTTGAGGAGGCGCTCAATAAGCTGATCGACAGCTCGATGCGGTCGACCGGAGTATCGATCACTTTTGATCTCGATGCGGATCTCAGCCACCTCGATCAGGACGAAGAGGATGTCGTCTACCGCGTCGTCCAGGAGAGCATCACAAACGCGATCCGTCACGGCAAAGCGGCTGAGATCCGTGTGGCGGTCACCCGCATGGGGGAAGAACTCCATATCATCATCAGGGATAACGGCAAGGGATGCAGCGAGGTAAATCCCGGCTTCGGGCTCCATCACATGAATGAGCGCCTGGAAATGCTGGGCGGAAGGCTCAATTATAAGGGAGACAACGGTTTTACGATCCATGCCGTGATACCGGTCCGCAGAGGAACAGAAGAGCAGTAAGGCTAAAAGAAGCGCCGCGGCGCGGAAACGGAGAAGGATATGATCAAAATATTGATCGCGGATGATCAGGAACTGATCAGGCAGAGCCTTATGATCATACTCAGCAGCGTGGAAGATTTTTATGTGACGGATACAGCTGCTGATGGCGAGGAAGTCATCCAGAGCGTCAAAAGAGAGAAGCCGGACGTGATCCTCATGGACATCCGCATGCCCAAGATGGACGGTGTGATCTGCACGCAGATCCTCAAGGACCTGTATCCGGACATCAAGATCATCATCCTCACGACGTTCGACGATGACCAGTATGTATTCAATGCCCTCAAATACGGAGCCAGCGGTTATCTCCTCAAGGGCATTTCCATGAAAGAGCTCTCGGATGCCATCCGGAAAGTATACCACGGGACGGCCATGATCAATGAGGATATCGCTTCCAAGGTCGTAAGGCTCTTCTCAAGAATGGCACAGACGAACCTGACGATCAGCGTGGATGAGAAGCAGTCCGCGAGCCTTAAGAACAGCGAGTGGCAGATCATCAATCAGGTGGGAAGCGGCCTTTCGAACAAAGAGATCGCGGCCAAGCTGAACCTGTCGGAGGGGACGGTGCGGAACAGCCTGAGCAGTATCCTGAGCAAATTAGGGCTCCGGGACAGGACGCAGCTGGCAATCTGGGCCGTGCAGACAGGTGCTGTCATCAGGAACTTTGACGAGGACTGATACGGAGGAGGAAATGACTTTGGAATTCTTTAGGAAAAGAAGATTCCGTGTGATCCTCAGTATGCTGATCGCAGCGGCCGCATTGTTCATACTGACCGGTCAGACCAGAAGGATCGACCTGTCAGGGGAAAAGGTCCTGACGATAGGCGTTTTCTCGGACAGTTACTGGGGAGTCCAGAGCGGCTACGCCAACAGGATCATCGATGACGCGATCTGGCGTTTCGAGAATGAGCACACCGGCGTGAAGGTGCGGTATGAGAGCGGTATCATGAAGGAGGACTATTCGGAGTGGCTCTCCGAACAGATGATGACTGACAAGGCGCCGGACGTATTCTTCATTCTGGGGAGTGATTTCAGCACGTTCGCCCGCATCGGCGCCCTCAAGAATCTCGGAGAGCTGATCGGCAAAGACCCTTCTTTTGATCCGGGAGCATTCTATAAGAACGCTTATGAGTACGGGCGCTACGGAGGCATGCAATACGCGCTTCCTTTTGAGTGCGCGCCGAAAATGATGTTCGTCAACAAGACGATCCTTGACCGCGAGAATATTGCCATGCCGGCCAAAGACTGGACATGGGACGATTTTTATGAGATCTGCAGCAGGGTGACCAAGGACAGGGAGGGGACCGGGATCATCGACCAGTTCGGCGCAGTGAATTATTCCTGGAGCGACGCGTTTGACGCGAACGGCGCTGTTCTCTTTGATGAGAAAGGAAGGGGCTGCGACTTTACGGTCCCGGAGGTCGGCAATGCTATCGCGTTCCTGGAAAAGCTGGAGGCGCTCGGAAGCGGGTACGCCCTCTCCCAAAAAGACTTCGCCAAGGGGAACGTAGCGTTCCAGCCTATGCTGTTCTCAGAGTACCGGGCCTATAAATCCCAGGAACTGAGGATGAAGAAATACTCCGGCTTTGAATGGGACTGTGTGACGATGCCGGCAGGCCCTCACGGGGATAATTATTCGAGGCTCGACACACTCTCGATCGCCATGAGTGAGAATACCGCGCAGAAAGAACTGGCATGGGAGTTCATGAAGCTTCTCACAATGGATCCGCGGATCCAGATGGAGATCTTCGAGTACTCGGCCGGTATATCTGTTCTGCCGCAGGTGACGCAGTCGGAGGATACGCTCAGCAGGATCACCAGAAATACGGGAGAGGCTTTCAATCTCGATGTTCTGGAGAGCGCGATGGAGAAAGCGGTGATCCAGCCGCGGTTCAGGGGATATGAAAATGTGAGAGAGGAGATCGGACTTGCGGTGCGCTCTATTCTGGAGAGCCGGTCCAACATCCGGATGGAGCAGATCATCTGGAACCGGACGATCAATAATTATTTAAAGAACATGCAGCTGAACGAATACTGAATCTTGTGACAATTGTCATTTTTTTAATGACAGATATCACAGCAAAACGGTGACACTTGTGAGATGAACAGGTGTCGCCGTTTTTATATACTTTTTATTAATGGTTCATGGATTTTTAATATTCCGGCCCGCAAGCCGGAAAGAAAGGAGGATGCGCAATTGAAATATGTAGTACTGGTCAGCCATGGTGAATTTGCACCCGGTCTCCACAAAGCGGTCAACATGCTCGGCGGCGAAGACAGAGAGGACGTTCTCTCCACAAGCCTTAAGAACGGAATGGGCGCGGATGAGTTCGCGGACAATATCAGAGAGCTTCTCTCGGTCGTCGGTGAAGATGATGAGATCATTATGTTCGCCGATATCGTCGGCGGATCCCCCCTTGCGACCGCGGCTAACGTCATTGCGGAGAAAGGACTTCTCGCAAGGACGACAATGATCGGCGGCATGAACCTTCCGCTGGTCCTGACGGCAGTTCTCGGTAAAGATGACGTCGATACCGAGGAACTCAAGGAAGAGATCATTGAAGGCGCAAGAGAGCAGATCAAAGAATTCGTCGTCGCTGTAGAGGATGACGAAGAAGAGGACCTGTGATCGGTATTTTGATTTCTGATCCCGATTCAACAAAACGCTAATTAGGAGGTAACTATGTCTATTTCTTTCGTACGTGTAGATGACAGAATGATCCACGGCCAGACTGTTACGAGATGGTCCCTGGAGTATCCCTGCACAGGCCTCATCGCGGTCAACGACGCGGCGGCCAAGAACCCCGTCCTGAAAGGCGCTTACAAGAGCGCATCCGACAAGAAGACCTTTGTGTGGGCCGTCGATGAATTCATCGCAAAAGCTCCCAAGGTGCTCGCTTCCAAGGACAAGTATTTCCTGATCACCAAGAACCCTGTCGACATGAAGAAGATCCTCGTTGACGCGGGCATCGTTCCCAGCGATGTCAAGACCGTCATCATCGGCCCCTGCAACGACCGTCCCGGCGCCGTGAAGCTCGGCAACAATCAGTCGATCACGCAGGAAGAGGCAGATGCTCTCGAGGCGATCACAAAGGCAGGTTATGATGTTGAGTTCGCTCTCCTCAAAGAGACGGCGATCGGCAACTGGAAGAAGTTCAGAGGTCAGTTCGGCTATACTGACTGATCGTATCTGCCAAAATATAGATACACGAAAAGGAGAACGAAATGTCCATTAATATATTTCAGGCAATTATTCTCGGCTTATTCGCATCCCTCTCCAGTATGCCCGGTCTGGGAGGCACATCCATCGGTAACTACACACTGGGAAGACCCCTTATCGGCGGCCTTGTCTGTGGTATCGTGCTGGGTGACCTCCCGACAGGCATCATGGTCGGTGCGGCTATGCAGGTCGTTTACATCGCGCTGGTCACTCCCGGCGGAACTGTTTCCGCGGACGTCCGCGCCGTATCCTATATCGGAATCCCTCTGGCCATGATCGCTCTTAAGAGCTACGGTCTGGATCCCGCATCCACAGAGGGAACAGCGCTCGCGACTTCCTTCGGCACCATGGTCGGTACGATCGGAACAGTCCTTTTCTACGGCACAGCTACCATGAACCTTGTATGGCAGCACATGGGCTGGGCATGGGTAGACAAGAGACAGTATGACAAGCTTCCTCTCGTAGATTATGTCCTTCCCTGGATCTCCCACATCTGCTTCTCCCTGATCCCCACAGTGATCATGTGCATGGCGGGAGAGCCCGTTGTCAACCTGATCAAGGAAAGACTTCCCATGGACGGAATTCCGATGAAGACTCTGTTCACGGTCGGTTCGCTCCTTCCCTGCGTAGGTATTGCGATCCTGCTCAAGCAGATCGTCCGCAACGTTCTCGACTTTATACCTTATCTGACAGGTTTCACGCTGGCGGCTTCCATGGGCATCAACCTGGTCGCTTCCACTGTAATCGCAGGTATGTTTGCAATCGTTATCTATAAGCTGAAGATGCTCGAGCTCAGAAAGCCGGCGGCGGCATCATCGAGTGCAGCGTCAGAAAACGGTTGGGATGATGATGAGGAGGATATCTAATCGTGGCTGAGAAAAAATTATCCAAAAAAGCGTTAAATTCCGGTTTCCACAGATGGTACTACGGCAACCTGACCTGCTTCTCCCAGGAGCACATGCAGACATTCGGATACCTTTGCTCTATGCTCCCTCTCTGCAAAGAGCTGTATGCGGACGACCCCGACAAGATGGCAGAGTCCATGGATACCTACAGGACATTCTTTAATACTGAGCCTCAGCTCGGTACCATCATTGTCGGCGTTACCGCAGGTCTCGAAGAAGCGAGAGCCAACGGCGCGGAAGATGTCGACGGTGAGACGATCAACGGCCTCCGCGCAGGTCTGATGGGACCGATCGCAGGTATCGGTGACTCCCTGGTAGTCGGTACGGTCATCCCGATCCTTCTCGGTATCGCGATGGGCATGTCCGGCGGCGGATCCCCGCTCGGCGCTATTTTCTACATCATCGTATGGAACCTGTTCGCGTACTTCGGAATGCGCTTCCTGTACTTCAAGGGCTATGACATGGGTACAAAAGCCGTTGAATACCTGGTAGGCGACATCGGTATGGCGATCCGTGAAGCCGTCACGACCCTCGGCGGAATCGTCATCGGTGCCGTGTCTGCGACATGGGTATCCGTCAAGACGAGTTTTGCGCTGTACGACGAGGCGGGCAACGCCTACATGGTCCTCCAGGAAAAGCTCGACAGCGTATTCCCCGGACTCCTCACAGCGGTCTTCGTTATCCTGTGCTGGTGGCTCATGGCCAAGAAGCAGCTCAGCCCGCTGAAGGTCATGGGGATCCTGGTCATCGTCGCGTTCGTCGGCGTTCTGGTCGGTTTCTTCAACCCCGGACTGTCCTATTGATCCGCACAGCCGGTCAAACAAAGAAATACGGAACGGGAAGTTCTGACAAGAGAATTCTGGGAACTTTTGCATAGCGGAGGGGGATTCTTTCGGGAATCCCCCTTTCTCAGGGATTGGGCCTTTATCAGGCATGGCGGCCTTTATTTGGCATCGGGCCCGGGCACTTATCGGGCGCCGAGCACTTATCGGGCATAGGGTACTTATCGGGCCCGGGCACTTATCAGGCGCCGAGCCCGATCGAAAGGATGAAAAATGGCTGAGATCAGCAAGAAAGAGCTGCTTGAAGAAGCAAAGAAACAGTCCGAAGCACTGGGGAGGATCAGCAGGTGGAGATCCTATTTCATGGTCCTGTCAGCGGTCGGAGTTGTCGTCGCATATATGGGCTTTAGCGGCAGTCCGCGGCGTACTATTCTCGGTGTAGCGGGTGTCGTACTGATCCTGGCCGGAATCGTGCCGGCGATCATCTGTAATATGGTGATCCGTGCCGGAAGAGAAAATGTTGAGAAGATATTGAATGCTGCCGAAAAACAGACGGATTCCATTAAGATCACGATCCGGAGGGAAGAGTGAAAAATCGCTCCGATGAGCCGATTTTTCACTCACAAGGTTTGAGTCGAAGCGCCTCAAACCTTGCGGGATCGCATCGGAGAAATCGCCTTCGCGAATTTCTCCTCGCGTGTCTCAGCGCAAGCGCTTCGACCCGGAGGAAAAAATGGAGAGATTTCAGTTCACATCCCGCCTTGCAAACGGAATGGACATAAAAACAGCGGGAGGATTTGTCAAAGAAGCGATCAGGTGCAGCGGAAAAGTAACGATACGTAACGGCGCGAGAACGGGAGACGCGAAGCTGATCTTCAACGTCATGAGCCTCAATATAAAAGAGGGCGATGTGATCGAGATCGAAATCAATGGCGGCAATGAAGCAGAGGATGCGGCTTCTCTGAAAAAGTTCGCGGAAGAGCACTGCTGACAGCATGAAATGGGGAGACAGGGGACGGTCCTCAAAGGAGACAGGGGGAGGTTCCCTGTCTCCTTTTTGCGTGCCGGCA
>CAMOXN010000089.1 GCA_946629175.1 uncultured Lachnospiraceae bacterium | reverse complement strand
ATTTTTCCGGAAAATGTGGCATAATGAAGAGGAGCCGGACAATAACCGGCTCCTCTATAACATGTCCGCCGTGTGCGGGCTCAGACGGAATTACAATGACAGCATCAGGAAAGATCCTGATGATGACGCAAGGAGTGTTTATGAAGAACAGACGTATCTGTAAATTAGCTGCAGCGTTAATGATGATGACCATGGTCGTATCGATGTTCATTTTCCCGGGCTTACCTGTAAGATCCGCGACATCCGGCCTGACGAAGCTGAAGGCGGACAAGGTATATACGAACCTGGATATCACAAGTGACGGGAAAAAGGACCGTTTCAGGATCCAGCGCACCAAAGAGAAAGAAAAAGGGCATTACAGGAGGTTCGAGATCTCTGTCAATGGCAAAAAAGCGTATACTTATACGTGTGTTTACCAGAATGTTTACACCCACCTGAATCCGACCCTGATCTCTTTGGACAACGGAAAGAAATTCCTGTTCATATCCTGCAGGAACGGGGATACGCACAGGAGCCTTACGACAGAGGTGCTGCAGTATAAGGACGGTAAGTTTGAACAGGTCATTGATTTTGATGAGTATTGCAAGCGTCACTGCCACACCTGGAAGGCATGGCCGAAAAGCGTACGCGGCAACAAGGTCAATTTCGGCGTCTCCATGGAAAGCAGCGAGACAAAGGGGTATTACACCGGTGATATAGGAATGCAGTTCGCCTATAAGGACGGCACATTGAAGCAGAACAGTTCTGCGGCTTATGTGGATCAGGACACTGCCAAGTTCATTATCGGCATAAATATATGGACGTATTTGAAACCTGATAAAAAGCAGAACTGTTATAAATTATTGGCCGGCGATATCGTCCTTGCCGATGAGTGCCGTATAACACCCAAAAAGCTACTGCTGCGCGTGAGGAGAGGCAATATAAAGGCATGGATGCAAGTCAGGGACGGGGTGATGGACAGAACTCTGTATACAAAAGACCTGGAAAAATAGAGTCTGCTCTTTCTGCTGATCAATGAGGCCGGACAATTGAGTCTGCCTGCTGCGGGCAGGGATGGAGGACAGAAACGGAGGCAGCAAGTATGAGAAAAATAATCGCAATGATCACAGCAACTGCGATGCTCACAGCGCTGGCTGCCGGCTTCGGCGGTTCTGCTATGAGCAGGGTAACAGCTGCTGAGAATAACATGACGGAGGACGGGCTTCATTTTCTCGATGATTCCAACCTGGGAAAATCAGAGCTTAAGATCGCGCTGCTCACTTCTCCGGCAGGGACAGACGACCTCGCGGTGAACAGAGGACTGAAACAGGGGCTCAACGAGTTCCTGGAATCGGACAAGACGGCTTCCTTTAAGGAATTCACGGAGAAGACCGGCAAGCCTGCCGCCTGCCTGAAGATGGCAGAAGAACTCGCAGCCGGCTATGATGTCGTTGTCGCATGCGGAGAGATGTTCTCCGGGATCAGTGATGTGGCGAATAAATGCAAGGATACGAAGTTTATTTTATTCGACGCTGTTCCGTTGGACGGGAAAGGGAACCCTGTGGTGCTGGACAATGTCACGTCTTTCAAATACCGCGATGAAGAGAGCGGTTTCCTCGCCGGTATTGCGGCTGCTATTGAATCCAAGAGCGGTAAAGTAGCGGCTGTCACTGCGAAAGACAACGGCTCAGTCGCCGCCAACGCCAAACTCGGTTTCTTATGCGGAGTCAACTACGCCAACAAGAATCTCGGCACTTCCGTCAAGGTACCGGTATCGGATAACGAGATGACAGCTAAGCAGCTGATCGCGGAAGGGTGCGACATCCTGTATACGGCGTCTCCGCTATGTGCCAAAGAAGTCCTGAGGTCTGCAAAGGCAGCGCAAGGGGTGCGAGTGATCGGGGCCTTCATCGACCTGTTCCCGTACGGCGGGAACGCGAAGGACAACGTCGTGATCACGTCGGTCTACCGCACGCAGGACAGCGACCTGCTGGCCGAGCTGCTGACGATCGCCTTGGAGAACGCAGTTGGTGAGAACAAGGAGTCCGGTACGTATGACTACAGTATCAATTACTATTTTGACACGGAGAGGAGCCAGCTCTCCGACAGGACGGATACGGTACTGATGGAAGTGTTCGATATGCTCTGGCAGAAAAAGGTCGTGCCGGCGTCCCTGACAAACGGGATGTCCGCCGATCAGTTCACCGGGTTGTAATGGATCGGATGAAAGGGCCGCGTTCACGGACGCGGCCCTTTTTTTGCGCGGATGTCTATCTTTTTGGAGAATTCTCATTATAATAGCAGGTATAGCACTTTTACGGAAACAGATCTGCAATATTATCGATCAAGACGGATATCGAATTAAATATTGAGTAAGAAATCAGAAGAACAGTGAGGATCTTATGGAAGTTTCGAACAGTATTTTGGAAAAATATGACCTTATCCAGCACCAGTACCTGAAAGACACGGGCTGTGACAGCCTTCTTCTGCGCCACAGGAAGACCGGCGCGAGAGTGGCCCTTATGCCCTCGGAAGATGACAACAAGGTATTCTATATCGGTTTCCGGACACCGCCGGAGGATTCGACCGGCGTGGCGCATATCCTCGAGCATTCCGTTCTCTGCGGGTCAAGGGACTTCCCTGTAAAAGACCCCTTTATCGAGCTGGCCAAGGGCTCGCTCAATACATTCCTGAACGCGATGACCTATCCCGACAAGACCGTGTATCCTGTTGCCAGCTGCAACGACACGGACTTCAAGAACCTGATGCACGTGTATCTCGACGCGGTGTTCCATCCCAATATCTACAAGGTGCGGGATATCTTCCGCCAGGAGGGGTGGCATTACGAGGCGGAGGACGCTGAGAGCCCGATCACAGTGAACGGCGTCGTCTACAACGAGATGAAGGGTGCCCTGTCATCGCCGGACGACGTGCTCGCCCGCAGCATCTACGAAGCGCTCTACCCGCACACCCCTTACGCTGTGGAGTCAGGCGGAGATCCGGTCAATATTCCGGACCTGACCTACGAGGCTTTCCTCAATTTCCACACGAGATACTATCATCCGTCCAACAGCTATATTTTCCTATACGGAAACATGGATATGGAGGAGCGGCTCGCCTATCTCGACGAAGCCTATCTGTCGACATTTGACAGGCTTGAGATCGACTCCGAGATCCCGGCGGAGCCCGCCTTCGATAAGCCGGTGGAGGCAGAGCAGCATTACTCCGTGCTCACTGAAGACGAAGTTCCCGGAAGGAGCTTCCTGTCCTGGAACGTGTCGCTCGCGCCTGACGGACAGGACACGACGATCTGCCTTGCGTTCAGGATCCTGGATTACATGCTGTGCGACGCCGAAGGCGCCCCTGTCAAAAAAGCGCTCAGGGACAAGGGGATCGGTGAAGACGTATTCTCCATGCTTGAGCTCGGCGTCAGGCAGCCCACCTACTCGGTGGTCTCCAAGTACACGAATCCCGACAAGAAAGAGGAGTTCGTAAAGACCATCGAGGACACGCTCAGGGAGATCGTGGAAAAGGGGCTGGATCAGCGCGCCCTTCTTGCTGGCATCAACCGCTTTGAATTCAAGTACAGGGAAGCTAACTACGGCTTCTATCCCAAGGGACTGGTGTACGGCGTGAACGCGCTTGACACCTGGCTCTACAATGAGGACGCTCCTTTTATCAATTTGGAGCTGGGAGAAGCTTTTGCATTCCTTCGCGAGAAGATGGACCAGGGCTATTTTGAAGAGTTATTGCGCAAACACTTCCTGGAGAATACTCACAAAGCGGTCGTCGTGATGACGCCGGAGCCGGGACTGACAGAGAAGATGGCGGAAGAACTCAGGCAGAAGCTCGATTCCTTCGCGAAGAACCTCACCAAAGAGGAAAGACAGCAGATCGTCGACGACCTGGCGGCGCTCCGCAAGTGGCAGGAAACGCCCAGCGCCAAAGAGGACTTGGAGAAGATCCCGATGCTGCGCAGGGAAGACCTGAGCAGGGAAGTCAAGCCGTTCGTCAACCGCTTTATGAAAGCTGAAGTCCGCGGAGAGGCAGTACCGGATGGAGCCGCCTCGTCAGACAGAGTATCGGCGCCCGCAGGGACCGGCGCAGTATGCGGAGCAGCAGTGCCCGAGACGCTCGTCGTGGCACATCCTCTGAACACGTCGGGAATCGATTACCTGACCTATATGTTCGATATCTCGCAGATCCCGCAGAAGTTCTTCCCGTATCTGGGCGTATTCAAGACTCTTCTGGGCGTCCTCGATACGGAGCATTACAGCTATGCGGAGCTGGACCGGGAGATCAACATCCTGACCGGAGGCATGGGCAGCGCGGTCAGCGTCTACACGCAGTACGACGACACGGACAAGTACCGGTTGATGATGGAAGTGAACTGCAAAGTCCTTCACGAGAACCTCGCGGAAGCCGTAAGGCTCGTCACGGAGATCCTCACGACGACGAAATGGGATTCCAAGGACAGGATCCTCGAAGTCCTCGAGGAAGAACGCGCCGCAATGCGCGCGGATCTGCCCGCGTCCGGCCATGCCACAGCGGCGGTCAGGGCAACCGCATGCTTCTCGGAGACGTCGCTGATCATGGACAGCATAAACGGCGTGAACGCGTACCACAAGCTCGATGAAGTCTGCGGACTTCTGGAGAAGGACGAGGCGGGCGGTATTTTGACAACGCTTGCGGAGATGGCGGCGTATATATTCCGCGTGGATCACATGATGACCGACTGCACAGCAGACGAAGAGTGCCTTCCTCTCATTGCGGATAAGGCGGCGGAGCTTGCAGGGAATCTTCCTGCCGCATGCTCGCCTGAAAGCGATCTGAAAGCATACGGCCCCGCGTTCAGCATTACACCCGTCAAGGTGAAGGAAGCCTTCACGACGGCCGGACAGGTACAGTTCGTCTGCCGCGCGGGAAGCTTCGGCAAAAGAGGCCTGCCTTACACAGGCGCACTGCGCGTTCTGCGCGTGATCCTCGGCTACGATTATCTGTGGAACCGTGTACGCGTGACGGGCGGCGCCTACGGCTGTATGAGCAGCTTTACCAAGGACGGGAACGCCTACTTTGTCTCTTACAGGGACCCGCATCTGGCGCGTACGATCAAGGCCTTCGAAGAGGCGCCGGACTACGTGCGCGGCTTCGAAGCGGACGAGCGCGCGATGACCAAATACATTATCGGCGCTGTCAGCGCCATGGACCATCCGATGACGCCGCCGACCTACGGCAAGTATTCACTGACGGCTTACATGACCGGCCTTACAGAGGAATCTGTCCGCAAAGAGAGGATGGAAGTCCTTGACTGCGGGCCGGACGAGATCCGAGGACTTGCCGGACACATCGAGGCATTCCTCGCGGAAGACTGCCTGTGCGTCGTCGGCAACGATGAGAAGATAAAGAGCGAAGCGGAGAGATTCGACAGGATCGAGAATCTGAAGTGATCGGATGCTGTCATCATAAAACAAGAAAAGGAAACCCGCATGACACATAATTCAGAAGTCACCACAACAGGAAAGAAAGAGAGCATTAATGATCAGGCTAAGAAAGCCGGCTTCGCCACGATCATCGGAAAGCCGAATGTCGGCAAATCAACTCTTATGAACCGCCTGATCGGGCAGAAGATCGCGATCACCTCCTACAAGCCTCAGACGACGAGGACACAGGTCCGGACGATCCTGACGGAGGAGAGAGGACAGATCGTCTTTCTCGACACACCCGGCATTCACCACACGAAGACCAAAATGGGGGAATTCATGGTGAAAGCTGCCGCCAGCACACTCAAGGAAGTGGACGCGGTCCTGTGGCTCGTGGAACCCAAAGAGAAGCTGAGCGAAGAAGACAAGCAGATCCTTCAGCTCCTGACGGAGATCAGGACTCCTGTTCTTATCCTCATCAACAAGATCGATTCCGTGAAGAAGGCGCAGATCCTGCCGGTCATTGCGGTGTACCAGCATGCGTATGATGAGGCGTTCAAGGTGCAGCAGGGGCAGCAGGGAAAAGGCGACGGTAAAGACGAGACTGCCGGTCTGAAAACGCGCGAGTCAAATCTCAAAGGGATCATCCCTGTGAGCGCCCGCTCCGGATACGGGACGGATGATCTTCTGAAGAGCCTCTTCGATCTTCTCCCCGAGGGAGAGCCCTTCTACGACGAAGAGCAGGTCACGACAGAGACCGAGAGAGAGATCGCAGGGGAGATCATAAGAGAAAAAGCCCTTCGCCTGCTTCAGGAAGAAGTTCCTCACGGAATCGCCGTGACAATTGACAGCATGAAGTCCCGCACCAGGAAGGACGGCACGGAGATCTGTGATATCGACGCCTCCATCATCTGCGAGAGAGAATCCCACAAGCTGATCGTGATTGGAAAGCAGGGTTCCATGCTCAAGAAGATCGGGACCGCGGCGCGGACGGATATCGAGAACATGCTTCAGTCCAAAGTGAACCTGAAGCTTTGGGTCAAAGTCCGCAAGGACTGGAAGGACAATGAGCAGCAGATGAAGTCCTTCGGATATGATATGAAGAAATACAAGTAAAGCATTTCCGAACTATAATAGTATGAGCACAAGTTACGAAGTGACCGGGATGGTCCTGACAAGCGCCCCTGCGGGAGAATATGACAGAAGGATCGAGATCCTGACCCGCGAGCGGGGACGGATCTCGGGATTCGCAAGAGGTGCGAGAAGGCCGGGAAGTCCGGTCATGGGGGCTGCGCTGCCATTTGTGTTCGGAAGATTCAGGATCAACGAGGGCAGAAGCGCCTACCAGATCGTCGAAGCCAGAATTGACAATTCATTCGCAAAGCTCAGAGACGACCTGGTCGGGGTCTGCTACGCCTCCTATTTTATGGAGATCCTGCAATACATAACCAGAGAGAACAGCGATTCAACAGCACTTCTGATGCTGGCCTACCAGAGCTTGCGGGCATTGGAGTC
>CAMOXN010000088.1 GCA_946629175.1 uncultured Lachnospiraceae bacterium | reverse complement strand
CGGGCCCATCTTCCCTCTTCATATCAAAAGGCTGCCGCTCTTATGCGACAGCCTTTTATTTTCATCAGTTATATCCTTCGTTCAGTATCGTCTCGATACGCGCCGAATTGACATACACGCTCGCCCAGTCCGGCCACATGACGTACAGGGGAGTGCTTCCGCCCGAATAGGTCGGCTCCAATCCGCCCTGGCCCTGCTCGGCAGTCTGCTTGAGGATCTCCCAGTGCGCGTTGTCGGTAAGCTGCATGTTCACGAGCTCCGCGATCTTCTCCTGCGACATGTTGAGCTGGAAGAAACCGTCCAGACTGTCCAGAATGTCCGCGTAGTGCGGCAGGATCGCAGGTGAGAGGAGCTTTTCGATCAGCGCTTTCAGGACCTGCTCCTGGTTGCGTCCTCTCTGGTTATCGCCGTCGGCGAAACTGTATCTCTCTCTGCAGAAAGCCAGCACCTGGTCGCCGAACATGTCATGCCATCCCTTGTCGAAGTGGTACTCGTCCGTGTACGCGTCGAAGGGATATTCCACATAGACGTCAAGTCCGTCCATAGCGTCTACGAGCTTGATCAGAGTGTCAAAATTCACGCGGACGAAATAGGTGATATCAATTCCGTAGAGCTCTTCGAGCGTTCTCATCGAAGCGTCCACGCCGTAGATTCCCGCATGTGTCAGCTTGTCTCTCGCGTCGCCGGATTCTTCCGGGATCCTCACATAGTAATCTCGGGGGGTCGAAGTCAGGAGCACCTTCTTGGTCTTGGGATTGACCGTCACGATGATGTTGACGTCGCTGCGGCTTGTCTGCGAGATATCGCCGTATACGTCGATGCCGCTGATCAGCACATTGAAGGGCTCGCCCACATCGACGGTCTCCTTCTCGATGTCCGTTTCGATGCCATACTGGTGTAGCACCCTTACCAGGCTCTCATACTCCTCATTGTCGATGGACTCGGCGATGACGGAGGTGTACGCCTTGTTATAGATCGCCGCGTCGACCTCTCCGTCGAGCAGTGCCTTCGCGACTTCGATGTCGCTGCCGTACTCGACCAGGTTGATCTTTCCGGAGAGCGCCTCCTCGATATCCGTTACCATCGCGCTGCTTCCTCCCGCCGCGCCGGCAGGAAGGTGGACTCCGAATTTGTAGTCCTTGGCGTCAACGAGGACCTGCGCCGGATCGTCCTCGCGGACGACCACGATCATGTTGTCTGTCTTGAGCGCTTTGCTGTTGCTCTGGAGCACATTCATGGTCCTGTTGAAATAGGTGGTAAAAACACAGACCAGCACGATGGCCGCCGCACTGATGGCTGTTCCGGCGATACGGATCTTCCTGTTGCGGCGGAGGTTCATCAGGAACGTGATCAAAGCGAGCGCTCCCAGCCCCGCTGAAATGGCCATAATGTATTTTCCGGGCAGCAGTTTCGTTCTTGAGATCGTGAGTACCAGGATCAGGGACAGGACCGCCTGAATGATGAACGCTACGCGTCCGGTGATCCTCACATATCTGTTGATCTTTCTCTGTTTAGCTTTATACGGATTGGGGCGCTTCTTCCTGGGCGCCTTTCTTTTCTGCGGGCTTACTTTTTCATTGCCCATGCTGTATCAACTCCTTAGTCAATTATTTTATTGTCTTACGGCACACTCAGTGCCGTACGTTTGCGCAATATCCTAATTAACATACTCTATTTATACCGTAAATGCAATGAAAATCAGTTATTAAAACTTCCTAAAGTCAGTTTTTTGAGGCGTTCATTTCCGCGGACTTCTCTATGCACGCGACTGTGCCTTCGATCACGGCAGACCTGAATCCCCGCTCTTCCAGCACTCTGACCGCTTCGATCGTCGTTCCTGCCGGAGAACACACCATGTCCTTGAGCTCACCAGGGTGTTTTCCGGTATCCAGCATCATCTTGGCGCTGCCGAGCACGGCCTGCGCCGCGAACTTATAGGCCTGTGCCCTGGGCATGCCGCCCAGCACGGCCGCGTCAGCCATCGCCTCAATGAACATGAATACATAGGCGGGCGAACTGCCGCTCACGCCGGTCACGGCATCGAACAGCGTCTCGGGTACGACCTCGAACAGGCTGAATGTCCTGCAAAGGTCCCCGACTTCCTCCATCTCCTCTTTGGTGACGCCCGGACTGCAGCATGCCGCCGTCATCCCGGCCCCGACGAGCGCCGGCGTATTGGGCATCAGTCGGACCAGGCGCACTTTTTCCCCGAGCATCTTCTGATAATAGGATACGCTCCTTCCGGCCACGATACTGACGATGAGCTGCCCTTCGGGGAGTTCATCCCTGATCTCGGTGAGAACATCGTCGAGGAACTGCGGCTTTACCGCAAAGAACAGGATATCTGCCTTGCGCGCCACTTCCCGGTTGTCTCCTGTCGTCGCGATCTTGTAGAGCTCCTCCGCGCGTTCCCTTCCCTGCTGCGAGTGATCGGACCCGATGATGTCCTCCGGTACAGCCCTGCCGCTCCCCAGGATCCCGCCGATGATGGCGCTTCCCATGTTTCCAAGACCGATAAAACCCAGTTTTTTCATTGTTGTTCCTCCATTTCATATGTATCGCCGCGCGCCGCGGCCTGTCCCAGGTCCTTCTTCCCGGGGCAGCCGGACCGCCTTTTCACTTGCCTAACCAGGATGCAGAGGGTATCCTTTTAATAAGAAAATACTGCATCCTGAGGTGTCCCTGAATGGAACTTAACCCTATCCGCCGGCGGTGCCGCATTGTCCGGACCGCCCTTTACATAATAATGACCGTGGTCTTTCTCTCCTCCTGCCGCGCCGCGGAGCCGCAGGATCCGGACAGGAGCGCCGCGCTCTCCTTACTTGAGCCCTACGAGGTCGGCACTTCTAATGGCGAAGGCGCTCTCTATGACCTCACGCCCCTTTTCGGGGAAGACGCAGGGCCGGTCTGCGCTTACGGGCTCAAGTCAGAATACAGCTTACTTTTTCTGCAGCGCGAGAACGCCGGCAGCCGGTTCGTCCTCAGGCTCCTGGACCTGCGCGACGGGAGCATAACCGCCTGCGGGTCCTTTCCCGAAGCAGATGTCCCCCGGACTGAGGACGGAAGCGAACAGGACTTAGAGCTCCTCTGCGCAGACCCGGTCGTAGTCTGCGACCGGGCCCGCGGCGTCCTCTATCGGCCCTCGTCGGAAGTTAAGACCGTGATCCTGCCCGAATGGCTCCGGGGTTCCGAGCCCTGCTGTATGGACGGCAATGTCTGGCTGTCCTCCGACAGGGGGATCATCTATACGGTCAATGCGGACGGTTCGATCGGACCCGCGTGGACGCTCCCCTGCGGATACGGCGCTTTAACGCCGGTCGTGAGCGGGCACGAGGGCAGTCTGACTTTTGCCACCTATTCCCTTAAGGCACCGTCAGACAGGATCCTTGTCGATGCCGATCCGCGCACGGGGGAGAGCCGGTTCTACCTCTCCGACCTCGGAAGCAGCAGGTTCTCGGTATGCGCCGACGGCCTCCTTCTGGGCACTTCGTTCAGGACCGCCCCGAAAGTATCAGTCTGCAGCCTCTCCTCTCATGTCAAAAAAGAGATGCAGCTCCCGGATCAGATAACAGCGCTGCTGCGCGGGAGTTCTGATGCCGATCCGCCCATACAAACTGATAGTTCTGATGCCGCTCCGCCCGGACAAAACGGAAGTGCCGATGCCGGAACTCCCGGGAACAGCGGTTTCGTCTCCTTCAGCACGGTCCCCCTGTCCATCTGCGGAGGCTGGTGCACGTTCATGCTCCGGGATGAGCAGGGCTGCGCTTCCCGGATCTATCTCTGGGACACCGTAAACTGTGCCGCCGCGGACTGGGAAGGGCCTTCCGAGACCGCTTACGAGGCTCCGGAGCCCGCCGATTACGGAGAGCTGAGCCGGGCGGCCGAGGAACTCGGTGACCGATACGGTGTCACGATCGTTCTCGGGGACAATATTCCCTCCGAATTCAGGGATTACACAGCGGAACCCGCTACAGAGCCCTCGGTCCTCAGCGGTTCCCTGTCCGTCCTCAGCAACACGCTCTCCCTCTATCCGGAGGGCTATTTTGACCGTCTTAAAGGGGATTACTTCCGCGGCATCGTCCTGTATCTGACAGGCGCCCTGACGCCGCTCAACGCGGCCAGCAGTATTTCCAACGCCAGCGCTTTTACCACGGAATCCAACGGCCTCATGCAGGTCGCTTTCGACCTCTATGACGACCTGGCCCCGTCCACCGTCATCCATGAGCTGACGCACGCGGCGGATTACCGTTTCCTGGGCGAAGGCCTTCTTGACGAAGATGTCTGGAACGCGATGAATCCGGAAGGGTTCTCCTACTATTACTCCTATATCGACGCGTCCGGGGAGAGTTACGAGACCGCGGGAAGCACAGAATACACAGCTGAGAGCGGATGCCCCGCCCGGGATGTCTATTTTATAGATCCTTACAGCAAGACCTATCCGATGGAGGACAGGGCGGTGCTGATGGAGAACCTCCTCAGCGGGAACAGCCCCTATGCTTACTGCTTCAGCGGCGGACACGTGCAGGAGAAGCTCTCCTGTTACTTCCGTTTTCTGAGAGATACGCTTGATGACGGCACATGGCCGGCATCGACCGCGTGGGAGGAAGCGCTCAGGGAAGCCGCGCCGCAGGAATGACAGCTCCGGCCGCAGGCGGAAAGCGGATGCCGCGCCGCAGCGGCTGCGGGCGCCGGTGCCTCGCAGCTCTGTCCCTTACCCCAGTTTTTCGATTGCCTGCGACACGGACATCACGATCTCGTCCGCCGCTTCCTTCAGTTCCGGAGGCGCGTCGGCAAAGGTAAAACCGACATCCGCGTTTTCGATCAGCGGGAGATCATTGTAGGAGTCCCCGATGCCACCGAGCTTTTCGATCCCGAACAGCTCGCGCGCTCTGGCGGCTCCTGTTCCCTTGGAACAGCCTGCTGCCACGATGTCCACATTTCTGACATTTAAGAACGGCGCGATATGGGCGCCGTATTTTTCTTTCATTTCCAATACCGCTGCTGCCGCGGCCTCGCTGCTCTCAAAGCGCATGGAGATCCCGTAGACCGCGTCACGGGGCAGCTCCCCGTAGGAACCGATCCTGATCTGGAGATGATACTCGGGCTCGCTCAGCGTATAGACATGCCCGCCCGCGTGGATGACCATGGCCGCCCTGCTCTCGTATTCCCTGCAGATCTTCTCTGTGATCTCCGGCGAAAGGCAGCGGCTGTCCAGTACATTTCCTTTCCCGTCCACGATCAGCGCGCCGCTGACGGATATGATAAAATCCGGGCGCAGGAAGTTCCCGGTCGTATCCAGGACGCTGTCGGGAGACCTGCCCGTGCAGATCCCGAAAAGTCCCCCTCTTTTCTGGAAGAAAAGGATCTCAAAGATGTCCTGCGCGCGGAACCTCTCCTCCGAATTGTGAAAATATAGCGTATTGTCAAAATCGCTCACAAGCGCTGTTTTCATGCGGCTTCTCTCCTCATCTGTTATGACCGGGGATCCTTTCACGGCATCCCGGAATCGAGTCATTCGCGGCCTGTTTATTCGGTCCCTTCTTCCCTCCCCAGGACCTGCGCAAGGATCCTCCTCAGGTCTCCCGGATCAACGGGTTTGGCAATATACGCGTTCATGCCCGCGCTCCGGGCCTTCTCCATATCCTCATCGTAAGCGTTCGCCGTCATAGCGATGATCGGGATCTGCGCGTGTTCTTTATCGTACAGCTTTCTGATGCTCTTGGACGCCTCGTAGCCGTCAATGCCGGGCATCTGGATGTCCATGAGGACCACGTCGTAATAAGACCTGTCGGATCTCGAGATCATCACGATCGCGGTCTCGCCGTCTTCCGCGGTCTCCACCGTGTACCCGATGTCCTCGAGGAGCTCCTGGGCGATCTCCCTGTTGAGTTCATTGTCCTCCACGAGCAGGACCCGTACCGCACCGCTGCGGGATCTGCGGAGATTGGTCCCGCTTTCCGGGAAAACAGCCGTCTTCGAGATCAGGCCGCTCCCGTTTTCCTTCGCTTCTGTCTCCTCCGTCTTCACTGTTTCACTGCCGATATCGCTCCCGTCGTACTCTCTTGACCGAAGCGCCAGATTGACCGTGATGACCGACCCTCTTCCCTGCTGGCTGTCGACTGTCATGGAGCCGCCCATCGAATCAACGATCCCTTTACAGATCGGCATGCCCAGGCCGCTTCCCATGACCTTGCTGACGGTGGAATTGTGTTCCCTCTCAAAAGGCTCGAACATTCTCTTCTGGAAATCCCTGCTCATACCGATCCCGGTATCGCTGACCACAAATTCAAGCGCCGAGTAGCCGGAAGGCGCGTCCAGTCCCCGGGAGACTTCCAGCCGGATCCTCCCCTGGGGCGGCGTGTATTTCACCGCGTTGCTGAGGAGATTCAGGAGAAGCTGCGTCATCCGGAGCCTGTCGCACAGGACGTAGCCCGGTATATCCCTGGACAGCCGGATCTCATACTCGTGCCTGTGGGAGAGGATCTCGGGCTTCATCAGGTCCGTCACCTCATCGATGATATCCCGCAGGCTCACCCAGGACTCCTCAAGCGCCACTCTTCCGCTCTCAATGCGGCTCATGTCCAGAACGTTATTGATCAGGCGCAGCAGATGAACGCTGGATGTCCGTATTTTGCCGAGGCAGTCGATGACTTTTTCCCGGTCGTCGATATGCTCTGCGGCAATGTTCGCGAAGCCGATGATCGCGTTCATGGGAGTCCTTATGTCATGGGACATATTTGACAAAAAAGCGCTCTTCGCGTCTGCCGCGTGCCTGGCCTGCTCGAGAGCATCCTCAAGAAGCTTCCTCTTTCTGAGTTCCTCCTGCCGCTCCTCCTCGATATTGGCAAAACCGAGAAGCATCTGAATGGAATCGGGGCTCCCGATCCTGACAGCTTTCGCCTGATAGTACTGGGGCATTCCGGTGTTCCC
>CAMOXN010000087.1 GCA_946629175.1 uncultured Lachnospiraceae bacterium | reverse complement strand
GCAGCTCCGGCGGCAGCAACGTCAGCGAAATGCGGGAAGCCGCGGAGCTGACAAACGGAAAGTTCTATGAGCCGGGCACAGCGCTGACGGCGCAGATGATCCTGGATGACATCAAGGCGATCGAGAACCGGGAGACCAGGACCACGACGGCCACTGTCGAGTCGGACGCGCCGCAGTTCTGGTTCATCATTCTCGCGGCCGGATTCGCGGTGATCGCCGCGACGACGATCTATATTCTGGTCAAAAGAGGGATCGGCCGGGTCAAGTCCCGCCGCGGACTGACGGCCCTGCTCCTTCTTCTTGCCATGCTCGCGGGGATCGCAGCGGTCGGCATCCGTCCCATGTACCTGAGCCCGGATTCGGAGATCAAGACGACGAATCTGGACGTCGCTTTCGTCGTCGACACGACGATCAGCATGTGGGCGGAAGACCACAAGGGCGGGATGCGGATCGACGGCGTGAGAAACGATATCAGATCGATCATGGAGGCGCTGCCGGGCAGCAGTTTCTCGCTGATCACATTCGACAACGGCGCCCAGATCCTGACGCCTTTTACGCAGGATATCGTCGCGGTCGAGGAGATGCTCGGCGACCTGAACATGCCTTCTTACGCGACGTCGCGGGGGTCATCCCTCAACACTTCCTACGAGGCGCTCCATATGATGGTGGAGTCCGCCGCGAGGAAGGAGGGAGAGCGCAAGACGGTCGTCTTCCTCTTCAGCGACGGCGAGACGACGAACGGCGACGCCCTTCAGAGCTTTAAGGACCTGGGCAGGCTGGTCGACAGCGGCGCAGTCCTCGGGTACGGCACGGAGAGCGGCGGCGCTATGTACTATCCCGGAAGAGGCTATATCAGGAACAGCTCGAACGGAGACAAGGCCCTGTCCCGCATCGACGAGACGACGCTGCGGCAGATCGCGGGCGATCTCTCCGTGCCCTACATAAATGAGACCAAAGATGCGGGAACTTCCCTGGCGGGCAGGCTTCGGTCCGTGCGGATGATGAGCAGAGAGGCCGCCTTCGCGGCCGGAAACAGGGAGGGGTATACGGAGACTTATCACTATTTTGCCATGTTCGTCGAGTTCCTGCTCCTGATCTGGCTGTACCTGACGATCTGCAGAGGGGGTGTCGCGTGATGAATACGAATGACAGCCTGTTTGACAAATTCATCGCGTTCATCCGAGGGGCGCTGCGCGTCGTTTCCATCGCGGTCGCCGTGATCGGCATCCTCATTCTCATAAGGAGTGTTGTGAACGCCCTGTTCCTGTACAATTATGACCGCGGCTCCTATCAGACGATCGCGGAGTACACAGTGGACAATATCGCGGTCGGCGAGAATTACGTGATCCCCTACAACCTCGGGAACGCGGAATACCAGAGACAGAATTACGAGAAGGCGATCCCCTATTATTGGGAGGCGCTGAGCAAAAAAATGCCGGAGACGGAGGAAGAATGCAAGGTCCGCGTGAACCTCGCGCTCTCTATGTGCCATACGATCGACTTTGACAGCCTGGACGTCACGGATCCCGACGCTGTCATGGAGGCGATCTCCGTCCTCCTTGAGGCGCGGTATGTGCTGACGGAGAAGGGCTGCGCCAGCGAGCCGGTGGGAAGCTTCGACGGGCACTACGCGAATGCGGACAAACTGAGGAACGACATCGACGAGATGCTCCAATATCTGTCACAGTACGCGCCCAATGAAGAAGGACAGGGCGAAGGCGGCGGTGGCGGCGAAGACGAGAATGACAGCGATGGTGGCGGCGGGGATGACAGCCAGGACCAGAATCAGGATCAGGACCAGAATCAGGATCAGGACGGTGACGGGGATGACAGCCAGTCCACCGGGTCCAAAGACCAGGCTGAGAAGGAAAAGCAGGAGCGGGCGCGCCAGGAAGGCCTCAAGGAAGACCTCAAGCAGCAGAAGCAGGACCTCAAAGAGCAGAGCGAATCGCCCCGCCGCAATGACTACGAATATCTCGACGGCGGAGGCGCCCAGGGGTACGGAGACGGAACGCTATGGTGACAAAATACAGAAAACTTCATTCTATCGTTGCTGCGCTGATGCGTCCGGTGGTCATGGGCTGTATGGCGGTCCTGGGCTGCCTTACAGTCCTGAGCTGCCTGATAGTCCTGAGCTGTGGGATCACCGCCAGTGCGCACGGGGTACCGGAACAGAAGATGCACGGGTGGCAGGAAACGCGCGGGTGGCAGGAACAGAAAGCTCCGGAGGAGCCGGAACAGACCAAGGGCGGCCGTCCCGTGCAGGGACCGGATATACCGCCTGCGGGCGTCCGCTACGATGAGTGGAAGGGATTCGAGTATTCGACGGATACCTCGTTTCCTGTCCGGACATACTGGTCGTTCTTTTTGGCGAACGAAAAGCGCCTCCCCGATCAGGGACTTGTCCGGGATCCGGAGAACATTGAAGACGCTGTGCTGAGGATCACGGATGCCAAGGCAGAGCCGGTAGGCGGAGAAATGAAACTGCGGTCAGCGGGATATGTCGATATCACGATCGAACTGGAGTGGACCGGGACGATGAAAGGATATGTCGATTACGACCTGCTCGACAGCCGGTATTATGACTGGGGCATCCGCTGGGAGGAAAATTCGGCTTACCCGTTCGATGCCTATACCGGCACTTCGCTGCTGAACTACCGCGACGCGGACGAGGAAAAAGCGGACGAGGACCTGAGCCCCGGCCAGGCCGTGATCTCTTCCATGGTGGAGTCCATTATCACCTGGAACGAGCGGACTTACCGGCTGTTCGCCAAGTCGGATATCCGCAACGCTTCCACTTCCGATTTTACCAGCAGCTATGAGGATGACCGCTTCATTTTTTCCTATCCGGGAAGAGTAGAGTCGACGCTGACCTTCAGGGTCCCTGCCGACTACGACGGGCTGGTCCTCGCTATCGACAAGGACATAACGGACGAAAGGGATGACAACCTGGACGCGGCCGGAAATTCCCTTCCTGTAACGGATCTTTACGCGGACATCCTGACGACCAATCAGGGCGTCAAACAGACTGCGGACGATTTCTATTTTGTCAGAGTTTCTGACTTGCTGAAGAAGTTCGAGGCCGAACGGTAAGCCTGCGACCGCGATCACCAGCCCGGGCCTGCCGGTCGCGATAACATTGCAGAAATGAAAAGGAGAGCACTATGAAAAAAGTACTGATAATCTCAAGCAGCCCAAGGAAGAACAGCAATTCGGAAGCTCTGTGCCTGGCATTTGCGGACGGAGCAAGGGAGGCCGGCCATGAAGTGGAAATCGTTTCGCTCAGGGACAAGACCATTAACTTCTGCCGCGGGTGTTTTGCCTGCCAAAAGACACAGAAATGTGTGATCGATGACGACGCGAGCCTGATCTGCGGGAAGGCACTGACGGCCGACGTGCTGGTGTTCGCGTCTCCGATCTACTATTACGAGATGTCCGGCCAGATGAAAACGATGCTTGACCGCCTGAATCCGCTCTATCCGAGCGACTACGCGTTCACGGATGTATATTTTCTCACTGCTGCAGCAGAGGACGAGGATGACGTCCCGGAAAGAGCGATCAGCGGTGTAGAAGGCTGGGTGGAGTGCTTCGAAAGGGCGCGCCTTGCCGGCACTGTGTTCATGGGCGGCGTGACGGTCGCCGGTGAAAGACCTCATCATCCTGCCTTGGAAGAGGCGCGGGAATTGGGGCGGAAGTGCTGACAAGGTGAATGACAGGGGGAGATATCAATGTGGTTCTGGCTGGCTCTTGGTTCAGCGGTCTTCGCGGCGCTGACTTCAATATTGGCAAAGATAGGGATCGAAGGCGTTGGTTCTAACCTCGCCACTGCGATCCGCACAGTGGTCGTCGTTCTGATGGCCTGGGGAATGGTCTTCATCACCCATCAGCAGACAGGGCTCATGTCGATCAGCCGGAAGAGCTGGCTCTTTCTGATCCTGTCAGGTCTTGCTACGGGAGCTTCGTGGTTATGCTATTACAAGGCGCTGCAGATCGGAGAGGCGTCTAAGGTCGTTCCGGTCGATAAGCTGTCCGTAGTTATCACTTTGGTGCTGGCATTTGTTTTCCTGCATGAAGAATTTACGGTAAAGTCAGTGGCCGGATGCGTGCTGATCGGAGCGGGGACGCTGTTGATGGTCCTGTGAGAGAATTAAAGGGCAAAAAAGAGCAGGACGCAGCGTTTTCTCTGCGTCTTCGGGGCGGTTGGGCACAGGACCGGTCTTGAGAAAATTTGGAACCCGGCGCAGCCCTGTCTTATCCGGGCGGTTGGGCACAGGCGGGGGTTCTCAGAAAAAAGGAATCCTTAAGATTTCTTGAGTTGGGCACAGCAGCATCTGAAACAGAAAATGACCTACAAAACCATCAGTTGTTTTGTAGGTCATTTTTGCGATAAAAATCAGGTGTGCCCAACCGGGCAATAATCCCTCTAAATCTATGGGTTCCAAATTCGTGATATGCAGTTTGTGTACCCAACGGGCAGGAATTTCAAGGTTCCATTTTTAGGAAACGCGACTGCTGTGCCCAATCGAATCACACCCCTAAGCGGCATTTTTGACCTTCTTCATGAAGACGATCAGAATCCGTTCTTTAAACGAATGCCTGAGAACGATCAGGCCAGTGCCGCTCCCAGTGCCTTGCAGGCTTCGACTGCGTCGTCATCGGGCTCATTGTTTGCCAAAACACTGTCAACGACAAGGTCTGCGCCCGCATCCCGCGCTTCATCTTCCCACAGACGCATCCACTCGCCGTCACCCCATCCGTAGGAGCCGAACAGAGCGATCTTCTTTCCGGAAAGTGCTCCCTTTACATCGTCCCACATGGGCTGATATTCAGCTTCCTCGAGCTGCTCGGCGCCCATTGCGGGGCATCCGAAGGCGATCGCGTCATACTCGGCAACTGCATTTGCAGAGAAATCGGAAGGACCGATCAGAACGGCCTCGGAGCCCTTTCCCTGTACGCCGTCTGCTACGGCGTTAGCCATGGCCTCTGTGTTGCCTGTCCCGCTCCAGTAAACGATTGCTACTTTGCTCATGATTTTTTACTTCCTTTCTTTTTCTGATTGCTATTTCTAATTGCCTTTTCTGAATGATCTCAGCCGATGATCAGACTCGGCAGAGAAGCCCCCATGGACCACTTTCTGCGGTAAACCTCTGTGCATCGTTCATATTTTGCAAAAGTTTTCTTGGCTTTCTCCACATCGCCGTAGACTTTCCAAAATCCCAGATATTTGCAGTTCCTGGCGTGATTGTCGATGAATCCCCGCACGTCTTCCGGCGGATAGCTCAGGAACAGTCCCACTTCGTGGGGGAAGTTCACGGAATTCTGGAGCTTGGAGATCAGGTCACAGACACATCTGTCTGAATTACTGCTTTTATATCCGACCTCCCGAAGAATATCCGCTGCCTCCTGCCGGGAAAGATCCTTCCTGAGGGCGTCGATCCTGTACAGGTACAGGAGCACTGTTTTGTCTGTATAGCGGAGGGGCAGGATGCGGAGCCCTTTCGGGACCAGTATTTTGTTGAGCCGGCGAAGGGCGCTCGTCACCTCCTCCCTGCTCTCATAGGGATAAGAGAACATGTTCCCGGTCTTGATCCCGGCCAGAGTGGGAGAACCGCACCGGATCAGTAATTCATCTGACATTTTCCGCCTCCATAGGGTCTGACAACTGGCGAGTAGCGCAAACACAAGTGGTTAGTCATGAATAACCTTGCGAGGTTAATTATAACTAACCAAAATGCAGAGTGCGACTCCGTTCAGACAATAATTCCGACCGGCAGGCCCGGGCTGCGGTCGCGCTTTAGACCGGCAGGCCCGGGCTGCCGGTCTCGCGAAATCGTACCATGCCAAACGTAAACAAAAGCTGTATAATAAAACATGCTATGTTTACCGCATACTATAAAGCGGATCCGATCAGAATTCAGCGAGGAGGTCATGATGGATTTTCAGAAATTTTATGCTGGTAACGCCTTTGATGCTTATTCTTTCCTGGGCGCTCACCCGATCGGGCAAGGCTATGTCTTCAGGACATATGCCCCTGCGGCGCTCAGAGTTTCGGTGATCGGAGAGTTTTCCGGCTGGGAAGAGATCCCGATGCAGAAGATCTATGACGGGCAGTTCTATGAAGTGGAAGTTCCGGAGGCCAAAGAGAGGCAGCTCTACAAATACAGAGTCGTGAGGAAAGACGGCAGTTTCATTGATCACGCGGACCCGTATGCCTTCTGGAGCGAGAAGCGTCCCGGCACGGCTTCCGCTCTCTATGATCTTGAATATAAGTTCAATGACGATGTCTGGATGAAAGCCCGCAATGACCGCAAACGGTCCGCGCTCAATATTTATGAAGTGCACGCAGGATCATGGAGCAGGAAGAACAAGTGGGACGGCAAAACAGACCCTGCCGCAGGATGGCTCACATATACGGAGCTTGCGGACAAGCTGATCCCGTATCTGAAAGAGAATCACTTTAACGCCGTCGAGCTGATGCCTTTGGCGGAATATCCTGCAGACGAGTCGTGGGGCTACCAGGAAACGGGATTCTACAGCGCGACATCCCGCTACGGTGAGCCGCGAGGTCTTCAGTACCTGGTCGACCAATGCCATCAGAACGATATTTCCGTGATCCTGGATGTAGTAACGGTCCACTTTGCGGTAAATGACTACGCTCTTTGGAATTTTGACGGAACAGCACTGTACGAGTATCCGCACCCGGCAGTCGGATACAGCGAATGGGGCAGCTGCAATTTCATGCACTCCCGCGGGGACGTATGCTCATTCCTGCAATCAGCCTGCGCGTTCTGGCTCGACCGGTACCACTTCGACGGCCTTCGGTTCGATGCCGTCGGGAACCTGATCTACTGGCAGGGGAACAGCGGAAGAGGGATCAACCATGACGCCGTAAAGTTCATGCAAAGGATGAATGCGGGCCTGAAGACGCTTTATCCGGAAGCGATGCTGATCGCGGAAGACTC